>JBDSEV010000073.1:0-35570 GCA_039919885.1 Chitinophagaceae bacterium
TATTTCCAGTAGCGTTCAAAAATCGGTCAGCCTGCTGATTAATTATTTCTGCCTGGCGGGTTGTAGAAATGGCAGTTCTGTTGCTGAACCATATACTAATCGCATCTATGTGATTGGAAATATTCTGTTTGATAACATCAAAATTGTTGATTAATGGCTTTAGCTGGGACGTGATTAAAAATACAATCAACGCCAGGAGGATGGTCATTAGTAATATTGTTAAAAAAATGGAAATGGTGGCAGGCATTTTTTTGCGCACCAGAAATCTGTAAACCGGTAATAGCGCAATGGCTGCAACCAGGGCCAGGAGGACTGGCATAATAATATTGTGCAGGTAAATGACGACAAATGCGATCAAAATAATGCCAAGTAATTCTATTGACCGCCTTACAGTTAAGGGAAGGTGAGTCATTTTTCTGGCAATATCAATGTCGGCTACTTCATTTTGATGATTATTTTTAATTTTATCCATAGCTTTTTTTGAAAGTGCGCAATTATTTGTTTTTATAAGTAGTCATTTTTTTTTGTAGCGGCATTTTCGTTGGTCATTCCTATTTTTTATAAAGTCTTTTTATTTGTGGCAACAAGGCGACAAAGATGATAACCACTGCGAGCATCATATAGAAGGTATGTAGCCAACTAACGGCAGAAAGCATAATCATTTCTATTTGAATCCAGAAAATAAGCATAAAGCCCATGTAAATAGCGTAGGTCCAAGACCAATGCATGTCAAAAAAACAATTAAACCGATCTGCCAGTTTTGATGCAGGCTTTCTTAGCAGCGCTATTATTAACAGAAAGGGAACGATGCCAAGTATTAAAAATAAAATTATACCCGGAATTAAAAAGCTGCTGAAGGGTGATGGAGTTAACATAGACAGTGGCATCCCTATTAATTTGCCAGATGGCGAGATAATCAATACAGCGCCGCCCCCAATTGCCCCAAGTCCGAGGAAGGCCAGTAAGGCGATGAGCAGGTACAGACCGGCGTTTGATTTCATGATAGTGCGATTAGTTTTTTTTATTTTTAATTGCTGAACTTCAAAATGTTCAAACTCATTGTTGCGGATGTTTATGCTTTCAATATGAATATAAATGAGTTCAGTTTATTTCAGCGAGCGTGTGTTATGGTGTACAGCATGTTCTGAGTTTTGTCTTTTGATGATTTTTTATGGGAAAGACGTAAGCGGTACTACTAAGTGATCACCGACCAGCAGCTTGTAAACCCTGCTCCTTGTTGCCTTTCGATGATTAAATCACCTCCACCTGGCGCTGTTCACAGGCCGCTACCGTCAGCGCCTGGTTTTCTTTCACTAGTCAATAATTTTAAAACCTCTTTTAAAAAGCTGAATGAGAAAAACCGGCGCAATACTGGTTAAAAGTATAATCAGCCAAATGGCCGGATGCAGCACCTGGATGCCGACAGATTTACTGAGTGGGGGAATTAGATAAAATGCGCCCATTATTGTTATACAGACCAACAAAGCCACCGGGATAAATTTATTGCGGGTAATTTCGTTACTAAAAAAAGAGACGTTGCGGGACGTTAAATTCAAAACATGCCACAACTGCGATAATGCCAGGCTGAAGAATGTAATATTGTTACAAATGGCCGTGTCATATTTTAAATAGGAACTGCAATAGCCTGTCACCAGCAGGATCGGCAATGCTAATAATATTGCATACAGGGTCACGGTAATCCAGTCTTGGTTTGCGATAATAGGCTCTGAAGGATTTCTAGGTGGCAGTTGCATAATTAATTTATTGCCTTTGCCCAGCCCAAGTGCGAGTGCCGGAAAAATATCGGTTACGAGGTTAAGGAAGAGGATTTGCAAGGGGAGTACAGAAAAGGAAAAGTTTAACAATCCATAGAAAAAAACGATAAAGATTTCGCTCAGGTTGCAGGAGAGCAGGTACATTAGAAAATTTTTAATATTTTTAAAAATGACCCGTCCTTGCATAATGGCTGTTACGATAGATGTAAATGAATCATCGTTTAAAATCATCGCCGCAGTTTCTTTTGCCACCTGTGTGCCCCGGATACCCATCGCAATACCAATATCTGCTTTTTTTAAAGCCGGGGCGTCGTTGATGCCATCGCCGGTCATCGCTACGATATTGCCTTTTTTCTGGTAGAGGCTTACCATGTCCAGCTTCTGTTTCGGTGTTACCCTTGCAAAAACGGTAGCAGCAAATAGGTTTTCAGGAGTAACGTTGCCTTCCATATCCTTCCCATTCACAACAATATTGTCAGTCGCTGACAGCTTTATCTTTTCGGCAATATTGAGTGCTGTTGCAGGATGGTCACCCGTTATCATAATTACTTTAATTCCTGCTTCCCTGCATGATTGCAATGCACCGATAACCTCTAGTCTTGGTGGGTCCAGAAATCCAATCAAGCCTGCGAGGGTTAAACCCTGCAGGTAATTATCTGCCTCAATAGCAGTACCCTCCTTGTAGGCAAAAGCCAACACCCGGGACCCGGCCCGCTCAATATCCTCTGCTTTTTCTAGAAATAGCTTACTGGCTTCGCCGGTGATCGGCAAAACAGCATTTGCGCTGCAATATGAAGTGCATTTTATCAACAACATTTCAACGGCACCCTTGGCGGCCACAAAATTGGAATTTTGGTGTTTATGTAAAGTGCCCATCATTTTCGCCTCAGAATTAAATGCTTCTTCCGCAATACGCGGATAAGCGGCTTTAATGTCCGCTGCAATTAATTTATTTGCAAAGACAAATTCCAGCAATGCTATTTCAACCGGATCACCGAGATGTTTTGTATTTTCTTTTGTAACGGCGTTGTTGCACAAAGTTGATATCAGCAGCAGCTTTTCAAAGCCCTCCCTATTTTTGGAAATCTTTGCGTGAACATCTTCGCTGTTTTTTGCCACCGGAACGGTTTCATCCAAAAACATCAGGTTATTTACTTCAATTTTATTTTCCGTCAGTGTTCCGGTTTTGTCAGTAAAAATAATATTTACGCCTCCCAGGGTTTCTACCGAAGCAAGCCTTTTAATAAGTACATTTCGCCTGGCCATCCGCAGCATACCATAAGTGAGGGCAATCACGGATACCGCCGGAAGTCCTTCCGGAATAGCCGCAACGGCCAGGGCAAGTGCTGTTTCAACAATTAAGTAAAATGCTTTTCCCCGAAGCAATCCTGTTAGAATAAAAATTAATGCAAATGCGGCCGTAATCCACATGAGTTTTTTTGTGAGCCCCTGTAATTTTTTTTCAAGCGGTGTAGTATCCTGCGTGGCGGTTTCTACCAGCGATGTAATTTTACCCAATTCAGTATAATGGCCGGTGGCGGTCACGATGGCGCGGGCATTGCCTTTCACAACAGAAGTACCTTTAAATATCAAATTAATTTTGTCGCCCAGACTGGCATCCTTTTCTACAATTTGCGTGCGTTTTGAGACGGGCAACGACTCCCCGGTTAGGGTAGACTCATCCGCTTCAAATTGATTTAATTCTATTAGCCTTCCATCCGCCTGCACCATGTCGCCGGCCTCCAAAACTAAAATATCACCAGGCACGATTTTTTCAGATGCAACTTCCTTTATGGTATCGTTCCGCCAGACCCTCGCAATGCGTACTTCCATGTTTTTTAATGCCTTCATAGATTTACGTGCCTGCAAGTCCATGAAGAAACCAAGTGCCACGGTAATAAAAATAACTGCAATTATAGAAAACCCTTCTATCCAGTTACTGAAAAAAAAAGAAAATCCTGCTGCAACAACAAGCAGCAATAGTATCGGACTTTTGAATTGTTCCAGCAAAAGCAAGAAAACTTTCTTTTGTTTTTTTTCCTGGTAGCTATTCGGGCCAAATTCTTCGATCCTTTTTTCAAACTCCTTTTCATCTAACCCGTTTTTCGGGTTAACATTAAAAAGCGTGGCTATTTCATCAGCACCCGATGCCTGGATGTTTTTTACCGGATAGGTATTGTCAGTCAGGTGTACCATAGTTGTTGATACTGCATTACGCATTTTTTCTTATTAAATACTTTTCCTTCTCCTGATCCACTTTACCAGTTCAAACCAGGTAACGGAGAGGAAGCCAATGGATGTACAGCCGGACAATTCGGTTAGTGGCAGCTTTTGAAAACCAAAGAATTTTGTGAGCGCTGGCATATAAAGAAGCAGCCCCATAATACCGGTTGTAATAAAGACAATAAGCAATACCATGTTATTTTTATACTTCATGGTTGTAATAACAGAATAGTGAAATGACCTGTTGATTAGCGTAAGAAAAATATTTGCGGCTACCAGCGTGGTGAAAACCATGGTACGTGTACGCGTTTCATCAAACCCCTGGCGTACTGCATATTGATAAATAAAGAGGGTTCCGGCTGTAATAACGAGGCCCTGGACAACGCTGGTAGCAAGTTCTTTCCAGTTAAAGAAGGTATTGTTAAACGGTCTCGGTTTTTGGGTCATGGCATTTGCTTCCATGGGTTCATTTTCGTAGACGACAGAACAGGTGGGACCCATAATCAGCTCTAAAAAAATGATGTGTATGGGAGAGAAGATATTGGGGTATATCCAACCCAGGGCAAGCGGGATAAAGAGCGTTAAAATGATGGGTATATGAATGGAAATGATGTATTGAATCCCTTTTTTAAGATTGCTATAAATTTTTCTTCCGATGGCAATGGCATCTACCATTTTAGACAAATCATCGTCCAGCAAAATCAGCGATGCTGCCTGTTTTGCTATCTCTGTTCCTTTTTTACCCATGGCAATACCAATGTGTGCCGCCTTCAGCGCAGGGCCATCGTTTACGCCATCGCCAGTCATGGCTACAATCTCATTGTTTCCCTTTAACGCGTTAATAATTTTTAGTTTGGCTTCCGGAAACATCCGGGTAAACACCTGCATCTCCGCCACGCTTATTTTCAGTGCTGCATCGGAAAGTTGCATCAGGGCGTCGCCGCTGATATTTTTCTCATACCCCCGGAAACCCACTTGCCTGGCAATGGCGGAGGTAGTGGCTGCATTGTCACCGGTAACTATTTTTACAGCAATGCCGGCATCATAGAAATTTTCTAAAACGGCTTGAATATTTTTTTTGGGCGGGTCGTAAAAAGCAACAATTCCGTTGAAGACAAATTTTAATTCCTGCTGCGTGACTGGAAATTTATTTCCGTCAAACGTTGCAGTCCCAACCCCCAATACGCGGTACCCGTCGTTGGCCATTGTGGAGATCGCATTTTCTATTTGTTGCTTTTCAGTTGTAGTGAGGTTGCACACATTCATGAGCGCTTCCGGTGCGCCTTTGGCGGCAATGATGCGGTTTCCCGAATTGTCTTCAAACAAATGAGTCATCATAGGCGGTTTCCCGCTCAATGGATATTCGTGTAGCATGGTATAATAGGGTCTTTCATCGGGTAGGGTGGTATTGGCGTAGGCATGGTGAAGTGCTATTTCCATGGCATCAAACGGGATGGGCTCGCTCGCCCACATGGCAACGCGGATAAGTTGTTTTTGATCGTCGTTCAGTGCTGCTTCCGCATCAACAATTTGCCTTGCAGAAAGCACAAATAGTTTTGCGAGGCTCATTTTATTTTCAGTCAGCGTACCTGTTTTGTCCGTGCAAATAACCGTGGCGCTGCCCAGTGTTTCCACGGTTTTCATTTGTTTTACAACAACGCCCATTTTCATCAGCCGCCATGCACCCAGTGCCATAAACGTGGTAAAGGCCACTGGTATTTCTTCGGGCAGTATACTCATGGCAAGGGTGAGTGATTTTAATAAGCTATCCAGCACATTGTGGGTATGAAAATAGTTGATGGCCCAGAAAATGATAAACACCAGTATTCCAATAACGGCCATCTTTTTGACGAAGCTGGCAATTTGTAGTTCCAGGGGAGTTTTTTCTTCTTTGATGCTTTCCAGGCTTTTTCCAATTTTGCCCAGTTTGGTTTGATTGCCGATTGCAGTAATGGTAGCAATGGCCAGCCCGCTGGCAACTGTGGTGCCCATGTAAATTGATTTATCTTCCTGCGTTTGGTCTTTAAATACCGATAAAGATTCGCCGGTAAGTATTGATTCGTTAACCGAAAAATCGTTTGCGTGGATGATAATGCCATCTGCACTAACGGCACTGCCTTCTTCCACAACCATGCTATCGCCTACAACCAAGGCTTCGCTTGCGATTTCTTGTGTTTGTCCGTCCCGGATTACTTTGCACTTGGGTTGTGTAAAATGCTGCAAATGTTCCAGGGCATTCCTGCTTCGTGCATCCTGGTACAAAGAAATAACTGCCTGCAGAACAATTGCAGCAGCCAGGAAAATGCCGTTTGCAATGTCGCCGCTGATAAAATAAATGCATGCTGCCACCAGCAATAAAATAACCATGGGATCTTTTACCAGCCTTTTCGCCGCATCAATCAATCCATCTTCCTTTTTATAATTGAGTTTGTTGTATCCACACAATTTCCTGGCATCCAATACCTGCTGCTGCGTTAAACCTTTATTGATAAAATTATTTACATGCATTAGATCTGGAGATTTAAAACGCTGCTGCGCGCCTCGCTTTTAATATGCGGATGATAATCCTTGTTTAGCTCATTCCCGGCATTTTGGCATGCATATTCCGAACACAAAATATTTTATTATAGGGGTAGGTCTTCTATTATGATCCGTCTCAAACAATGAAGTAAGCATGAACGCCTGGTTCAAATCAAAGACTTAATTTCACGCGATTCAAAGACATTTGCCAGATTCAACCCAAGTAATATGTTTTGAAGGATTCGCGCATTCAGAAGATGGATTTTTTCGCTATTGCTGTCGATAGCCTTGCTTAATTGTCTTCATACGCGCTTTTGATAACGGTAGAAATCATTTTGAATTGAACATTGGCACTGAAGTGTTGTTTGGAATGGGCCGGAATGATTATTCCGTCGCCCAGGCGGAGGATATACTTTTTGTCATTAATACTTAGTTCAGCGGCACCATCAATTATCTGAATGAATGTATCAAAAGGAGCAATTTTTTCAGCCAATTCTTCACCGGCAGCGAGAGAAGATACAGTTACATTACCTGTGTCCTTCTTAATAATTGTCTTACTTAACACAGCGTTGGGCACGTATTCTATTATTTCAACAATAATACATACTTTATTTTTTTCGAGGCATTCTCGATCATTGAGTTTATCCATGCACTTATTTTTATCCAAACGGGTGAGTCAGAAAAAATTATAACGAAACAACAGGTTGGTAAAGTCCGGAAAGATTTCCAAAGCCTTTCTCAGCATACAGAAAAATAGGTTCTTATCCCGTAAAGGTCGGAACATTTACTCCTCATGCATTACACAATAATAGAAAGGGTTTACACATATCACATGTTTTTAATCGCCGCTGGCTCGAGGCATGCAATGGTCAAATGGGTAAAACTCGGGAAAATGTAGGCAAAATGACTGGTGCTGATTTATTCTGCATTTTTGTAATCCAGCGTCGTTATCATTCCGGTTTTCTTTTTGAACTCGACTTTATATTAGCGTTAAAAAAACGCACGTTTATGGCGTAACCGCATATGTCAACTGGAAATAAATTGATTACGTAGGGATCACAACCAGGAAATTGCGCGTCTGGTGTCTGCTTTTTTGGCACATCAGGCTAGTGTGCTTGCGGATAAGTTGATCGGCGAAATATAACCCCAAACCATAGCCGGAAACACGGGCAACAATTTCTAAATGGGTAATTGTTTACCTCATCACCATTGCCTTTTAGCCAGTACCCCCTTCTGGCTTTAAATTCCACCTTTGCATATCCAGCAATGTTTACGGCGCACACTGTATTCGGCCAGGAAAGTCAGCGTAATAAGGCCAGTTATACTGTTTTATTCTGTTAAATTGTGTCTTACGTCTAAAACAAGGTCTTCGTATTGGCAGCCTGAATATCTTTAAATTTACAATGGCGGATTTAATGCAGGAGATGAAGCGTGAACAGCAAGTAGTAGCATTTAATTTGCAGCAAAAAGTATACTAAGTTCTATTACGCTATAGAGCACTTTTTCTCAAAAAAGTAGAATGACGAATGGCACAGAATGTTCTTTCACCAGGTGACTGTATCTGGCAAAATTTATGCTTACTATTCATAAATAAAAAATAACTATGGTTGTATCACCGGTAAAATGGATAAGGGTTCACATCAATAAAATCACCCAGAGCATCGCCTTTTACCCCGCCCTTATTGCCATCAGTTTTTTGTTTCTTTCCTGGGGAATGCTGGAACTTGATTTTTCGCCCTGGGGCAAACAGTTGAAACAGCAATTGAGCTGGCTTAGCCTGAAAGATGCGAGTACCGCGCGAACGATTATCTCAACCGTTGGCGGGGCCATTATCTCACTGACGGTGTTCAGCTTTTCAATGGTGATGATTGTATTAAACCAGGCAGCTTCGCAGATGAGCAACCGGGTATTAAGCAGCATGATAGAAAACCGTTTTCAGCAAATTATATTGGGTTGTTACATCGGCACTATTGTGTACGCATTATTTTTACTAAGTACCATCCGAGACATTAACAGTGGTGTGTATGTTCCCGCGCTTAGTATTTACTTGCTGATACTGCTAACTGTAGTAGATATTTTTCTTTTTATTTATTTCCTTGATTATGTAACGCAAACTTTAAAGTATGAGAATGTAATACACCGGGTGCAGCAGCAAACCCGGAAATCTATGGAGGAGAAATATTCGACAATGGCAGATATAATTCCTGGCTTGGAAAATATGCCATTCGTTGAGTTGGCTGCAAAAGAATCAAATTATTACCAGGGATTCAGTACTAAAAAATTGCTCGCCCTTGCTGAAGAATACGACTTGTTTATCAGCTTCGCTTGTAAACCGGGAGATTTTATTTTAAAGGGAACGGTATATATTAAAGTGTACTTCGTCTCTGGGAACACCAGGAGTGACTGGGAGCCAGCAATAGACGCTTTTGTGGATTTTTACAGGGGACAACCAATTCAACGCAACCCGGAATACGGGTTTCTTCAGCTGGCAGAGATTGCGTTGAAATCTTTAAGTCCGGGAATAAATGATCCTGCAACAGCTGTATTAAGCCTTCATGCATTGAGTGATTTGTTGGCATACCGCTTATCCTATTACCCGGCAAAGCTTTCAACAGATATTAATGGCGTATCGCGTGTTTGTAGTATGGTGTCATCTTTCCAGGACCTTTTCATTAAGTGTATTCATCCAATCTGGAACTACGGAAAACAGGATCAATATATTCAAAATGAGCTGCTGATAATGATTAACGCATTAAAGGAACGTGACTTAGAAAATTGTCATACGGTGTTACTAAACCGCCTGTTAACTAAAGTTGGCGAAGCAAAAAAGCAGCTTCCGGCCAATGAAGAAAATTTTTGAAAATAGTGGCATGGTTGTGCATTATATTATGTGAACATCGAACAATAGGTCCTATAATTTCCCCGGTTAAAGCAGTAAAGTTGCATTGATTCTTGGGCTTCTTTACGGAGTTTTTCACTTTGCTTTTATCGATGCAAAAACATACTGCTTTTTCTACCCAACTTGAGAAACAAAATAGCCACGCTGTAGTGTGGTATTTCCACTAATAATCCCTAAGGTATTTGATTCAATAAATTAACATTAAACAAACAATTACAATGGATACACTTCAACAGGATAATTTGACGGGCGTTAATAACGGCCCATTGCTTCCAAATCTGCCATTACGGTACTTAACGGCTACTTCGGTAATAGGTGATAAAGTGCAAAATAATGAAGGCGCCCATATGGGGGAGATAAAAAATATTATGCTTGATATCACTACGGGCAAAATTGAATACTTCGTTATTGAGTTTGGTGGATTCCTGGGTATTGGTACCAAGTATTTCGCTATTCCATTCGCACTGCTGCGTGTAGATGCTGAAAAAAAAGTATTTGTATTTAATAAAAGCAGGGAAATGCTGGAAAAGGCGCCTGGTTTTAACGAGGACCACTGGCCAGACACAAATATTCATCTGGAACAATTGAACGGGTATTGGAGCTTTATGTGATAGCCAACCCCGAGGCCAAAAAAAAAATTATTTACGACGCAATGAAATTAAATGTATGAATACAATTGAACATTTTAAACTTCGCCATCAATGGGTCGTGCTTTTTATGCTATTCACCGCATTTGCCTTTCAATCATGCAGCGGTACCAAAAAGATAGCTTTTTCAACTTCGTCTGTAGTGCCGGCCGCTGAAGGTTCAGTGAAAATTAAGAAAGACAATAATAGTAATTACGACATCGACTTAAATGTGATGCACCTGGCAGATCCCAAGCGTCTTTCTCCACCAGGAAATGTTTATGTGGTGTGGATGGAGACGAACGGAAACGGCATTAAGAATATTGGTCAGATTAAGACAAGCGATACCTTTTTGTCGAGTACATTGAAAAGCGCTTTGCATACGAAAACTACCTTTAAACCGACAGCAATTTTTATAACTGCGGAAGATAAGCCAGACATCGTTTACCCGGGATCAACTGTTGTAATGCGCACAACGTCATTTTCGGTTAAATAATTAGTAGGGCAGGGTATGAAGCTCGGAAGCTAGCCACCATTGCAATTTTTGCTTTTGTTCATGCCAATAAACGGAAGCGGGTAAAGATTTAATTGGAGTTAGCCTTGCCAATTTTATCAGCTTTAAATTCACCATCATTAAAACAACAGTAATGAAAATTCAAATTAATACAGATAATAACATACACATCGATCAGGATATGGCCAGTGACTTTTCGCAGTTAATTGAAAGAGAATTTTCCCGGTTTACAGGAATCACCCGGGTAGAGGTGCACCTGACTGACGAAAATGCTGCGAAATCAGGACAAAATGATATTAGGTGTATGATAGAAGCGAGGCTGGAGGGTAAACAGCCGGTCGCTGCAACAAGTCACGCCAACTCCAAAGAGCAGGCACTCAATGGCGCGATCGATAAAATTATGGCAGCACTGGAAACAATAACCGGCAAGATGGCGAAGCACCAGCAATGATCTAAAATTAAATAGCGAAGACCTGCACAGTAAACAGGCTTCCAAAGAATTTTTAAAGATATTGTCTGCTAACCAAATCCGGGTTGCGTATTCCTGGCCATTTGCTTTTAACATAGCTTAACTTCAAAAGAATGTAGCTATATATTTGATGCGTTCATGCTGTACTTAAAATAAAGGACATGAGTATAAGTAAGAGAGACGGCCTGGGTATTATTCCCGAGCAAATTAAGGGCAAAGCTGTTGATGCCGTCTCTTCATATATGGCTGCCGATGAACCGGAAGCTATTTCTTTTTACCAGGTAGTTAAAAAACGACTCCTGGCGGTCAATGAGTGGCACCAGGTGGCGGGCATTATCAGCGCGGCATTTCAACTAACCGATGCACAGGGAAATGAAATAACCAATACAGCTCATGAGGGCTTTCACATTCGCATTGATATACCAGGGCCGGGTAGTAAAAAAGGAGGAGGTTACGACTGGGTGAAAATAGAACAGCTGTCTGAAGTAATGGACGGCAGTTCCGACAGTATCGGATTTCGGGTGCGACCGTCCTCCAATCCAAAAACGGGTGGTAATATTGCACATTTTTATTCACCCGATGCTACCAGCAGCTTTGTAATTTCCAGAAAATTTAAAGCCATTGATGTTTGCATCGCCGACCGAAACCTTCTTCCCAACAAAAAGACCGAGTCCCTAACTGACAGTATCCGACATACAGTAGTAGGAACAGCAGCCATGGATGTATTTTCAAAATTTCAGTGGCAGAATCTTGCCGATGGCCTGATTAAATTATAATCGAACAACGCGTTTGCGGCAAAAAACTGATTCAATTAAGTGATCAATCAGTGGCTTACGGGCATGCCTGATGCTTTTAAAAGCATTGCTAATTCTAAATATAGAAAGGTTTAAAATGAAAATAATTCGGCACAAGAATTGGTTTCATCTTGCAAATGATCTAGTATGGGAATGGCAAAAATGGATTCGAGCGATGGAACAAAGGAACAGATAGAATCAATAGCCGACAGCACTTTACCGGGCACCAACCCGGTTTTTAACCAGGACGGTGTAAAGTATAAGGGGAAAATACTTGTTATCAACAGCGATAAGGAATTACTCGATTTAATAAAATACTTATTGCAAACGTTTGGGTACGAAACAATATATACCCGCCACCTGAACGAAGTGCCGGTAATACTACATGATTTCAATCCGGATATTATTTTGGTGGATGTAACAGAACAAAATGTTTTGGGTTTATTACAGGGCGACCCCGCACTTACAACTACCGGAACAATATTGATGACTGGCTACGATGGCCAATATCCGTTGCCAGTATGGCCAACTGATGCGTCTATACAAAAACCGTTTTCAAGTGAGGCTTTATTAAGCGTTATCGAAAAGGTACAGCGGATGAAAAACTGAACTTATCAGGATGGCTCACCCGCCCATCTGCCGGTTATTAAGTAGCCAGGTTCCACCAGCCGTATTTGCCAGTAAATTCCAGTTTCAATAACCAGGTGGCTAATATCTGGTCTGGTTCAGTTAATCAAATTGGCCGCGTAAATTCAGTTACCTAAAGCGCCTTGTTATGGAAATATGTATTTTTGGGGCTAGTGCCAACTATCGCTCTATTCAAAAAGCGAAATGAAAGATGGCTCCAGCGCGCTACTTAAAGCATGCGCGATTTATTCAATCATTTTTTAGCATACGCAGTTGTTTGTTTTGTAATGAATATTAAAAAACTTGCTCCGATACCGGGGCCGCCTGTCAAACCCAATGAGTTGGAGAGAGTTGCGGCCTTGAATAGTTATAACATACTTGATACGGCACAAGAAAGTGATTTTGATGAACTTACCGAACTTGCATCTGCCATTTGCCAGACGCCAATAGCACTGATAAGCCTGGTTGATACCAACAGGCAGTGGTTTAAAGCTAGAAAAGGCATTCCGGTTGCTGAAACACCCAAAGAATTTTCTTTTTGTGCGCATGCCATCGCTTCAACTGATCCTATGTTGATAGTGCCGGATGCAAGTAAAGACGCGCGTTTTTCTTCCAATCCGTTAGTAACCGGCGATCCGCATATTACCTTCTACGCCGGTGTTCCACTCGTTGATGAACAGGGATTTGGTTTGGGTTCCTTGTGTGTTATTGATAATAAAGTAAGGAATCTCTCAGAAACACAGGTACAGGCGCTTAAAATACTTGCAAAACAAGTGATTGGCAGGCTGGCATTGAGAAGAAGGGTACTAGATCAAAACACGCTTAATAACAGACTTTTTGAATCCAACCAGGAATTAATTGAAAGTGAAGCGCGGTTTCGGAGTTTGGTGCTGCAGGCTCCCGTGGGTATTTGCATTATCCGGGCAAAAGACCTGTTGATTCAGGATGTAAATGACTTGTACCTTGCGTTGATTGGTAAAACAAGACCTGCTATTGAAAACAAATCTATATGGGATGCGGTTCCAGAATTAGCGGCCACTTATGCGCCCATTGTGCAAGAGGTAATTCGGTCCGGCATTGCTTTTTCTGAAAAGGAACATGAACTGTTACTACAAAGAATGCAGATTCGTGAAGTGGTAATTGTCGATTTTTTCTATGAACCAATCAGGGATGTAACCGGCGTGGTACATAGCATTATGATTATCGCAATTGACGTTACTGAAAAAGTTAAGGCCACGCGCAAAATCCAGGAAGTGGAAGAGCGGGTACGACTGGCGGTGAAAGCCGCAGCAATAGGAACCTATGATTTGGAATTTGATACCGGCATATTGATATCGTCGGACCGTTTCAATGAAATATTTGATATGGGCAGCTTTGGACAATGGGCTGATTATCTTGCCAAAATACACCCGGAAGACATGGCAATACGGGATGCGGCTCACCAACTTGCATTAAAAACCGGGCACTTATTTTATGAGCTTAGAATTATTCGCTCCGACAACGCGGTCCATTGGATTAGGATAACCGGTCAATATTATTTCAAAGAAAACAAAGTGACGCGCGTACTTGGTACCGCGATTGATATTACAGAATTTAAGCGCCTGCAGGAAATAAAAGACGAATTTATTAGCGTCGCCAGCCATGAGCTTAAAACACCCGTTACCAGTTTAAAGGCATCCCTGCAGTTACTTGACAGCATAAAACATGATCCATTTGCAGACATCCACATCAAGCTAATCGAACAAGCTTCGCGCAGCACCAACAAAATGGCGCTTTTGCTGGACGATCTTTTGAACAGTAGTCGGCTTAGCGATGGAAAAATAACCTTAGATAAGCGATTTTTTTTTATTGCTGATCTTTTCAATAGCTGTTGCGAGCAGGTAGCACTGGAAGGCAAGCATGAACTAATCATCACAGCGGATAAATCACTGCAACTTTTTGCTGATGAAAAACGAATCGAACAGGTCATTGTTAATTTTTTGAACAATGTTATCAAGTATGCACCGGCGTCTAAGGAAATTGAACTGGTGGCAATACGGGAAAACAATAAGGTTAGAATTTCCGTCACCGACAAAGGACCCGGCATTCAGGAGGATAAAATTCCTTTTTTGTTTGATAGATATTATAAAGTTCAAAATGAAGGGCAAAATTATTCCGGGCTTGGTTTGGGTCTCTACATTTCGTCAGAGATTATAAAGGCACACAAAGGAACAATCGGGGTGGAAAGCGAGCTCGGAAAAGGAAGCAAGTTTTGGTTTGCGTTGCCTGCTGACTAATTGCAAATTTGACTAACTAAACAGCGCTTGTTTGTGGGTGGGTTCCAACAAAGACATAAAACCCGCGGTGGGGTTTATATAGGTAAAGAAAATGTCCGGCGGTACACTTCTTTCCACGGCACTTAGTGATTTTATTAACAAATAGAGGGAAAGGTTTCAATGCGTTTCGCCCGCTTCTTCCAAATAAGTTACTACCTGAGCGTTGTCATATAGTAGATAAACAATATATTCTTAACATTTGCGTTCGTTAAAACAGCTAATTTTGTATCAAATAATCACCTATCCCATAAATTACTTCTAAACGATTTCGTATGCCACGCTTTATCACCCGGATTGAATTGAAGGCTGCCAGTCAGAAAGACTACCAGAAACTGGAAGAAGAAATGAAAAAAGCCTCTTTTAAAGATGCCAATAAAAACACTGCCCGGAGGCAAGCGTTGGGCACATCGGCGGAGTTTAACCGAATAGGAAATTACACGCTACTTGAGGTAACTGATGCTGCGGTAAAAGCAGCCAGGAAAACAGGCAGGAATTATTCTTTTACCGTGATGAAAGAGAAGAAGTTGAGCATCCATTGATGGAGCAGCTTTTTGTTCAGTCTTCTCCATATCTTCAAAATATAACAGTTCAGTCCCGGAGAAAATCCTGGCTGAACTTTTTTTATGTCGGGCTCTTTTTTAATCCGGATATTTGGTATCCGATTCCTTTTTATTTTTTTGCAGATAACCCCTCCATCTTCTCCGATCCGGTAAACATTCACTAAAATTAAATCCGCCAGGAACAAACGTAGTCAATTATCAATGTCACGCCAATTCAGTACGTCAGCTACAATTTGGCCCTGCACGCCCACGGGTCATCTTCACCAGTATTAAATGTGCCTGTAAGTTTTCGCAACAAGAATTTCTTAGTTGTCTTTTCATCATTTTACTCCGCTGGCATTTTGAAATATCCCAATCCGATTGAGCAGAAGGGCAGCAGATCAAAACTTGCGGCGGTTGCGGGCAGCAAGGGTTTTGGTTTTAGTTAACAAACGGCCAGTACAATTTAGTGGGTGTTTGAGCGCACAAGGTTTTGTTTTTATCAGTAGCAAAGAATCGGAACCATTGCCAAATACTCTTCATCCCATCAAGTAACCATTGGGAGGGCCATAGTTCGTTTAATTTATTTGATGGATTTTTTGAGATATGATAAACGTTCTCTAAATTTTACACTATTGCAAAATTTTGAACAATCTAACCGAATATTGTGTTTAATAAAATGGTTCACAATGTTAAACAAACATTGTTGCTGAATTTACCAAATTTTATAAACTCAAAAAAAGAAACACCATGACATTGATTAAAAGAATTACCCTCCTTTTCGCAAGCGCATTTTTTGCATTTGCTGCGAGTGCACAAACAAAGAAGGACATTGTTGATATTGCAGCTGGTTCTGCTGATCACAGCACATTGGTTGCCGCGGTAAAAGCAGCAGACCTGATGACAACTTTAAAAGGCAAAGGGCCATTTACGGTATTTGCACCAACTAACGAAGCGTTTGCAAATCTACCCGCCGGAACGGTGGACAATCTGCTAAAGCCTGAAAACAAAGCAACGCTTGCAGGAATCCTAACTTACCATGTTGTGTCTGGTAACCTGGATGCGAAAACTGTTCTTGCTGCTATAAGTAAAGGAAACGGAAAGGCTGAGTTAACCACCGTTGCAGGAGGCAAATTGGTCGCTGGCCTTGAAGCTGGCAAAGTTGTGTTAACAGATGAAAAGGGAGGCAAAGCAACGGTTACTGCCACTGACTTGAAGGCTAGTAATGGAGTGATTCATGTGATTGACGCCGTGTTAATGCCTAAGTAAATGGAGGTTCAGTAACCCAGCTTTCAATTATTCTTTGCAGATCTAATGAAAAAATTTATTTCAAAAAAGGCATGCTCAAATTGAGCATGCCTTTTTTTTACTTTTTTCTCAATCGTTGCACTGAAAAGTCCGAAACGTTTACCGGCGCTGTTCATTTTTATTCTTGCTTTTTCGTAAAAAACGCAGTTTTATCAGTGCATGACTATCCTATCAGTCAAATTATCTTTCAAATTTGAGTTTCGAGTGACTATCATCTCAAAAAACTACCTTTTTGTGGTATTGCCATCAGCAGATGTTTGTATAATTTAGTTTTCGTTAGTTTCCGCCGCCGCGTATTTACGTGGAGCGCTGAGGTAATGTTGGTTTGTTTTTTTCGCAATTCTTTTCGCCACGCAAAACTTTACTTATGCCATTTTTCGATTTTCATTGTCATCCCGGTATGAAATCGCGCCTGGCACCTGCAGGCCACGAACCCAGCCCCTGGGTCACTATCAAAGTGCAACTGGAAGTTTGGAAATCGATACGGTTAAACATCAGCCCGGCGTTTGCTGATGCACTGGATTCGCAGGCCAGCCTGCACCAGTTATGGGAAGGCAGTGTAAATCTGATCGGACTCGTAGTGCACAGTATTGAAAAGCATGTAGCGGCTGGTTTGCTTGAAATGGGTATCGTGAGAAGTGGCGCCATTCTTCAGCTTGACCCTGCCAAACTGCAGGCAAGTGCAAATGGTAATCAATATTATGCCATTGTTAAAAAGGAAATACGCGGACTGGTAGAAAATGCACAGCCCCCGGCGTCGATGGGGCTTCCACAAGGGACACAGCTGAAATTTATACGGTCCATGCAGGAATACAACAAAGATGATTTAAATACTATTCACGCGCTGCTGATCCTGGAAGGATCGCAGAATCTCTTCGATGATCCCGAAGCACCGGATGCGAAAGCGCAGTTCTTTAATAACCTGGATGACCTGAGCAAAGATTTTCGGCTTTTTGCAATGAACCTTTGTCATTTTCAACAGCAGCCGGTGGCCAACCACGCTTTTGCCATGCAGGTGCTGAATAATATTTTGCCATTTTATCCAAAAGAAAGAGGTATTACCGGGTGGGGCTTTGAAGTGATTCGTGAATTATACAAACGCGGAATCTTGGTAGACCTTAAGCACCTTGGTCATTTTTCCCGAAAAGAATTGTACCGAATGCGCGCAGAAGAAGGCATTAAACTGCCGCTTATCTGCAGCCATGCCGGTGTTACCGGTATCAGTGAAATGGAAAGGCTCCAATTTATTTATCATGAAGCACCAAAAGATCTGGGACCTGTTTGGAAAATAAACTACCTCAAAAAATGGGGCCATGTAAAGGATACCGCATATAATATGATTAGCCTAAACTTATATGATGAGGATATTGAAGAAATCATTATCTCTGGTGGTATGATTGGCGTTTCTGTTGATCAGCGGATTATTGGCTTTCCTGGCGATGAACCAATTTTATACCAGCAGGGTATTTTCCCTACCGACCTTGATTATATTTCAAAAAAAGAAACCGATGTATTTTTCGGCCCGCACCCGCCGGAAACAAATCAGCCCGCCGCGGAAGACAACGACATCGTCATGAATGCCGATGATGCAGCCAGGCAGAATGCAGGCTTTACCGATCAGCTTCAGGCAAATTATTTTCTGAACCAGGTGTTGCACATTTTATATGTTGCCAAAAAAAGCAAACGCGGCATTCGCCTAAATGATGCAGCCGGTCTTATTTGTATTGGTTCAGATCTGGATGGACTGGTGAACCCGATAGATTGCTGTACAACAACTGCAGACTTTGCAGATTTTAAAAACAAACTGCTGGCCATCATGCAGCGGAAAAGTTTCTGGAGGGGAACCGGATTCTCTTTTGGTGAATTGGATGCTGATGCGTTGCTAAACGGCATTTTTTTCAGCAATGCAGAAGCTTTTTTGATGAAACATTACACATAAAACTGCAGCAAAAACTTCCATCGCCGGTTTACAATATTTTAGTGCTGATATTTTTTCCTCCGCTGCGGCGAATTTTATTTAATTACGCCGCACAAAGCAATTATTTTTGTGTGCCGGATGCCAATGGATTCACGCGATTACAGGACCGGCAATAATTGAGTGCTTCACAAAAAATAATTGCATGTCAAAATATTTGTCGACCATAGGCTTATTGTTTCTTTCCAATGCTTTTATGACAATGGCCTGGTATGGCCATTTAAAATTTTTTGGTAAGAACGGTCACCATGCCGCGCTTTGGCTGATTGTGTTACTCAGCTGGGGACTGGCGTTTTTTGAATATTGTTTCCAGGTACCTGCCAACCGGATTGGCTTCGCCGAAAATGGCGGTCCATTTTCCCTGGTACAACTGAAAGTGATCCAGGAAGCGATTACACTGGTCGTTTTCATGATTTTTTCACTGGTGTTTTTCAAAAATATCCAGTTTACCATGAATCACCTTATCGGTTTTGGATTCCTGGTACTGGCCGTTTATTTTATTTTCAAAAAGTAGAGACACATTGCATGTGTCTCGTACACATTGCAAATGTTCCATACAGATTACATGTGCCTGACAGGTGCCGTGGAAAATCTTATTTTTGAATGAGCGATTATTAAGTTTAGAAGTAGGCTAAAAAAATAAAATGAAAAATATTTTTGTTGCTGGATCATTGCTGATGGTAATCGTACTGTTTGCCTGTAATACGCCAAAAACTGCTGCCAGTACAGACAATGGTGTTATCACCGAAACATACTGGCGTCTTACAGAACTCAATGGCAAACCAATCGGGCCTACGCCCCCCGATAAAAAAGAAGTGTATTTGCGACTTAGGAAAAACGGTAACATAGAAGGTTTTGGCGGATGCAATGGATTTGGCGGCCATGTTGAAATAAAAGAAGGTGCCAGCATCAGCTTCACCAACATGATGGGCACCATGATGGCGTGCGATAACCTTGCAACAGAAAACAAATTGTTTGAAGCGTTGAGGGAAACAGACAATTACATTCACAACGGTAAACGACTGATGCTGAACAAAGGGAAAAAGGCCCCAATGGCTCGTTTTGAAGCAGACTATTCAAAATAGTTACACCAACCCAGTTGCCGGGTACTGCTACAGCTAGTAATCCGGGTTGTTTATTTTACTTACCGCAGTTCTTTGCCCTGTATAAATGCCGGACTGGCCGCTGCAATAATAAGCCGCAAAACAGGCAATGGCGTAGTAAAGTAAGTACTCGCCGCCAAATAATTCCACCCCCATAAGCGTGCAGGCAAGTGGCGTATTGGTAGCGCCAGCAAACACCGCTATAAATCCAAGGGCTGCAAATAAATCAACCGGCGCACCACTAAGCATTGCAATAGTATTGCCCAACGCTGCACCAATAAAAAAAAGCGGGGTTACTTCACCGCCTTTAAAACCCATACCGAGCGTGATTGCAGTAAAAATAATTTTCCATAACCAACTCCAGTTGGTAACCCCCCCCGCATGGAAAGCAGCTACGATTGAAATGCCATTGGGTTGATTTGATACCACTCCAAGTCCCAGGTAGTCCCGGGTTCCTGTGATAAAGCACAACAAAATAATCAGTGCGCCGCCAATAGCAGGTATCAGCCATTTATAGGTAATATATTGGTTGCTGTAGTGCTTTATCGTATGCTGGAGGCGAATAAATAAATAACTGGCCAGGCCAAAAGCCACACCTGCACACAGCGCTTTAGCCAGTAATAAAATGTCCACCTGTACAAACGGAACCAGGCGCGACAATTCAGCGGCCATGTTAATGTGGTATTGTGTATGATGAATACCCCACGCTGTGCAGGTGATGTCAGCCAATAAGCTTGCTGCCAGGCAGGGTAGTACCGCGTCATATCTTATGGTGCCGATTGCCAATACTTCCAGTGCGAACACCGCACCGGTAACAGGCGTACCGAACACCGAACCAAATCCGGCAGCAATGCCCGTTAGTAAAAGAATGCGTGTTTCGGCTGCTGTCAGGTGGAGTTTGCGGGCCAGCAGCGCGCCAAAGCTTCCGCTTATCTGCACCGCTGTGCCTTCCCTGCCGGCTGAGCCTCCAAACAGGTGGGTAATCAACGTCGTGAATAATACAAGTGGCGCCATCCTTGCCGGAACGCCCGCACCCGGTTTATGAATTTCTTCTATAATGAGGTTATTGCCCGCTTCGGCATTGCGGCCGGCGAGCTTATACAAAAAATAAATTAGCACACCCGCAACGGGCAGCAGGTACAAGAACCAGCTGTGTTGCCAGCGCAGCAGCGTTACCTTCTCCAGCAGCCATAAGAACAGTGCCACCACCGAACCTGTGGAGATGGCGGTCAGCAGCACAAGCACGGTCCATTTTGCCGCATAAGCAGCAAAAGCTTTTTTTAAAAAAGGATGACTCTTATTGCGCATACCCTGCAAAATAGTATTCTGAAATGATATTGTGTTGGGTTAGGGAGCACCCTTTGCAGACGGTGCCATGCATACATGTAAAAATAAAAAAAACCCTACGGGCCGAAGCGGGTAGGGTCAGCGGCTTTAAAAAGATATTGGAAATAATATGTTTGATAACCAAAGTGGCCGTGTCAAAACAGCGGTTGATATTACTAATCCAGTTGACGACTTTCAGCCGTCCACGAAATTTTAAACAACCCTGTTTTTTATGCGTTCCTGTTAATGCAATTCAAATCTTCAAACGCAGTTTCCAGGCGTTTTGAAAATGTTTCCTGCCCTTTGCGCAGCCATACACGCGGATCATAAAACTTCTTATTCGGCTTTTCTTTGCCTTCCGGGTTGCCCAGCTGGCCCTGCAGGTAAGCTTCATTCTTTTTATAAAATCCAAGTATGCCATCCCAGAATGCCCACTGCAAATCGGTGTCAATATTCATTTTGATAGCACCATAACTGATGGCTTCCCTTATCTGGTCTTGCGGCGAACCACTACCACCATGAAACACAAAGTAAACTGGTTTGGGGCCCGTTTTTAATTCGGTTTCAATATAATCCTGGCTATTTTTTAAAATAACTGGTCTCAGTTCTACATTGCCCGGACTGTACACACCGTGTACATTGCCAAACGCGGCAGCAACGGCAAACAACCTTCCTACCTTGCTTAATTCAGTATAAGCAAAAGCAACGTGCTGGGGCTGGGTATATAATTTATCATTTTCAATTCCGCTGTTGTCTACACCATCTTCTTCACCGCCGGTAACACCCAATTCTATTTCAATGGCCATGCCCAGGGGCTGCATGCGCTTAAAAAATTCAACGGAGGTATGTATGTTTTCTTCAATTGGTTCTTCAGACAGATCCAGCATATGAGAACTAAACAAAGGCTGGCCTTTTTCTTTATAAAACTGTTCGCCGGCATCAATTAAACCGCTTATCCAGGGCAACCATTTTTTGGCAGCATGGTCAGTGTGTAGCACTACGGGCACTCCATAATGTTTGGCCACATTGTGAATGTGTAAGGCGCCTGAAATACCGCCGGATATATTAGCCTGCAGTTTGTCATTGGGCATACCTTTGCCAGCTATAAACTGTGCACCGCCATTTGAAAACTGTATAATGATCGGTGAATTAACTTTTGCAGCGGTTTCAAGCGCAGCATTGATATTATCTGTGCCAATGGTATTGACAGCTGGAAGTGCAAATTCGTTCTGTTTCGCGTCTTTGTACAGTGCTTCCAGCTCATCGCCAAATAACACGCCCGGTTGATACTTTTTCATGTTTTAAAATCTTTGCCGTTTTGTTGTTGATAAATTGGTTTGCAAGTAAGCGCAAGCAATTTTTAATGAGCCGCTAAGATAGGGTATTTGTAATTTAAACCAATTGAACCAGGGGCCGGTAGGGCAATACCCGGCGCCGGGAAAATCCACATGCTTTTAACCGCGGTCATGCGGCGCTGTTACTGCTGGCTCAGTCTTCAAACCGGCTTTGTATTTTAGGAATGAGCAGCAGGTTTTTTTGTAATGTTTGTTTCAGGTTTCTTTTTAATAACTGGCCCATGCTCCCGCACTTTAGGAACGCTGGATTATCGCCGTACTGGGATGCCAGTTCGGTTTTTAATTGTTGCAATTTAGCAGGCGATGAGATATGGTCCCTGGACATAATATCCAGCAATTCCTTAATGCGATACCTTGCGGAAGCCAGCCGGAATGTCATCAATGTGCGCTCTTCCGCCTGGTATTGGGAAATGGAATCACTGTTGAGGTACTGGAGCGACAAATCCACAAAGGCTTTGTTTTCTTTGAAGAATTGCGGCAGGTATAAGTTTTTCCTGCCCTCGTACGATTGCTGATCAAAATCTATACAGCGGATACGGTATTGATAATCTTCTATGTCGGGCGTAATGTCCACTACAAAATTGTAGCTGCGCATATCGCCCAGCAAGCGCACAAAACAGCGCTCATTGAATTTGACAAATTCTTTGGCGAGGCGTATTTTGTTGGTATCGGCCGCTTCTATGTATTGCCTGATAAATACATCACCCGGTATGCCGGGGATATGTTCTTCAACCAGGGTATTGTTTTGGGTAAAAAAAGTAATGCGATTGGGCGATAATACATGCTCCAGCTCCAAACCATAAATTCTTGAGGCGTCAGCAATTTTTATATAATAGTGATCGTAATTGTCGTTGAATTTGTTAACGATGCGTATACGGAAAGGATGAGAATTGCCAAAAGTGCAGTAATCAATGCGTGCTACATCCAGGTGTTTGGTAAAGGTAAGATCACCTTCTGTTTTGAGGATGGCATAAATGTTTATCAGCCCATCGCGTATATAGTTCCATTCGCGCATATCGTAACTGACGCTTTCCCAATAAGTGTCTTTGCCGTTTTTGTCCAGGATCGGCACCGAATAGGTATAATTCAGCAAATCACGGTACGCTACCGGCAGCTTTACTTCGCGGCCATGCTGTTTCAGATAAGCGCGGAGCTGATCATTGACAGGAAACATCGGCTTTTTGCGTGAGGGCCTGTCCGGATCGTTGTTTGAAAAGACATTCATTTGCGCTCCAAAACTCATGTAATAAAGTTACGGGAATAAGCTGCAACTGCTGATGCCGGGCAGTATTGATTTGGAGATCAATGCGTGATAAATGCGGAAAGAAGTTCAATAGCGTTCCTGCAATCGCTGCGCGATCTTATATTTTTTTGATTAATGCACTGAAATAGGCGGGCGCCTGCAAGAGCCTGCTGCCGTACCAACTGAACATTTCACCATCTGCCAGGATTACTTTTGTGGAAGGCAGCTGCCGCTGCAATGCCTCCACATGCTGCTGTTTGAAAGGGTAGGGTTCCGAGGACAGCAACAGCACTTCGCAATCACTTTCTTTGATGTCGTCCACGGAAATGACGGGGTAACGTTGCTGGTTTTTAAATACGTTCTCGAATCCACTTCGGGTAAGCATGTCGTGAATAAATGTATCGCCCCCGATGGTCATATACGGATCCTGCCAGATTAGATACGCAGCGC
Organism: Chitinophagaceae bacterium; assembly: GCA_039919885.1. Taxonomy (GTDB): domain Bacteria; phylum Bacteroidota; class Bacteroidia; order Chitinophagales; family Chitinophagaceae; genus JACMLD01. The sequence continues at coordinate 24,062 of JBDSEV010000073.1, forward strand.
GGAGCATTCTTGTTGAAGCCGGCAACGAAAGAAAACAGTCCCTGATGCCATTGACGATTGCCGCTGCCTTGCCGGCCGTGCCTGTGATGGTACCTATGGATGCAATCATTTCAAGCGCCTGCGCAAGATTACTGGTATCGCTGGTCCACACCGGGCAAAAGGTGGACAGCGCTGCTACCTGTTCTTTTACATTTTCTTCTTTATTAGCAATAATGAGATCGGGCTGCAGTTTTTTTACCTGATCAATATTGATAGTTTTTGTTCCGCCAATGCGTGGTTTAGTGTTAAACCAGTCCCCCGGATGAATACAGAATTTGGTGATGCCGGCAACCGCTGTGTCCAGTCCCAGATCATACAACAATTCTGTCTGGGAGGGTACCAGTGACACGATGCGCGATGGATACACATCCAATAAAATTTTGTTGCCGCAAGGATCGGTATAAGTAGGCACTACTGGTTGTTTGGCCGCAATGTAAGTCTTTAAAAGAATGAAATTTTGAGGAAACGAAGGTGTGAAAATAAATGCGACATTCAGCCAGCATTGCAGGAACTGGGTTGAGACAGGCGAGTGGCCGGAGCGCCTAAAAACTCGTTTGCCTCCCGCCAAATATATATTCGGCAGGAGGGTACTGGAGATTAAAAGGATTGTTTTTCAGCGATAATGGACACGGTTTTTCTCAGGATATGGTTTTGTTTCACGCGTTAGCGCAAAATGGCTTTTCACTTGGATATGGACGGTTTTAAACAGGACGGATTTTAAAAACTGGACTATTATTAGGACTACTGGATTCAAAATAGAAAAGTTGACTGATACTGGATTTTTTTGGATTTTCTTAGGTATTGGTATTGGATACTGAATTCTTTTTAACTGGACTTTTAAGGGATATTGGATTCGAATACCAATCAACTTCTGATACAAAAGTATATACCACGAAGCGGGTACACAAGCGCGGTTTTAACCAATCTTTAATCTTCAGTATTTAACCGATCAATGGTGTAACGCACATTCCTGGCCGCGTATTTTTACGAAGTATAAAATAGGATAGTTACCCTTCGGCAAGGGGCCCATAGGCTATAACCCACTACAGGACTGCCTTTCGTCGTATACAGTCTTTTTATATGCAACTGCGCAATTATTTACTAAGTGCATTCAGGACATCGTACTTAGTCACGATATGGTAGTTTCCCGTGTCATCCTTGCTCAGCACGGCGCCATTTTCTTTATTGATGAGCGTGCTCAGCTTTTCTACCGGGGTGCTGAACTCTACCAGCGGGAAAGCTGGCTCAATGACCGATGAAACCGAAGCGTTTTTTATATCTGGATTGGAGAATACCTTCTGAAACAAACCATTTTCGCTGATGGACCCTATAATATCACCGTTATGCATAACCGGCAAATGTTCAATATCAAACTTCTTCATCAGTTCTACTGCGTCCGAAACGGTATTACCTGCTTCCACATGCACTAGTTTTTGCTTGGCAGCTCGTCCGTTTACAATGTCTTTAAAAGTTTTCACATCCAGGAAGCCGCGTTCCATCATCCACTGGTCATTGTAAATTTTTGCTACATACCTGCTTCCGTGGTCATGAAAAATAAGTACCACAATATCTTCTTTTTTCAGTTCGTCCTTTAGCTGAAAAAGACCCTGTAAACAACTGCCTGCGCTATAGCCGCAAAACAATCCTTCCTCTTTTGCAATGCGTCTTGCCATCACTGCGCCATCTTTGTCGGTAACCTTAGTAAATGCGTCGATGTATTGCATGTCATAATTGGCGGGTACAAAGTCTTCGCCAAACCCTTCACTGATATACGGATAAACTTCTTTTTGATCTTCTTCCCCGGTCTCAAAATATTTTTTTAGTAAAGAGCCATAACTGTCGATTGCCCATACTTTGATGGCAGGATTTTTTTCTTTCAGGTATTTGCCCGTACCAACAATGGTTCCACCGGTACCGGTAGCCACTACCAGATGTGTTATTTTGCCATCCGTCTGCTCCCATATTTCCGGTCCGGTTTGTTCATAATGCGCCAGCCGGTTGGCCAGGTTATCATACTGGTTTACATACCAGGAATTCGGCACTTCCGTAGCGAGCCGTTTTGACACGGAGTAATAAGACCGCGGGTCATCAGGGTCTACATTGGTAGGGCAAACAATTACTTCTGCGCCCACCGCTTTTAAAATATCTGCTTTTTCTTTCGACTGTTTATCAGTAGTAGTAAAAATGCATTTATACCCTTTTACACAGGCTGCCAGTGCCAGGCCCATGCCGGTGTTGCCGCTGGTGCCTTCAATAATGGTGCCGCCGGGTTTTATTTTGCCCTCCTGTTCGGCTACCTCCAGCATCTTCAGGGCCATGCGATCTTTAATTGAATTTCCAGGATTGAAATATTCTACTTTGGCAAGCACGGTACACGGAAGGCTTTTTGTTATTTTATTGAGCCGGATAAGTGGTGTATGGCCAATGGTTTCCAGTATGTTATTCTTAATATCCATAGTGGGTAAAGGTAAGCTAATGTGGAAATATGAAATTAAACCGAATGTGAAAATGTGACAAATCTGAAAGTGCGACAAACGGAAAAATTAAAGTCGCCGGGAATACCCATCAGGGAAAAAGAATTAACACATTAAAAGAAGTAATACACGACGCATTTTTTTAGTTTAGCAACATGAAAGTGTATTTTGTAAGTGGGTTGGCGGCTGACGGCAGGGTATTCAAAAATATACAACTGCCGGATCATTGCAGTCCTGTTTTTTTGGAATGGATAGACCCATTAAAAAATGAATCCCTGCGTAATTATGCTTTGCGCCTGGCAGCAGGAATTGATACCAGTGAACCGTTTGCCATCATCGGGCTTTCGATGGGAGGAATGATTACCACCGAGATTGCACGACAATATACACCGGCACACACCATTTTAATATCCAGTGTTACCTGTTCCGCACAGTTGCCCTTTTATTTTAAAGCAGCCGGGTTATTAAGATTGCACAAAGTAGTGCCCATATCACTGATAAAATCTGCTTCAATACTGAAACGCTTTTTTACAAACGAAGCAACTGAAGACAAGATTATATTACGAAACATTATTAACGAAAGCGACAGCAAGTTTTTGTACTGGGCAATGGACGCCATCCTGAAATGGAAAAGCGACAACGAACCGCCCGCGTGCATCCATATCCACGGTTCCAGCGATGAAATATTGCCGATGCGTTTTACAAAGCCAACGCACATTATTTCAAAAGGCGGCCATTTAATGATCATGAATAAATCAACAGCCATTAATAAAATACTGGGCGAATTATTATTACAAACCTAATCGCGCGCATTACCGTGCAAGGCATCCTCCATGCACGGTAAATGCCTGAACCAGTAAAAAAACTATCACCGGCAGCGTGCCGGGTTGCTTCCAAAAAATCCGCAAATCAATACATTTGCACAACAGCAATTTCTTTACATTTGCTGCCCGTTAAATATTCAACCACCGCAGAATTTATGGAAGTAAAATACATACAGAAAATCGGAGAAAAGCTAAATATCACCATTAAGCAGGTAATCAGTGTGCACGATCTGCAGGCAGAAGGCGCCACTATTCCTTTCATGGCGCGGTACCGCAAAGAGGCCACCGGCAATTTAGACGAGGTAGTAATTGCTAATGTAGTAGAAGAAATAAAGAACTTTACAGAACTTGAAAAAAGAAAAGAAACGGTTATTAAAACGATAGAGGGACTGGGCAAATTAACGCCTGAACTGAAACAACGCATTGAAGATTGTTACGATGGTACTGCCCTGGAAGATATTTACCTTCCCTATAAACCAAAACGCAAAACAAAGGCAACGCAGGCCATTGAAAAAGGACTGGAGCCGCTGGCTACAATAATTTTTGCACAAGGTGAACAAAACCCCGAAGCCGCTGCCGAAGGTTACATTAACGAAAATGTAAAAGACAGCAAGGAAGCCCTGCAGGGAGCCCGTGATATTATTGCTGAATGGATAAGCGAAAATGAACAGGCAAGAAATAAAGTTAGACAGTTGTTCACCGAAACTGCAGTTTTGTATTCAAAAGTGCTGAGCAGCAAAAGAGAAGATGAAGCAGCACAGAAATACCGCGATTATTTTGAATTCAGCGAGCCATTGGCGCAGAGCCCTTCTCACCGAACGCTGGCTATCCGCCGCGGGGAAAAAGAAGGATTTCTGATTATGGACATCAACATTGACCGGCAGACGGCTGCTGACGAACTGAACAGGCTTTTTATTACCAGTTCCAACGCAAACAGCACAGAAGTAAAAAAAGCACTTGAAGATTCATACGACAGGTTACTGAAATCTTCTATTGAAAATGAATTTCGCCTCATCGGCAAAAACAAAGCAGATGAAGAAGCGATACAGGTGTTTACAGAAAACCTTCGTCAACTGTTGCTGGCATCACCGCTCGGCTCCAAACGCATACTGGCGCTTGACCCTGGTTTCCGTACGGGTTGTAAGTTGGTTTGCCTGGACGCGCAGGGCAACCTGGTGCACAATACAACCATTTTTACGCTATCAGAACACCAAACAAAAGAGGCCATCGCTGAATTAAAACACCTTGTAAACAAATATGATATTGAAGCCATCGGCATCGGCAATGGTACTGCTGGCAGGGAAACAGAACAACTGGTACGCAGTATTGATTTTGGAAAACATGTGAGTGTATTCCAGGTAAATGAAAGTGGCGCATCTATCTATTCTGCCTCTGAAGTAGCCCGGGAAGAATTTCCTGATCATGATATAACCGTGCGTGGCGCAATAAGTATTGGCCGTCGGCTGCTGGACCCGCTCAGTGAATTGGTAAAAATTGACGCTAAGTCGATAGGTGTTGGCCAGTACCAGCACGATGTAAACCAGACAAAATTAAAAGACGGGCTGGACAGGGTAGTGGAAAGCGCGGTAAATTTTGTTGGTGTGGAAGTAAACACGGCTTCAAAACATTTGCTGGTGTACGTATCTGGCTTAAGTGCTACGCTTGCTAAAAACATTGTCGATTACCGCTTGCAAAACGGGCCATTTAAGAGCAGGGCTGAATTAAAAAAAGTGCCGATGATGGGCCCAAAAAGTTTTGAGCAATGTGCAGGATTTTTGCGCATCCGCGGTGCCGGTAATATTCTTGACAATTCTTCCGTGCACCCGGAAAGCTATCACGTAGTAGAAGCAATGGCAAAAGATTTGCAGGCATCCACCGAAGAACTGATCAGTCAGGCGGAATTGCGTAAAAAGATAAATAAAAAACAATACATCTCTGAAAAGGTTGGTGAGTTTACGATCAACGATATTTTGAAGGAACTGGAAAAACCCGGTCGCGATCCGCGTTCGCAGATTGAAGAGTTTCGTTTTGATGATACTATTAAAACGATTGAAGATGTAAAAATAGGTATGCAGGTACCGGGGCTGGTTACTAATATCACCAATTTCGGTGCATTTGTAGATATCGGCGTGAAGCAGGATGGCCTGGTACACATATCCCAGTTAAGCAATACCTACGTATCTGACCCCAACCAGGTAGTTAAGCTGCAACAGAAAGTAACGGTTACGGTAACCGAAGTAGATGTTGCCAGGAAGCGGATTGCCCTTTCAATGAAAACAGCCGGTGGTGAGCGCCAGTCAGGCAGTGCCGAGCGGAGAACTGGCAATGCACCGGCGCCCGTAAATAAAAACAGCAAACAAAAAGAAGTGCCGCTGAATCCATTCCAGGCAAAGCTGGCCGAGCTGAAAAAGAAATTGTCCTGATGCTCCGGCATTCGGTTCGTGCTGCTCATTTAAAAAAAGCTGTGGCGCACTGTTATCTTCAGCTTGCAGCGGCAACCCGTAAAAATACATGCGCCCTTACTAAAAGAATCAGCAAGGGCGCATCCGGCCGTCTCAAAAAGGTATAGCTGTTGGAAAGTGCGTTTTTACAATTTATAATACCTTGCTATAATAGACGGTTATTTTTTAAACTCCTTTTAAAAGAATAAATAGTGACAGCACAGGGTTCAGGCTATTATGCCGCAACTATTTAATAGTCCGCGGCGTGGGCATGCGCAGCAAAAATATTTATGAAACGCCGCCCAGTCCACGTTCTTTTCTTTTTTTGCCCAGCCACATATCCAGCAGCATCAGCCCCATAACCACGTTTACTATCATAAAAATAGTGGTGTAAGTGTTATTGAAAAATTTACGATAATCAATTTTATTTATTGTATTTGAAAAATTACCGGGCCCACCAGCGTTCACATCAGCGGACCAGTTGATTTGCCCCAGTCCGTAACCCAGCATGCCAACTATCATAACAAGAAAAAATATTCCAATACCATAAATTATTTTCTTGTTTATGTATGTTTTTGTTGCCGGTGTTATCTGGTATTTGGCAATTTCTTCCATCACATTTTGAGAAAAACGCATGGATGGTTCATCCAGTTCAAGCGAGGAATTCATAAGTTGATGAAGATCCAGCAACTCGTGGTATTTTTCGCGCCAAGCTTGTTGGGTGGCAATCAATTGCGCTACAAAAGTTTTTTCTTCTGCATTGCCGGAACCATCTATATAGCCCCACAAACGGTCTTCCATGTTTATTTCTGTATTCATACCATACCCCCGGACGGGGAAATTTAAGTTATCAAAGTTAGCTGTTGCTCATTATTATAAAATGTCTTCGTATCCTGGGGCATTTACCATGACTACCCCTGCTTAAAAAGGATTTGCTGCAAAAGACCGTTACAAAACAATACTGCCCATAAAGCTAAAGCCGCAAAATAAAAACCCTCATCTATTAACGCCATTATAACAAGCTGTGTTCCTGTTTCATCACACCAAATCCCTTACTTCCTGCGCAAAATGCTGTTCCATTTTATCTTTTAACCGCACTCTTGCCCGGTGCAGCTTTACTTTTACCGTGTTGGGTTCTATGCCCATTATTGCACCAATTTCATCCAGGCTTTGCTCGCCTTTATAAAACAACGTAATAATCTTCCCATCATCCGGGCTCAGCAACTGGATGGCCTGGTTAACCATCGCAATTCTTGACTTCTGTTCTACCTGGTTGGCCCGCATCCCACTATCTATATTATCAGCTACTGCAAAAACTTTTTCATCGTCCAGCGAATGCGTTTGTAATCGTTTTTTTCTTAAAAAAGTGATGCAACTGGTATTGACGATGGTGTACAACCAGGTGCTGAATTTTGAATCTCCCCGGAAATCAGACAGGCACCGGTAAGCTTTTACAAAAATATCCTGCGCGATTTCTTCAGCGTCTTCGCGGCTGCTGGTATAGCGCAGGCAGATGGTAAAAACAAAGCCCTGGTATCGTTTCACCAATTCGGCATATGCCTGCTTATTGCCCTGTAAAACAATACTGATGATCTCTTTATCGTTTGGCCCGGTTTGCATTGTGCTGGTTATATGACTAATGATGGAAGGAAAAGGTTACAGTTAGTGATAAAAGGGCAGGACCTATTTTAAAACAGCAGTTGATTCACAGGGATGGGGTATTTATATAGCGAAGTAAACATCTTTCCTTCCTGAAAAAAAGGGTGTTTAGCCTGAAATCACGCTTTAACCACGTAAAACGCACTTTTTAACCGGTAAGCTGTAACCTGCCGGCAAATGCCGTAGTCTTAGGTTTGTAAGTTCTTTGAAAGGGTTTTTAAAACGTGTAAAACGAACACCGCTTTAAAACCGCTTCAAAAAAATATCTGACAAGACTGTAACCTGGGCGAACGACTGGTAGTCTTAGATAGAACAAACACAAACAATATTAATAAAAGATAAAAAATTAAAAGTATGAGCAACGAAGGCGTTTTAGTACCCATCGTATTATTTATAACCCTGTTTGGAGGTGGATTTGCCATGATTTTCGGAATTGTTTACCTCACTAAGAGAGAAAACCTGGCGATGATAGAAAAGGGAATGAACCCCAAAGAATTTGCTGACCGGCCTGCTCCTTATAGAAATCTTAAATGGGGCTTATTGTTGATTGGTTCCGGCATCGGGTTAACACTCGCTTACCTAGTTACCCAATACATGCTGCACGATTTCGAAAACCCTACTTTATGGATTGCTTTCACCGCAATTGGCGGAGGTCTCGGATTGGTCGGTTCTTATAAAGTAGAAAAAAAGGAATTGCTCGATAAAGGCATTAATGGTATCAACAGCAATATTTAAACAATCAATCCCATAGATATTCTCACCTTATCCTTACGCAAAGCACCCTTTTTGGGTGCTTTTTTTGTCGAACTTATAAGGAGTCGGCAGATCGGACATTTTTGTTAGGGTTGTAATCCTGTTTATTTGCCGATCTCTTCCATTCCCTTTTTAACCGTAAGATCATTGGCGTTTAACACCTCATAAAAGCCATTGTTTCTCCACTGCTGGCGGGCAATCAGGGCAATTACCCGTTGTTGCGCAAATTCTTTGTCCCGGGTGCTGAGTGTATTGATATTGATGCTGTCTTTTACTGCAAACGCCGCAAACTGCTGCCACAAAATGTCCGATGTTTTATATGCGTTAAACATTTCGGTTGCTGAGTGCAGGGCTTGCAGCTCAGGCTGGTGCTGCATAAAATAGCGGTATGCAAAATTGTTCAGCGTATTGTTGGTATACAGCTGCGCAAAATTTCTGGATATCGTGGCCGTATCAACAGCTACAAAAACATCGGGCATAATTCCACCACCGCTGTACACATCGCGGCCCGATTTGGTTTTGAATGCCTGTCCTCTTTGCTGCACATGGTTGCTATCTGCATTGGTCATTTCCCCGTGGTGGTAACGGTTGCTGATATCGCTGGCGTATTCGCCTTCTCCTTTGTTGTATGCTTTTTGTATGCTCCTGCCGGAGGGTGTGTAATAACGGGCTACGGTAAGTCGTAACGCAGAACCGTCTATAAGTCCGTATTGTTCCTGTACCAATCCCTTTCCATAAGTTCTTCTGCCAATAATTTCGGCCCTGTCCCAATCCTGTAAAGCACCCACCAATACCTCGCTCGCAGAAGCCGTGCCCTCATTAACCAGTACTACCAGTTTTCCTTTTTCAAACAGGCCGTCTCTTTTGCAACGGTATTCTTGTTTGGGGCTGTTATTGCCTTGCGTGTACACGATTAACTTTGTTCCGTCCAGGAATTCGTCGGCCATTTCAACGGCTTCCTGTAAAATACCACCGCCGTTATCGCGCAGGTCCAGCATCAGTTTTTTCATGCCCTCCGCCTGTAATTTTTCGAGCGATTTCATGAATTCCCGGTAAGTAGTCTCAGAAAACTTATTGATGTGCATATAGCCATCCTCTTTATTCATCATGTATGCTGCGTCCACGGAAACAATTGGTATAACACCGCGCTGGAGGCTGATCAAAATAACCTTATTTTCCCGCAGTATCGTCAGTACAACGGTACTGGCACCGGGCCCGCGCAATACTTTTTTGATACGTGCTGTGGTGATGCCATTGCCCGCCACTGTTGAGTCGCCCACTTTCAAAATCCGGTCGCCTACTTTCAGTCCGGCTTTATCGCTGGGGCCGTTTTCCATTACCGTGATGATGTTTACGGTATCGCTGAAAATATTAAACTCCACACCAATGCCCTGGAAATTACCCTGCAAATCTTCGTTTACTTCGCCCAGGTTAACAGCGGGTATAAAAATAGAATGGGGATCAAGTTTCGTCAGCAATTGTTGTATGGCATCATCTGCCAGGGTATCGGGTGCAACGGGATCTACATATTTCAATTGTATTAAATCCAGCACCTGCTGTAACGAAGTCGTTTTTTGTTTTTTGAACAAACTACCGGGCCGTGTGGTGTTTTCCCGGATGGTGTAACCGATAGACATGCCCGCAATCATTACAATCGCAAATAAAAGAGGAAGCCAGGTATTCAGTTTTTTTTGAGTTGTCATAGCTGCATTAATATCGAGGTGCAAATTTAGCTAAATAGGCAGCGCGCTGGGCGAATATTTGTTTTATGGTAAATAGGCAGGGAATATTAACTTCGTTCTTACTAATCAATTCTATGGCAATTTTAATAGCAGATAGCGGGGCAACAAAATGCGAATGGTGCCTATTAAATAATGGCCGTAAAAAAACGATTTTCACACAGGGCATGAGCCCCTATTTTCTAAGCAGCCAACAGGTGCAGGATTTGTTGCGCGCAGAATTGTTGCCCAAAATAAAAGCTGAATCGGTTACTGCTATCTACTATTACGGTACGGGTTGCCTGGACCCCCAGAATGCAAGGATGATGAAATCCGCCATCAGTAAGGTTTTTGCCGGTGTTGACGTGCATGTGGATCATGATCTGGCCGGCGCCGCGAAAGCGGTTTGCGGGCACGAGAAAGGCATTGCATCTATATTGGGCACCGGCAGTAATTCCTGTTATTTCAATGGCAAAAAAATTATGAAAAACAGCCCGGGAATTGGCTATGTGCTGGGCGATGAAGGCAGCGGCGCCTACCTCGGAAAAAAAGTGGTGCAGTATTTTTTATATGGCACCTTCGATGAAGAGCTGCAATATAAATTTGATGATAAATACAAGCTGACGGCAGCGGCGTTACTGGAACAAGTTTACCGTAAACCACTGGCAAACCGGTATTTATCCGGTTTTTCACTGTTCCTGGCAGAAAACCGCGGCCATTACATGATAGAAAATATTATTGAAGATGGGCTCAACGATTTCTTCTTCACGCATCTCTGCAAATACAGTGAGAGCTGGAAACTGCCCATTCATTTTGTGGGAGGGGTTGCTTATGGGTTTAGGGATGTGATTAAAGAGTTGTGCAGCAGTTATGAATTTGACCTTGGCAAAATATTGAAAAATCCGATGGAAGGATTGATTGAATACCACAGATAACCATGAATATGTCTTTCGAAAAGTTTACCGAACAGCCTGGAAAATACCGCAACCTGGACAAGATGAGCGTGCAGGAAATATTGCAGCATATCAATGAAGAAGACAAAACGGTGCCTTTTGCAGTTGAAAAAGCCATCCCGCAAATAGAAAAACTGGCTTCCATCATCAGCAATAAAATGCTGGACGGCGGCAGGCTGTTTTATATAGGTGCCGGCACAAGTGGCCGCCTGGGTATTCTTGATGCAAGTGAGATACCGCCTACGTATGGCATGCCGCAGGGGCTGGTAGTGGGTATTATTGCCGGTGGCGAAGAAGCCATCCAGCGGCCGGTAGAGAATGCAGAAGACAGCACCACGCAGGGATGGATCGACCTGGAGGAACACCTGATAAGCGATAAAGATGTAGTGATTGGTATTGCCGCCAGCGGTACAACGCCTTACGTAATTGCTGCTTTGCTGGAAAGCCGGCAACGCGGCATTGTAACGGGTTGCATCACCTGTAACCCCGGTAGCCCGCTGGGAGACGCTGCGGCCTACCCCATTGAAGTGGTGGTGGGACCCGAGTTTGTAACCGGCAGCACGCGCATGAAAAGCGGCACCGCGCAAAAGCTGGTGCTCAATATGATCTCAACGGCCGTAATGATCCAGATAGGAAGGGTAGAAGACA
>JBDSEV010000031.1:0-47988 GCA_039919885.1 Chitinophagaceae bacterium
TATTTCATGGTTAAACTGAAATGTATCTATTCCAAAAAATTATTGGTATTTGGTTTGCCTCAAGCCGGCAGGGTTCGTAACCGCAACGCCGCCGCGTTTAGCACCGTTCAGTGTCTCACTGACCGGAATAACTATAAAGATTAAGGTATTCTCAACCTCCGTCACTATCGGGTTCAATCAATGCCCTACTTCTTCCAAAACTTATCTGCAAAGCCAAGGTATTGCTGCCAGTCGTATAAGGTTACATCGTGTTTGCCGGCACGGATATGATAACGTATTGTTTCTCCCACCGGCTGGTGCAAGCCAGGCATACTATCGGTGCCAATACCTTTTTTACCGAACAGCGCATAGACCGGATCTGCATGGCGGGCAGATAAGAATTCACCTTTGGGGTCTGACCATTGATCGCCTTCGGCACTGGCAACATATAATGGTCGCGGCGCCATTAACGATAACAGCATGTGCTGATCCACTGGTAATGCAGCTGTATTATCATTGTATTTTTTATAGTTTGCACTGAACCAGTGAGGAAACTTCTGGTTAATAATGGCCACCGTTTCGCCATACCATCTCCTTGCTAATGCCGCACCGCCTTCACCTGACTCGTTGGAAATAATTATCGAAAACCGTTGATCAGAAGCACCGGCCCATAAAGCGGCTTTGCCTAACCGTGAGTGGCCGATTATTGCAACTTTCCCGGCATCCACCAGCTTATCCTGCTGCAGGTAATCCATGATGCGGGTCAATCCCCAGGCCCACGCGCCAATGGCACCCCATGCTGTTGGTTTTATTTGCAGTTCACCCGCCAGGATTGTCCTGATTCCTGTTTTCCAGCCGTCGGGATTATCCGGTTCAATGTCGCCATAGTAAGCAACTGCAATACCATAGCCATGTGAAAGTATTTCTGTTACCTGCCATTGTGAAGCCGAGGAACCCCTGGATGAATCAGTGGCCCTGTTGTTTACCACCCCTTTGCTCCTGGGATCAATCCAGTTACCAGATAAAAAAACGCCGCTATCATTTGAAATGGTATGATTGCCGCTGAAGTTATAACCAGTAAAAACAGGCACCGGGCCCTTTGCATTTATGGGCAGGTAAATTAAGAGATCTATGTAGACACTGCTGTCTGCGGGATGCAGGAAAATTCTTACCTGCTTGCGAATCGCAGTATTTTGCAAAGCATTTTTGCTGGATTCTCTTACAACAAATTGCAAAGGCGTTTTCTTCGCCGGGAACCTGCCGTATACATGCTCTTCAAAAAGGTGAAAGATATAAGGCCGTTGCCGCTGCATCCAGGCAGTTGCGGTGGTAATTTTTTTACCACCACTATCCACCAACGGATCGGGCAAGGTATAGGGCGGCACTTTGGTTTCATCCGTGTTAAAAATGGTTGCTTGTGAAAAGCACCGGTTATTTCCGGCGGCCAGTACAGCCAACAAAATGATACCAGCGGACGCAAGTTGTCTGCAGAAAAATTTCATTATTTTTTGAGTTTATATACTTCGCTTCCCGCCAGCAGGAAACAACCCAGGCCATAATCTTCAAAATCGGGTTTGCTGGTATACGTCACGGGCTGGCCGTCTTTGGGCTCTTTTCCGGTGCCTTGTACAAATCCGAGAACGCCATCTTCATGTACACAGTCGCGGGCCATGCCATTCCATGCTTTTAAAACCGCGGGCAGGTATTCTTTTTTATCAAGGTATCCGTTATTAATTCCCCATGCCATACCGTACACAAATAACGCAGTGCCGCTTAATTCCTTCCCGCCAAAATTTGTTGAATCATGCAAACTCACATTCCAAAAACCATCTGCACGTTGCAGGGGCACCAGCGCTTTTGCCATCTCTTTAAAATCCTGCATATATTCCTGATAATAAGGATTGTTCGCTGGCAATAAAGCAAGTGTACGAACCAATGCAGCAACTACCCAACCATTGCCGCGGCTCCAGTAACAATCTTCACCATTGGGTTCCTTATAGGGCGCTACAAAATCTTTATCGCGCCACCACAGGTGATCTGTGGTATTGTACAGTCCGTTGCCGCCGTGTTTGTATTTGGAGAACGCATACATCTCATGCATGCGCCTGAAATAGTTTGTATCGTTGTAGATCACCCCCAGCCTGGTATAAACAGGCATGGCCATTTGTATGGCGTCAATCCAGCTCCAGTCGTCAATTTTTTCTGTGGCCATCATATTGTCAATACAAGCCTTTATATCGTTTATACGCGCTTCTTTTTTATCAATTAAATACAAATCAATATAGGTTTGTCCGCAGCATTGGTAGTCTGCATTGCGTGCCTTTACTCCCCCACCACTCAAACCCCACTGATGTTTTTCGCCCCATTGTACAGCATAGTCATAATACTGTTTCTTCTTGTCAACACTATATAAAGCCATCAGTCCTTCGTAATAAACAGCCCTCGTCCAGATATTGCTGGGCCGTTCCTTATTGGTAATAATTGTTTTCCCGGCGTCGGGCCAGGTGCGCATAAAATAGGCGTTGGCTAATTGCATTTTTTTCAGCACGTCTTTTTTGCCGGGAATGGTTTGCGCAGATGCCGTGATTTGCACTGCGGAACACACAAAAAACAACAGGATTAATCTTATTTTCATTCCTTTCATTTTATAAAAAATTTAACCGCTTACGGTCATCAGAGTTTCCTGAGTTTTAAATTCCTATACCACACTTCCGAATATTCTGATTGTAATAAGATTCTGCCATCTTGTACGCTGGCCTCTTTTCCATAGTTAACCACTACTCCATTCACAATATGAATGCAGTGGCCGTTGTAAGAAATTACTTCAACTGTATTCCATTCGCCATTTGGTTTCTCCCCATCCCTGTTTTTAACAACCTGGGTATGGCTGGAAGGAATGTTGATTTTTCCAGCCACATTAATGGTGCTGAAACCGAGCAACCAGAAATCGCCCACATCGCCTTCCTGCACCTGGCATTCAATTGAAACAGGCCAGATAGAATCGGGCTCATTTACGGGTATATTGTAACAAATACCTGCATCGCGTTTTGCATTTTCACGCGGTGGCCATTTTTTTTGACCCCATTTAAATTCTGTTTTAAAATGATAATTATGATAAGGAATTTCTGTTATTGCATACCCCAAATCTTTACCAATCACGTGCAGTGCGCCTTCTTCAATCCGGAAATTATTTTCAGGATCCGTATTCACTCCTTTCCCCTGTATAAAAGTATGCCAGCCATCGAGGTTTTTACCATTAAAAATAGTTGCAAAACTACTCGTTGTTACCGGCGTTACGTTTTGGACAAGGAAAACATAATCATTGTAATCTCCATTTTTAGCTTCCTCAAAACAAATCAAGTAAGTATTTTTTAAGTTGTTTCCGCTTCTGTCATGTACCGGGTAAATTCTTACCGCTCGTACTGCATGTTCCGGGTGCAGCAACATATTCCATACATCTTCTGAGTAAGCGCTGTGGGTTGGGCCGGTTGCATAGAATCCAAAATTGTTATTTCCCGGATCAAAAGAACCATCCCCCAATGCCAGTTGCGGAAACAGTGACTGGTGTTCAGGATATTTACCTGCTTTTGCTAAAATGCCCGACTCCTTTTTTTCAGGGCCGTTGGCGGTATTTATATAGTAACCGAAAGGCAACTCAAAATCGGGCGAGTACCTGGCAACCGGGGTCATTTGAACTTTACCTTTTCCTGCTTTGCGAAAAAGCGAATAAGGTATTTCATCTCCCTGTAATTCGGGCCTGCAATGGTTTGCCAAACTTTTCCAACCAACATTTACCTGGTAACCCAACACTTCAACTACAGCTGAAAGTGGTGGTTCATTTTCTCCTTCCAGTGCGTTTGTACTAAGGCCGGTAAGATTTAATTTTACTATCGTACCGGCATCATTTTTTACATAGAGTGATGCTCTTGAAATACCAACAAAACTTACAGGAGGTTCAAAAACCAGTGACACTTTCTCATCTCCGCCGGTTGTTGCTTTCAGTAATTCAAACTTAAAATTGGCAGAATCACCGCTCGCCCATTTTATATTTTCTTTTTTTACAGTGGTATGAAATGATGCTGTAACAAGTTTGCTACGGGTGCCTTTTATTGCGGAAAACATATACTCAACACCCGGATTAGGCGCCGTTAAGGCCTGCGCCGTAAAGCAGCAGGCATTCGATAATAAAATAATTAAAGCAATAGAAATGCCCGTTAGATTTTTATTGCTTTTTTTAGCTGGGATATTTTTAATTATTAGCATTGGAGTATTCATATAGCGGATATAAGTTACAAAATCTTAAAGATAAAAGAAGAGGATGTCATGTATTTACCACCCTGGGAAGCGGTAAACAGGTATGCAGGCTTACTGTTTCTAAAAAGAAGCTGTGGTCTTTCAAACCGCCCGTACTTTTTTAAATGAGCAGGTGCAGGTGGCTGGCTTATGTATTTATCTGATCCGTAATAGGCAATCTTTGGCAGTTGCCACGTTATTCCGTTTTTTGATTGCATCAGTATACCGTCTTCATGATTGTAGAAACCCATGTCACGGGCAATCATTTTAAATCTGCCTTTTTCCATCCACACATACGCATCTTCAAACTGCTTGTTCTTACCGCCACCTGAAAAATCAATCACCGGATTTTTATCGTATTTAATGTAGGGCCCTTCCAGTTTTTCCGCAATGGCCAACCCATATTTGCGGTTCCCTTTTATAAATGGATCGGTTGATGTCTCATAATCTTTCGTGTTCCATGATTTGTAATACAGCCAGTATTGCCCGTTTGGGTGTTTGATAAAAGCAGGATTTGTGGTGCAATGATCATCCCACGCGCCTGTATCACCTGCTTCCAGCAAAGGCTTATCAGGCCGCTGCCATGGACCGTTTAGCGAGTCGGCTACTGCAAGCCCAATGCGTTTTGTATTTGTTTTACCATTGCTGTTTCCCATATAAAACAAGCAGTATTTGTCATCTATCTTTTTTATTAAAGGATTGTGGCAGGTTGTAGCATCAAAATAGCCGGGCCGTGGCGCAAAAATGGTTTCAATAAACGCAAAAGGTTCTTCCGGTGAATTGCTGACTGCGTGTGCTATTTCACTTCCTCTTATCCAGCCACCCATGCCTTTTTTTGCGTCCCACCTGGAAAAGAAGACATGCAGCTTACCTGCTTCATCTTCTATCGGGCTGTTACACCATACATAATACCCTTCCATTTCCAACGCGCGGCCCACCGGTTGCAGGTGTTTTGCAAAAGGCGACTCATCAGAAAAAAAAGAACCTGCAGCCAATGAAGGCATGCAGGTTCCGGCAGATAAGATGGAAATGGTACCAATGAAATTTTTCCTATTCATAAAATATTTAGTATCCTGGATTTTGTCCGTATAGTCCCGGTGCTGCATCCTGTTGTGATTGTGGCACAGGATAAATAATATAGTTGGCTGTTACCTGGCTCATTTTGTGCAGGGTTGCATCTTCCACTGCAATCCATGCATTCATAATAGTAATCAGGTTACCGCTTCTTTGCAAATCAAACCAGCGCGATCCTTCGCCGGCCAGTTCTCTCCTGCGTTCGTCCAGCAGCTGTGCCAGTGTAACATTCACAACAGGCACTTGTGCAGCCCTTACCCTCACCTGGTTCACAATGGCATCCACATCGGCCTGGGCGCCGGGCGCACCATGCAAAATACATTCTGCTTTTAACAGGAGTACATCCGTATACCGTACTGCAATAAAATTAATGGGCCAGTCAAATCGGCTCGTTGGAATTTTTGTTGTATCCAGGTATTTCCTGAAGAAGGGATGCGAATCTGGGGCGCCGCTATACGTGAATGTTGTTGTATGAAAGGTAGGGGATTTGCGCGCATCAGTTAATGCATAACTATTGATTAGGTTGTTGGATACTGCCGGAAACCCCAATGCGCCATTGGCCGGCGTATTGCCGGCGGGCAATGAATTAAAATAGGTTTGGGGCACCAGCTGCCAGGTAAATGTTGCTCCCAGCACCGGGCTTTGTCCGGTAAGGTACATCACGTCAAATACAGCTTCTTTATTGGCAACCGGACTTTGATTAGTGTAAGAAAAAATACCAGTTGCACCCGCAAAATTAGGATTAAATACAAAGAGGTTACTATTGATAACATCCTGGAGTAGTGGCAGCGCCAGTGCCCATTCATTCAATCCCATACCTGGCCCGTCAATACTGTAGGTGGGGCCGGAACGCGCCATGTATACCTGCGCCAGGATAGCTTCTGCTGCATATTTGGTAACGCGGCCCACATCCGTTGCAGTATATCCTGGAAAAACACCGCTGTAATTGGAAGGCAAATTAGCAATCGCAAATTGCAGATCTGCAATGATAAAAGCATATACGTCCTTTACTTCGCTGCGGCCAATGGTGGTTGCTTCGCCCGCGACTACCGGATGATCTATAATAGGTAGTTTACCAAAATACCGGATGAGATCAAAATAATAAAAAGCCCGGAGAAACCTGGTTTCCGCTGTTAGCCTGGTGGCCAGTGCCGCAGAACCCACAAAGCTGCCGTTTTTACTAATTTGGTCGAGTACGGTATTCGCTTTAAAAATGCCATTGAAATTGGCATTCCACGCTTCTTCCACATACACATTGGAGGCTATACCCGCCTGAAAATTGTTGACAGGATCAGGGTCACGGCCAACATCGTTGGAAGGGTAAATATTGTCGGAACGAATCTCTGAAAGAAACAACAGTCGATCAGGATAACCCCTTAACGCATTATAGGTAGCATTTACTGCCTGGAGAAAGTCACTCGGTTGTTGATAAAAAGTTTGCGTGGTGGCGGTTGAGATGGGAACCTGGTTCAAGTCTTTTGAACAGGACGCCACCAGCAATGCCGCGGCTATGATAACGATACAATAATTCTTTTTCATGTTTTTTCTTTTGGGTAGTTAAAATGTGATGTTTAACCCGAATATCAATGATTTGGCCAGTGGTAAAGCGCCGTAATCACCCGATTCCGGGTAGGCACTGTTAGAGCTTACCGCTGTGTTGGCGGCTTCCGGATTCAACCCATTGTAATATTTGTCATGACCAAAAAAGTTCTCCATGCTGAAATAGATCCTTGCACCCTGTATAAAATTTGCTTTAACCAGGCTTTTGAGGTTATACCCCAACGTTATATTTCTTACCCTTATGTAATCTGATGAATACAACCAATCGGTAGCAGCTGTAATAGGATTGTTATAGCTTGAATAGGCTTTGCCAAACCTGCCTTCTCCCTGGTCGGAAGGGGATTTCCACCTGTTTACAAACGACGCGGGGTGATTGTCTGACTTGCCCTGGCCCGGGCGCGTAATGGCCCTTCCCAACTGGGAATAGATAGAGCCGCCTGACTGGCCCTGCACCAGCACGCTCAAATCAAATGACTTGAAACGGAAAGTATTGGTAATGCCGTATGTATAATCAGGATTGGGATGCCCTAGAATCTGTTTATCCGCCTCAGTGATGATACCATCGCCGTTTAAGTCCTGGAATTTGAAATCACCCGGTTGTTCATTGGTGCCATATTGCGGTACTTTTTTAGTGATGTCATCTGCGCTTAAAAATCCAAGCACTTTTAAAACATAGATGCTGTTTAACGGCGAACCGACACGCAATATCTGGTCAGAAACGGTAAAGCCGTTGGGTACAATAATTTGTGTTTGTCCGGGCGCCAGTTCCAGTATCTTATTGGTATTGTGTGTAACATTAACCGATGTTGTCCACTGAAATTTACCTATCATGTTGCGGGAAGTAATTTCCAGCTCCTGGCCAATATTTCTCACAGAACCGATATTGGTAAGATAGGTTTGAAAGCCCGTTACCTCGGGTACCTGTACATTCAGCAAAAGATCCGTATTCAATTTGTTGTAGTAATCAAACGAGCCGGTAATGCGGTTGTTCAGGATACCGAAATCGAGTCCAAAATCATAGGTCTGCGACTTTTCCCATTTGAGATCGGGGTTGGCCAACACGTTTGGATTCTGACCAATTGCGGCCGCTTGCGTGGTACCAAATATATAACCTGCAGAACCGATGGTAGCAATACTTGCATAGTCATTGGGCAGGTTATTATTTCCGTTCACACCAAAGGAAGCGCGTAGTTTCAGATCACTGAGTACCGGCACGCCTTTCATAAAATTTTCTTCGGTAACTATCCATTTCAAAGATGCGGAAGGAAATATACCATACTGGTTGTTGATACCAAAACGGGAAGATCCGTCCCTGCGCAAACTGGCAGAAAGAAAGTATTTGTCTTTGAAGCCGTATAAAAGCCGGCTGAAGTAAGAAATGAGTACGCTTTGCGTGGAATTGGTATTACCCGTAACTGCCGCCGCTGCATTCAATGTTTGTATGGCGGCGCTGGTAAAACCGCCGTTAGAATTTAAAGTAGCCCTGTCCAGGCGATCCACGTTGTAGGCAAAACCTGCCAGTACGTTCAGGCTATGCACTTTGCTAAACACCTTATTATAGGTAAGCGTGTTCTCGTTCACAAAAGTCTGACGCCTGTAACTGTTATAGCTACCCGAAGTAGCGGCCAGCAGGTTATTTGATCCGGTAAACGTTCTTGCCGACTGTGTGCCTGCAGTAATGTAAGGTACATACGTAGTGGTGATATTATCTGTGTTGTCAAGGTTAACGGAGCTTCTGAAATTTAGGCCATTGATAATCTGGTAATCGCCGTAAATAGTACCCAGTGTACGGTAGCGTTTGGTAGTTCCCTTGTTGTATTTCAACTTGGCATAGGGGGAATTGGTAGTACTGCTATAAATATATTGCCCATTGCTCAGTGAGTTGGGAAACAGGCCCATGGAATCTTCCTGTACCGGCGCAAGGCTTAGCGACTGGTGAAAAATGGCATCTTTTCCATCTACACCAGGATCTTGCGTAATGGAATAAGTGGGCGCTATATTAACGCCGAATTTTAAATTCTTAGATGCGTTTATTTCCAGGTTTGCCCGTAGTGAATACGCTTTGTAGCCAAGGCCAATTACAAACCCATCCTGGTTGGCAAAATTGCCTGACACGAAATATTTTACAGCTTCGGTGCCGCCACTGGCCGATACCTGGTAGTTCTGCACCTGGCCTTTGCGCTCTATTTCATCCTGCCAGTCTACATAAGCAAGCCCCGGATGACCAGGCATTGTCCAGCGTGGATCAAGAATATAATTGGGATCAAACACACCGCCGTTTTTCGCGAGCCTGGTTGCACGGTCATCGTTGGCCGTAGCCCCTACGGAACCATATTTTACCACATATTGTGCATTGATGATTTCTGTGGCATGTTCAATCCACTGGTCGCCGTTCATCATCTCCAATTTTTTAGCCGCCTGGTTAAATCCGCCATAAATATTAAAACTAATTTTCGGCTTTCCGGTTTGTCCGCGTTTGGTAGTAATCAGTACTACGCCATTAGAAGCCCTTGATCCATAGATCGCGGCTGCAGAGGCATCCTTCAATACCTGTATGTTTTCAATATCATTGGGATTGATATTATCGAGCGGGTTACCTGTGGAGAAGTTTCCGTTGGTGGTATTGCTTGAATTGACAGACAGCGGAAAACCATCTATTACATACAATGGTTCATTTCCGCCACTGATGGAGCCGGAACCGCGGACCTGTATACTCAGCGCCTTACCAGGTATACCAGTAGTTTGCTTTACGGTTACGCCTGCCAGCTGGCCTACAAGTGCCTGGTCGATGCGTTGTACCGGCCGCTCTTCCAGTCTCCGCGCATCAAACGAAGACACCGCGCCCGTAACGTTTTTTTTCTTTTGTGTACCATACCCTATCACAATCACATCATCCAGTGTACGGGTGTCTTTTTTTAACCGGATAATAACATCAGGTGTCAACGACAATGTTTGGGTAATATAGCCTACGGAGCTTACTTTAAATTTCCCTTTCAATGCAGCTTCCGGAATGAGCAGGCTAAAATTGCCGGCGTCATCTGTGCTGGCACCTTTGTCAGTTCCTGAAATGGTAACAGAGGCATTGGGCAATGCCTGGCCGGTGGCATCGTCCAGCACCTGTCCTTTTACCTGGCGGTCCTGGGCAAATGTACTGACCGGAAAAATCAGCAATGCCGTGATTAATACAAAAAGAAAATTTTTCATATGCGTTATTTTAGCTCGTAAAAAAATCAGGATTTAATCTAGAAGAAAATGGGCGATGACATTACTGGTTGTACCCTTACCGACAAACAGGACAGACCTGGATGGGTGTACGTGGTAAACACAAACTATAAAATGTTGGAAAAGAAAGCTGCGGATAGCGTTGGCTACAGGTAGTAATAATTAGATGGAAAATATTCATCAGGCAAAATTTTTTACAATCGATGGATAAATGTAAAAAACTGGAAAAGAACAGCCATCCCGCTCCATACTGTTGCAGCTATACTATTTACGCAATCGTTCCCGGAAATAAAGATTTATTACAAAGCAGCGTTTAAATCAATCATGCTTTACCGCTAAGTGCAGCCTATGGCATTTTCATTAACCCTTCCCATCGCACCTTCCAGGTACCATCAGCAGGAAACCCGGGATTGTTTTTTTTATCTGCATCGGTACCGGTACACATCATGGCTACCGCATTGAGAACGCCACCGTTGCCGGGCAAATAAATGGTTAAACGGTCATCCTGGTAATTATGCCCGTTTGCGAGGTAGGTATTTGTTTTGATGGGCATCAGCAATGCTTCCACCGCTTTTTCCGGCATGTGCAAGCGCGTAGCGGTCATAGCCGTTAATGGAAAATCCCATCCCCATGTGTGATCCCATTTCCAGATTTTCCATACCAGGTCGAAAGTATTTTTCATCACGGTAGTGTCCAGTCCATTGGCGGCAGGTATGGTACTGTACGCAGCAAGCACCGCGGGATGATCCGTCAGGTAGCGTTCCGTTGTATAGCAATCAGGCGTGCTTTCAGTGGCGAGGTATACGTTATTTGCCTGCGGCAGGGGAGCCAGGTGATTGATGATTTCATCCCATTTTTTATTTCTCGGAAGGCCTGCGCGGGTACGCCACTGCTGTGCAATATTGAGTGCCCAATGCCAGTAAGCAAGCTCATACGTTGGGTTAAAGGTAGTAACCGCGTCAAAGCATTCTTGTGCGGGGATGAGTCCTTTTCCAAGGTTGTATTTTTTCGTCTGCGTATTATAGGAAGGAAATGAGGCCATGAAATCAGCGGTCGCAAATACAAGGTCTTTGTATTTGTTGATCGTGCTACTGTTTGATTTACTACGGTACAACATTTCCGCCATATAAATAAAATGAGGTTGCTGCCATATTAAAAACGCACCCACTGATGACGGCGATTCATTACCCGCATGATCGGTCATTTTCTGCCAGCGTACACCGTCAAACCCTTGTCTCGTTGCAAGCGCTTTTGCTTTTACGGCCACTGTGCGGTACCAGTCCAAACTTTTTTCCATCAGGTCAGTCCTGCCCCATTGCGCATAGTGAACGGCATGCCACCAATGCATTTCCAGGTGGGGTTTACCATACCAGCTATTGTAGGTAAGCCCTGTTTCCTGCGGAGGAAACCCGGATGCACATTGTATTTTAGTGAGGTATTGCGAGAGAATGGTTCTGCGTTCTATTTCAAACGCGCGTTTATCGGTACTGCCTGAGAAATCAACGGCGCCGCCACTTTCCCAAAATGTTTTCCAGCCCTTTGTACTACTGCTTTGTACTGCAGCAAATGAGGCGCTTGAGCCGCCAGTTGACTGCGCTGAAAACTGGCATGAAAATTCATATATTCCGCTGCTCGTAGCAGGCATCAACACAAAATAATTGACATATTTTTTTTTAATGGCGGTATTTGCTGACCACTGTAGCCTGGTGAAATAAACAGTTGTGTCAAGCACTCGTTTTATGGTAACCCCTTTATTATTTTTTGCGCTCAGCGATGTAAACCCCGCACTGTCTGCCCAGTTATTACCCACATCTTTAAATTGGCCGCTGGGATAGGGAAAGCGAACGCGGATGGCCAACCGCTTTGATGTTAGCAAAGGAGATTCTATTTTAAAAGCTACTGCATCCTGCTGCTGGTGACAAACCGTGATCACTTTAACCGGTACGCCTTCCACCATAAAATAACTGCTGATGGTACCTGTCCACAAGTCGAGTTGCTGCCTGGCATCTTTAATGTCGTCTATTGTTGCCGTGGTACCATCTTTCTTTTTTATTTCGAGCCCGATGTTGCCCAGCTGGAGGCGGTGCTGGTTTACACGGAAATACGTAACAGCATCACTGGCTGCTGCAGGCTCTTTTACCTGGACGGTATAAGAAATTTTTCTTCCTTCCAGCTCATATATTTTTTGTGCTGCGGCTATTTTTAAATTGCGTGTGTTCGGAAAGCTGTGCCAACCCCATTCCGATTGCGTGCCAAGTGGAACGCCTTCTGCATATGCATCGGGAAAACTTTGCATACCCGTAATATCCGCGGTAAATGCAAAGCTTCCATTGCCTACCGATAAAGCCGATAATCCAGTTGCGCTGGTGTTTTTAACATTGTGTCTTGTGACCACCGCTTGTCGGTCTATCTTATGCTGTGCCGACAGCTTTGCAAGTGGTGTGCACAAAAAAAGTGCAAACAGCAGTGCATTTGCCGGGGCTGTCCAATTTTTATTATACATTAAATAATAGGTTGTAAAATTTCGTACAAAATTTACCATTCAATTTTCAGGAGTGACACGGCCTGCCCCGTCAATACGGACCGGTATTGCAACATGCCTTTTACTGGAAAAACAATCCCCGGTTTTTTTACCAGCTCCAGTTGTCCTGCTTTTTCCAGCTGACTTACCTGTGCTGGGGAAGGTTGTGCAGGCGATCCCATTTGTTTCCATACCTCATAAGAATTACTGTGTTCTTTGTCTATCCGGTATTCGGATACCCTAACCTTTTTTGAAGTAATATTTTTTATTTGTACTGAAATTTTCTCCGCGATGCGGGCAGTGTCATCATCGTGGTAATTCCAAAGCAAAACGGTAATGGTATTGCTTCCTTTTGCCGCAATGGCGCCCACGTCGTTTCCTTTTCGCACGCTGGAATCGCGCATGTTCAGCGTTGCATACATTTTACTTCCGGTTGTTGCAATCCTTTTTCCTTTCATCATCCCAAACATGCGGAACACGTTTAACACAGGCTTATCTACGCCATTGGTAGCAAGATCCCGGAAGCCATAGAACCAGGGTTGATCTTCAAATTCAAAAGACCAGGAAACCGCGCCCAGGAAATTGACCTGATGATAATCTGCGAGTAAGTATTTTCTTGCAAACGATGCGGCAGTGTAAGAAGAATACATCGTACCGTTGCGGTAGGCGTTCTCAGGATTGGTTGCCATACCGCAAGCAGCGCAGCCTTCCGGATCGCTCTCTCCAATAATGATGGGCAGCGCTTTTAAAGAAGGATAAGCAGCCACTATGGCAAAACCAGTCGAGATATCGCGCAGCTGTTGGCCAACGTTCATGCGCACGTGATTATTTACCAGGCGGGGTGCACCCTTTGCATGAAAAGCGATGAAATCAATTGGCGATCCGATTTTGCCGGTTGTATAATTCGTATCGTTGATACAATGATTAAGAAATGTTTTAAGGAAATCAGCAGCGCCCTTTCCTGAAGGACCTGTTACATGTGGCCCCCCTACTCTTGCAGCCGGTAAAGCCCGTTTTACAGCTGCCGCAGAATAATCATACAACTTACAATACTCCTGAACGGTTCCTTTCCAGTAACCATTACCGTTGGGTTCATTCCATAGTTCCCAATACCAGGTGGCCACTTCTTTTGCTCCATAACGGGTTGTACAATGTTTCACCCACTGGTAAATCAATTCACCCCATTTAGCATAATCTTTGGGCGGATAGGTCCACCCGGTGAAAATGGTTCTATAGTCCTGCCCCGGTTGCCAGTGATGTTGGTAAGGCTGGGGCTGCGCAGACAAAGCTTCTGGCATAAAACCCATTTGTGCCAGCGGCTTCATGCCGCGCTGCACATAGGTATCAAAAATGGAGTCGACGATATGCCAGTTGTATACAGGCCTGCCATTGGCATCTTCTGTATACGCATTGGTAGAACCCCATTTAAGTGCCGGTCTACCGTCACCGCTGGTGAGCAGGTTGTGCGCACGCACATACACGGGTACCGGGCTAAGGGCAGCAATTTCCGATAATAATTTTTTACCATCTTTCATATAGGTAAAGTTGGGTTCATCGTACCCAAACCATGCCCATGCAGGCTGCATATTGCCAAGCTCCGCCGCTGCATCCACATAAATGTATGCAGTATCAGCACCAGCTTGCCCGTTGGCTAAAAGGCTGTGCATAAAAAAAGCAAGCAGCATCACAGAAACTTTTTTCATAGTAGCGTAGTTAACTTGTAAAGGGCATGTTATTACAGCAGTAGTGAACCCCTGGATTAGTTATTCAGCAACTGCATGCCGGTTGCATCCGTTACCTGCAGTTTTTTGCCGTCGGCACCGGTTATTAATACATTTGTAAAAAGCCAACCCGAAGCAAACGAAATATCGCCCGCGGACTTACCTGCTACCGTAACATTGCTAAAGTGAAAATCCTGCAGCAAGGAGGTGCTAAGTCCCGCCGCGTTCATTACTTTTTTTACCGCTTTCGCTTCAATGTTTTCAATAAAAATATCCTTAAAGTGGGGAATGCCTTTTGCCGCGGGCTCCACTTTATGCAGCATAACTTTCCAGTGGGCGGGCAGTGAGTCGTAGGTGTAGCCTGCAGGCAACTTGGAATAACTGTAGGCCGGGTTCCAGTTCATCGTAAACATAAAAGCCGTACCCACGCTGTCCAGTGTGCAGTTTTTAAAATGGATATCAGATACGGTGCCGCCTCTTGTTGTAGCAGACTTAATATGAAATCCGTTACCAGTGCCGATACCGGTAAGCCCGGTTGCCAGTACGTGGCGGATTCCACCGGAGGTTTCGCTGCCCAGGGTAAGCAACCCACCGCCTTTGCGTGCAATACAATTCCTGATAACTACGTATTCCGTAGGGCGGTTAACACGAAGACCATCCCAGTCCCGGCCCGCCTTGAGGCAAAAATCATCGTCATTGCAATCAATATCACAATTTTCAATCAGTACCCACGACGAAGAGTCTACATCCACGCCATCCGTACTTGGGCCTTTACCATCTTCATTGTTACGAACGATGATACCGTTTACTGTTATGTGGTTTGAATATAATAATTGCACGGTCCAGAAACCTGCATTTTTTATTGTAATGTCCTTTAACGTAACGGCCGAACTGTTTTGCACGAGTATCGTACGAACGCGCTTGGCATCATAGTCTACAATCCAGCGCAGGCCTTTTGCGTCGTAGTCTTTGCGCATGCTCCAGTATTTATCCCAGCAAAATTTTCCCCTGGCATTAATAACCCCTTTACCGGTAAGCGCGGCATTAGTGGTACCTATAAAATTGATCAGCGCCGCCGGCCATTTCATTTCAATTCCGGCAATGCGGGTGTCAATCTCTGGGTAATCATCAAAATTTTGGGATCCCAAAAGTACAACGCCCTGGTCGATGCGCAGGTGTACATTTGTTTTTATAAAAAGTGAACCAGTAACATACACACCCGGTTGGAAAGTGACAATTCCGCCGCCACTTTTTGCACAATCATCAATGGCTTTTTGTATAAACAGGGTACTAACTACAGTGGTATCATTCACTGCTCCATAGCTCGCCGTGTTAAATATTTTATTGGAGGCCGGAAAGGTTTTTGCGCCTACTTTTTTTGTCCAGCTCATGGCATCGCGGCCCTGCGCAATGGCTGCTTGCAGCATTGCCAGCATCGTGATAAATACAAAAAACAATTTTTTTACCATTAGTTTTTTCCCGCTGTCGTTAATGTCCAGTTATCTGTCCTAAAAGGAGAAGCCGGCAGATCCGCCTTATTATACAAATTAGGCGTTGGTACATTCTTCCATGCAAACCTTACGGCCACCGGCTTGTCAATGGTATCGCTCCAGACCAAGATGGTTTTGCCGTCAATGGTTGCTGTTGCCGGTACAAAAACCTGGTCTGCTGTTGCAATGCTAAATTCTTTTACTTCCCCATCTTTTGCCTGCAAACCATCTGCATAATCAAATGCAAGGCGTATTTTGTTTCCTTCCACCTTCATTGATTTATACAGCGGCCCGCTGGCTACAATTTCTTTTTTACCGTAGTCATTTTTTAGCGCCAGCAAAGCCATTCTTTCGCCCACCAGTTTTTTATTGCGCGGGTGAATGTCCAATGAATCGCCATTATCGGTAGTCACCACCATTCCGGTGTAGGGTACGGTTTTTAATGTAAACAATTGCGCATCCCTTATTTCGGGGTTCTGGCTGCGGTGCGGCGATATCTGCACAAAATAGAAAGGCATTTTTTCATTTTTAAAATCAGCGCGCCAGCTGCCGATCATTGCGGGAAACAGCCGCCGGTATTGGTCTGCCCGGCCTGCATTGCCCTCTCCCTGGTACCAGATCACCCCTTTTATAACACAAGGCAGTACCGGTGCAATCATGCCGTTGTACAATTTGTAAGGAGAATTGTTATGGCGCGGACCCAGCGGCTCGCGCGGAGCAGCGGCTTTCGCCTTGTTGGTGTCTGCTTTCCATTTGTCCAGTTCTATTTTAAATTTTTCAAAAGCAGCCGGGTATTCATCGCATTGTTTTTTATACCGCTTCAGTATAATATTAAAACTGCTGTCTTTTTCCAAAACATCTTTCCGCGTCCACGATTCTGCCGGCGTGCCGCCCCAGGTTGCATTAATAATACCTACCGGGAAACCTGTTGCTTTGTAAATGGATCTTGCGTAGTAATAGGCCACCGCGGAAAAAGTATCCGCTGTTTGCGGCGAACATATTTTCCATTTACCGGTAAAGTCCTGTTGGGGTTCATCTGCTACTTTATTGGGCACGTCTATCATCCGGATAAGCGGGTAATCAGCGGTTTTTATTTCTTCCTGGTAATCCAGCACACCTGTGTAACCGCCAGAAGTTTTCGCCATAAAAAATTCCATGTTCGACTGACCGGAAGCTAACCAAACTTCGCCCAGCAATACATTGTTCACTGTTATGATATTGGACGCCGCAAACTGGATGGAATAAGGGCCACCCGCCTTACCTGTTTGAACGCCCACCATCCACTTGCCCTGTGCATCTGCGGTTACCGTAACCGGTGTTTTATTCCACCCGGCGGTTACAATAATTTTTTCTCCCGCACTGGCCCAACCCCATAATTGTATGTTTGAATGTTGCTGCAGCACCATGTTATCCGAGATAACAGCCGGCAATGTAACAGCTGCAAATATGTTGGTGAAGGCGCAGCAAGCAAGGGACGTAGCAAGAAAGTGGGTAAGAAATTTTAGCATGGCAATACAATCTTTAATTAGGGGAAAGATACTGCTTCGGGGAGGCAATCCATCCTGAAGCATCCTGAAATTAATAAATCATTAAAATGGGCCCGTTATTTATTTTCTTTTAACAACGATTGCAATGATCTGAATTCTTTTTTTGTGATAATGAATGCCGTTCCGTGCCGGCTGCCTTTCGGAAAACTTATTTTATGAGAAATATCAACCCAGGTTTTTAAGTCGGGAGAACTGACCGCCCCATAGGTATGCTGCGTGTATTTGTCAAAATAAACGATCCATTGTCCGCCGATGCGAACCACGGTAGGCCCCTCTGCCCAGTAATTTCCGGTAATGGGTGCAGATGGCTTTCCGTAGTTGCCGGTAAGTTTATCACTGAAAACGATGCGTATGTTTTTTTGTACAGGAATTTTTGTTTCGTCTTTTAAGAACAACACATATTTTTTTCCCATTTTTTGCAGCGTGCCATCAATTACATTGAAGCCCTGATCATACAATAACTTTGCTTTGCTGAAATTTTTAAAATCTTTTGTAATTACATAGTACATGCGGTGATTGTACTTATCGTCACCTGCCGTGTCTCCCCGGGCAAACCTGCCGGGAATGGTGGTGGCCCAGTAGATCATATATTGCCGCTGACCGGCATCATAAAAAATCTCAGGTGCCCAGCAATTGCGTGCAGTGGGTTCTCCTTTCATCACCGGTATAAATTGCTGTTCGCTCCAATGAACCAAATCTGCCGAGCTGGCATAACCTATACCACCGTCGTTCCAGCTAACAGTCCAAACCATGTGAAATTTATTGTCCGCACCGCGGATAATACAGGGATCACGCATGAGTTTATCTTTGGCCACCCCTGGTTTTAAAACAGAACTATCATTATTGAGGGCAGTCCAGGTAAAACCATCATGACTATACGCCAGGTGCAACCCGTCCTGGCCGTTGTCTTTAAAATATGAAAACATATAAACTGAATCACCGGCTTGCGCAATGATGGTTTGTATAAAAAGCAGTGTGATGATGAATACTATTATTTTTTTCATGGCTTCGTATTTTACTCCGATTAGGACGCAATCCATTGCGTCTTTACAACACAGGCCGGTACCGGCTATTGGGATGAAGACGCATTGCAGTGGTTTCTACGCGAATCCCAATATCTCGTTCCACACTTTTCTCATAACAGGAATACCATTGGCCAGATTATCTTTTCTTGTTTGCAGCACGCGTTCTCCCGGATAAGTTATTTTCTTGTCAGGGTTTCCGGTAACAGACTGATGGTAGTCATCCAGGATCGATTGCACCGCGCCCGCTATTGATGATTGGTTGCCCAGTCTTGAAATGTCAATGGCAATAAAAACCTGCGACAATCCCTGTTCTGTTTCCAGCTTACTTATTTCATGGGTAGCCAGTCCGCCGGATAAGATAGCAGCGAGGATATCAAGCAGTAAGGATAAGCCCGCGCCTTTCCAATACCCTACGGGAATGGGGCGTAGGGATTCCAGGATTGCAGCTGGTTGATTGGTCAGTTCACCAGCGGTATTGTAGCCGGCCACGACCGGCAAGGCTTCATTTTTCATGACGGCCAGTTCCATAGCGCCAAATGAAAACTGCGACATCGCCATGTCGAGCACGATGGCTTCATCTTTGTAAGGCAATGCAATGACCAGCGGATTATTTCCAAGTCTTGCATCGGTAGCACCCCAGGCAGGCATATTACCCATTGTATTTGTCCAGCCAATAAAAACATAGCCCGCTTTGGCGGCCTGCCATCCATAGGTGCCGCCACGCATCCAGTGATTGGTATTGCGCAAGGCCACGCAACCGATTCCATATTGTGTAGCAAGTTGCATCGCTGTTTCCGTAGCATGGATGGCGTTCAATGGACCGGGCCCCATGTGGCCGTCCCATTGCGCTATACCGCCGAATTGGGACTGAAGCGTTGGCGTGGCACCGGGTTTAACAACGCCCTTTTTTATATACTGTACAAATCTCGGGAACCTGTTTACGCCATGCGTATAGATGCCGTCGATGCTATTGTTGGTGAAGACAGCAGCGCTTTGCAGCGCGCGGTCTGCTGAAAATTCAAGTGTGCGTAAAATATCTGCGAAGCGTTCCTGCATCTCCGTTGACGAAACCCGAATGCTACTGCTATCGTCCATGTATGTATAGTTTCTTGCAAGGTAGCATTCATCAATTCAATTACCATATCGTTGGTTATGAAATGATGCAACAATCGAAGGACATTTTTATGATACACTGTAAACACGATGCTGCCGCGTATGTGTTTGATTGTTGTTCTAAAACATCACGGCGTCAGTTCCAGTGCATGATCCGCTGGAAAATCCTGACCATTCCAAACCTTCACAGCTGTCCAGGGAAGTGCGGGTGCCGACCAGAAAGGATCTGTATCCGGCAGGCCCAATGGCAGCAATATAGCCGCACATAAATACAAACTGCCGGTATTAATGTATACATCTGCAAGTCCCGGCTGGTTTCCATATAGCCCTATAGACAACCAACCATCTTTGGTAAAAGTATCAGGCGAACCGAACGTTCTTTTTATGACCGCCGTTAATGCAGAACGCACCTGGGCTGGCGGTAATGCATCCGGCAGCTGCTGGCGAAGGGCCATATCTGCCAGGTGATGAAAAGCACCACCCCGGTACACGATGGACCGGCCCGTTACCGGAAATGTGCCATCGGTATTGATCATGCGCTCCTGCAAGACCGCATACCGTTTGTTGATTTTATCGAGCTTAGGGGCAAACCAACTATAGGATTTCTCACCCGTTTTAACAGCCGCCAGTATATTGGCCAGATACGGCTGAATCACATAACTGTTGTAATAATCCCAATGGTATTGTTCGCCATCAGAAAACAATCCGTCCCCAACATACCAGTGCTGCGCAAATTCCCGGATGCCGTATTCTATGCGCAGCGCATCGTAGTCCATTTTGTATTTGCAGAAAAATGCCTCTATCATTCCGGAAAATAAAATCCAGTTGTTATAGCCAGGCACCATAGTACGTGTAAGTATAAACGCATTTGTTACCTGCTTGCGAACTGGCTCGTCCAGGTGCTCCCATAACCAGGGGCACCTCACGAGGGCAAGTGCCAGAAAAGAAGCGTCTACCAGGGGCTGTCCACCCGTCCAGGTTAAATAATCCTTTGCAGCCGGATTGGTGGCATTGGCAATCGCCTTCATTGCCCACTGCCGGTATTTATTTCTCAAAGTGATCTCGTCGGCGCCTCCGCCTTCCAGGTTAAGCCAGGGTGCAATACCGCTCATTACCCTACCGAAAGCTTCCAGGTAAGCGGCTTTTGTACGAAGATCTTTATTGTCGACCCGAGCTGATAAAACCAGGTGGAATTGTTCTTTCAGTTTGTCCGCCGCCAAATTTGACAATACGGGCCCCGCTAATTTATCCAGGTAAGACAGCCATGTTGCCCGGTCAGTATTAGCGATTTGCTTGCCCGCCTGTGCATGTAAAAAATTAACGCCCATGGCCGCAGCCAGCACCAGCAACAATATTTTTAATCTCATTTTTTAAGTGCTTTATAGCGTTTCATGGCTTCCACAAAATAATAATCTGCGTAGCTTAATGGCACATCCACCTCAGATTTCTGGGGAAGGTGGCCAACACAGTGTTCAATGATAAAGCCACCGTTTGTTCCGGCGGCAGCTTTATATTGCGTGCCAGATAAGGAGGCAAGGATGGTTTCGGTGACTTGCATGTATTCTTTGGCCTGTACCGGCGTAGCATAACCGCTTAATTCAATTAACGCCGATGCCATTATCGCCGCGGCAGATGCATCGCGCAGCACATTGGGCATACCGGGTGCATTGAAATCCCAATAAGGAATTTTATCTGCAGGCAGGTTAGGGTTGGAGAGTAAAAAGCGTGCAATATGATTTGCCTGGTCCAGGTATTTCTTGTCTTTTGTTTCCCGGTACATTACGGTATAACCGTACAATCCCCAGGCTTGCCCCCTGGCCCACGCAGATTCATCTGCAAATCCCTGGGCAGTTTTTTTCTCTTTCACTTCCCCGGTCTCTACGTTGTAGTTGAGTACATGATAAGAGCTGTAGTCGGGCCGGAAGTGATGCTGCATAGTGGTATTGGCATGCGTAACCGCAATCTTATAAAAAGAGGAATCCCCGCTTATTTTTGTGGCCCAAAACAACAATTCAAGGTTCATCATGTTGTCAATGATCACCAGGAAATCATTCGGGTCTTTGGAGTTCCACGATTTAATGCAACCTACTTTCGGATTAAAGCGGGTAGACAACGACTTTGCACTATTCAACAAAATTTCTTTGTATTCGGCTGATGGTGCTAATCGGTTGGCATTTCCAAAACTGCAAAACATCATAAACCCCAAATCGTGCGTGCCCGTATTGAATTGTTCTTTTTTAAGTAACTCCAGCATACGCGCTGATTCTTTGCGAAGTATATCGTCGTTTGTTTGCTCATACAGGTACAGCAATGTGCCGGGATAAAATCCGCTGCACCACCAACCAGAATTACTAAAGCCATATTTATTTTTGTCCGGGTAGTATGTTTTTGGAAACGAGTCTGGCGGCAAATTTTTCATTAAAACTTTATATTGCGCAGCTGCATCCTGAAAGTTTTGCTGAATCGTTTGCAGCAGGGCCTTGTTTGTTTTAAATGCTGCTTTTTGCTGCGCGGTAGCCACAAAGCACAGCAATAAAAAGAACAGCAATACTGATACTGGCTTGGAAATCGTTGTCATGATGGTAGTATTTATTGAAAGATTGTCTGCTTACAAATTCTTATCGCACTTGCTTACGCACCCATTCATCACCGCTTGTTTATGGATTCCATTGCAACACGGATACCGGCTGCGGTGCAATATTGGATTTCCCTTCGCCGTCCTGCTGATCGGTTAACTGAACAAATAAATGTAACGACTTTTTACGTTTCCACCATTCTGTATCATAAGTCGGTTCCCAGGAGCCAACTCCTTCGCGCAACAAATCCCTTACTTGCCATTTGCTTTTACTGCTGTCATTGTTGTAAGCAATGGATATTTTGTTACCACGTTCTTCGTCACGGAAAACAATGGCCGTAAACACCCGTTGTTTTTTCTTCCAGGAAATAATTTGCGGGCGCGAGATGGGGATACGCTTTGTACCCGCCCCGCTCAGGCTAAAGGCGGTTTTGCGGAACCCGGTGTTTTGTACCACCCATTTGTTGTTTTGCCTGAATACCACATGGTATTGCGGCACTGCGTCATTTGCTTCTCTCCAATAGGATGCAATCAACGGGTTGCCCGCTGCATCTGCAGACATCGCGGTCTGGTTTATCAGTTCCATTTTTTGCGGGATGTGGCAGATGTATTCCGCACTGGCTCCGTTAATGGGTAACTGGTACTGGTCTCCGTTCGATTTTTCCCAGGTGGCGCCGGCATCAGTGGATCGGGCATAGCAGAGGTCATGGTTGCTGGCCACGTCACTGGTTTCACGCCATACCCAGGAAACATGAATCGTTCCTTTCTCATCCGTACACGCCTGCCAGTAGGCATTGCGCTGTCCTTCTCCATCAATCAGGTTGCTGTGTAACCTCGTCCATTTCCTGGTATGGATGTCATAACGGTTTATAACAAGATTACCCTCGCCCGACTGGCCGTTGCGGTATAAAAAAAGCAGGTTACCATTTGGAAGCCGGTGAAATTCCGGGTAGGTAACGCGTGAATCAAGCGTATCTGTCATCGGCATTTTGTCCGTTAGCTCCAGTGAACCAGGGGCGATACTTTTACAGTAGCGCAACGCGTTGTTGTGGTGGTCCCAGGCAATATGCAGGTAGCCATCCCCATCAGGCATGATGCAGATTGTATTGTGCGCGTCCGACACATTTCCCTTAAACCTGGTTACTACCGTGGTCCATTTGCCTGCAGGCAAAATACGCTTGCCCAACACTACAAAACCTTCCTGGTTGTACCACGCGATATACTGTGTATCACCAATACTGGCCAGGGAATTTTTTCTAAAAACAACTGTATTGATCGAATTGGCAGCCCATCCGTTTCCTAGTGTAACTGTGCTCGGTTTTTTATGCAATGTTACACCGGGCGCGCAGCCCATACAGTACAGGATACTAAATAAAAACAATGTGTTTGTTATATTGCAAACGTGTTGTGTGGCGCTAAAACAGTTCATCTTTTACGGGTGCTTTGAATTGCTGTGTTGCAGCGGTTGTTTTCTGCAAACCAAAGTAAAAATATAGCGTACGTTTAATAGGTGCAGTAATTGTATTTAATTCGCTTTGCGGACCCAGCGCGGCAGTGTTGTAATTGATATTAAGTGCCAGCTTTGTACCAATCGGCGGAATGGCATCCAGGAAGGAAATATCGCCCTTCGGCAATTCGGGAGCGGGTTTTACACCACTCAATCCGTAAAAATTAAAAAGCCGCACATACAGACCGCTGTCCCTGCTGGCGATTAAGAATTTTCCTTCCACCGTATTCATTTCCATCCAGCTGATGCCTGCGTAATAACCTTTGAATTCAGGAAACAGCCAGGGTGCGCTGCCGGTTTGTGTATTGTTGTTCATGTTTTGCCAAACATTGTCGGTAACGCCTTCCAGCCGGTTTTTCCAAACACGATACGGACCCTTGCCCAACCATTTTGCACCCAATATATAATTTTCAGGATAGGTAAAACTAATGCCGGCAAACGGGTAAACGCCATTCAACGTATACTCATATTCCAGGCTAAGCCAGCCGCCGCTAAACATTTTCCAGCGCGCGTATTTCATATCTCCCTCAAAAGTCAGTGCAACTACATCGCCATCTGCTTCTTTCGTATACTTCAAGGAAATAAATTTTGCGTGCCCTGCTACCAAAACCGGTGCGCCGCCAAACGACATTTTATCACCATGGCTACTCCGAAGTTCGGCGATACTTCCATCTTTTTTTGAAAACGAAATACTGATACCGGCAGATTTTAATGTAACCAGCGAATCATTTTCTGTGCTGTTCACCAGCGCCGTATCGTGCAGTGCAATCACGTCTTGCAATTGCTGCGTGTTGGTTTTTATTTTCCAGGACCATTTGTATAGTAAGTTTTTAAAAGGGTCATAGGCAGCGAGTAAGACCGCATCGTAATTGGCATAATCCGACGGCAGGTTCAAATCCAGTATGCCGGTGGCACCAGGTGCAATAGACGGCGCAGCAGCTGTTCCCGTTTTTATTACGCCATAACCGGCTGACCAGTCTGCAGGTTTTTTATAATTGACCAGTTGCCACACAAAATGACATTGGTTTAGGTTGGTAAAATGGTAACGGTTGGCGATTTGCAAAGGCTGTCCGGTTTGGAGCGGGACCGAAATTATTTTTACGGGTGAAAATATTTCGCGGATAGCGTTAAAGCTACCTTCCTTTTCCCGATGTGGCCCCAGTACCCCATCGGGGGCATTCAAACCATTTACGTCTATAATGCCATTCATATCTGTGCGCACAATGCCTTCATCCAGCATGGCCCACAGAAACCCGCCGCCGGATCTTTTTGCATTCCAGTGAAGTTCCCAGAAATCAGCCAGTGCCGCGCCACCGCCCCCATCATCCTGGCAATGCAGGAATTCGGTGGGCATATAAATCAATGAATCCGCCAATATTTTTTTTGTGCTGTAATAGTCTTCATAATGATTACAATCTATTCCGTTAAAATCGTTACCCGGCCGGTGGTGCGGATGAATAACCGGTCTTTGTGAAAAATCATATTTATAAAATTCCGCATCCAGTGTTTTATTGGTGCCGCCTTCATTACCGTTATCCCAAAAAATAATGGATGGATGATTGACATCTCTCAGCACCAATTCCTTTACAAGTGGCGCGCCGGCTTTTGTACTGTACGCCTTCTGCCATCCGGCCAATTCATCCAGCATATACAAGCCCAGGGAATCGCACAGTTGCAGGAATTTTTTATCCGGCGGGTAATGTGAACAACGCACCGCATTCATGTTCATTTCTTTTATCAACTGCACATCCATCAGTTGAATGGCATCATTTAGTGTGCGGCCTGTTTCCGGCCAAATACAATGACGGTTAATACCCTTCATTTTTATTTGTACGCCATTTAAATAAATGCCTTCACCTTTCCGTATTTCTATCGTTCGAAAACCAAATTTTTCTGTTGTATGATAAATTGTTTTACCTGCTTGTTTCAAGTAGGTGATTACGTTGTACAATACCGGAGTCTCTGCACTCCATGGCAAGACCTTTTGCAGTTTTGCCTGAAGCATAACCAATGAATCGTTTGTACTGGCGCCGGCCTGCATGGTTGCAAGAATGGTTCCTTTTGCATCTGTGATTTCCGCAACAATGCTTGAGTTCGTTTTAAGACCTGCGGGAAATACCTGCATAGCAAAACTGCCATCTGCTTTGGCATCAATAGCGGTATAATCAATGTGCGCAGGCGGTACTGCTTCCAGGTAAACAGGACGGAATATGCCGCCGAATATCCAATAGTCGGCCAGCCGTTCCGCGTTGTTGACAGAAGGATCGGCAGACATTTTACTCACCGTTACCTCCAGGATATTCGGTTTATCAAAATAAAGCTTATCGGTAATATTGAATTTGAATTCATAGAATGCTCCCTGGTGAGTGGCACCGGCTGCCTTTCCGTTAATTTTTACTTCTGTATCCGTCATTGACCCTTCAAAGACAATCGCTATTTGTTTTCCTTTCCAGCCGGCCGGTACAAGAAAGCTGTGTTTATACATGCCTTGCTCATCAAAAAAACGAAAGTTTTTGCCGTAGGTTTTATAATCACGTCCGTAATTATAATTACCGAAACCTTGCAGTTCCCAGCAGGACGGCACCGGAATGCTGGTCCACCTGCCGCTGTTTCTGCCGCCGGTACAAAAGAAATCCCAAGCTACGGTGTTCTTATTATCCGTACCGGAGAGGTACTTCACCTGTTTTTGTTGTGCAGGTAAATGTGCAGTAAAAAATAAAAAACAAATGATAAACAGCGCCAGGGATATGGTGCCCCTGTTTTTATTTTGTTGAATAACCTGCCTCATGCCATCTCAATTTTACCGTTTGCAAGCAACCAAGGGTAAGGTATACCGGCTTATCCATGTCGCAAAGCAATCTGCTTTTGTAATTAAAAGCTGTTAATCATAAACGGTATTGCCGGAGCAACTGCACCGTCAAATACCGCACGACATAAAAGATTTGGCGCTGTCTGCTGCGCACCAATTGCGTCCTGAATCAATAAAAAAAATGGTAAAGCAGCCGCAATAACAAAACCTACCCGGAAAAGGGCAGATCTATTGCAGCCTCGATTTATTTAATTAGTGGCCGGTGGAATTTTCACTGCTTGCCTGGCCACCAATTTCCATTCATTATTTTGCTTTACCCATACCAGCAGAATACCGATATGCGCTGTATTGGCCTTTCCATTGTCGCTGGTATTGGCAGTCAATATATGCCGCACGATACCCGTATTTCCAATTACTTTAATGGTTTGCTCAGACAAATCAATATTCAAAAAATCAGACTTACCGCTAACCAGCGCCTCAATGAACTGTGCCTGGTTCTCAATTTTACCGCTTGAATGCCCATAGCTCAACTGGGCGGTTGTCAAATTTGTCAAGGCATCTTTTGTAGGATCTACCATTGCCTTGCGGAGATTTTCAACGGCAGCGGCCACCGCTTTTTCATCTTTAGTTTGTGCAAGTAGGGTATTACTTGCCACTGTAACGATCAATAAAAGACAAAGCAATTGTTTCATAATAATTTTTTTATTTTTTAATAAATCAATGTACAAATATAACAGGGGTTAAGCTAACCGGGCCCATTAATCCGGAAGGCTTTGGGGCCCATTTGGCGGCGGTAAACAGCCCATCCGCTCCACGGTTCTTTGCCAGCCTTGCCGGGAAATTGGTATTATAGAATTTTTTCCATTGTACACCCCGTTTATCTAAATCCGCGATGCGGTTGGCCATTCCATTGGTAACATTTACCTGCAGCAGGTTATCGTCTCTAAAACGTGCAGCCGGAATGGTCAATTGGAAAGACGGCCCCAGCAATACTGCCAGCTTCGCCCCATTCAACAATACTTCTGCGCTTTCACCCAGCGCACCGAGGTCCAGTATCCATGCGGCTGCTTTGCCCGCCGGCTTTCTGAAACGGATACTGTATTGCGCTGTTCCGGAGAATTTTTTCACTTCCTCATTGGGCAAATCGGTCCATGAACCAAGTGTCTTAACCGTGGCAGCTGCGGGTAACGTTGGTCCGCCATTAACAAAATTGATCTTCCATTCACCAATAATCGCCTGCGCGTCGCCGGTAGTGGTGGTGTAAGGAAATAAAGACCCGGTAATTTTTGTATGCGTAGTCTGCACAATAATACTTTCGCCGGGTTGGAGGTTAAGGAACACCGCTAGTTTTCCGTCCTGCGCCGGGTGAACTTTGGCCAGGCCTTTTCTTTCCAGCATTGGATCAAATAAAATAGCCGTCGATGCTTCTGCCTGCAGCGCTACATCGCCGGAAAAAGCCTGGTTACCGGCATTTGAAATAAAATAGTAATTGCCACCGGCATATTGCCGCCGAACATATTCGAGGTTATTGTCAACCATTGGTTCTCTTCTTACAGCAGCTGCCAGTAATAAAGCGGGTAAATCATCGCCCATCAGGAACTGACCCTGCCCGGTTATTGCTTTTTCAATGCCGGCTTCCTTATTGAAGTGCAGCTTGCTTAGTAATTTTTTGAACGATGATTGCCGCGCGGACAGATCAGCAAAACCAGGCACATCAGCCGGCATGCCTTTGTATACAATGATGGTGGCACCCTGTTCCGCCAAATGAATGAGTTGCTGCATGGTTTCCAGCGGCAGGAACTTAGTTGCGGCCAGCAGGATGGTCTGGTAGCGAATACCGCCTGTTTCAAGTAATTTGTTTATTGATTTTAACTGCTGAATTTGTTTGTCTGAAATAAGATCAAACGCATACCCCTTTTGCAACAGGTATGTTGCGCCGCTGTTGAATATTGTTTTTTCAAACCCCTTCATACCATCAAAGTGGTGCAGCATTTCATTGCCGGGTTCGGAAATTTTATCACTGAAAGGAAAATACAGTAAGATATCATTATTGGGCTTGCCAGCCTGCAAAAAAGACTGGCAACGCGTTACATAATGATTAAGCGCAGGAAAATCTTTCCAAAAAGAATTGGCCGGGGTAAAATGCACGGCTGCATAAAATAACCAGCCCGGCCATTGTTCGTTCTGCGGCGAGTAATTGGTGCCATGATAAAAAATATGGTTAACCCCGCCTACAAAATATTTATCTATGATCTGTTTCACGTCGCCGAGGGATGATTGAAAATGCTCGTCCAGCCACGTAGCGGATTCTGATGACGCCAGCGGCTTACCCATCACATGCGCAGTGGAAGTAGCAAATTTAAAGCGAAGAATATCTGTGCCTTCAGTTTCCGGAATATCAATGGCGCCATACAAATCTAAAATATTAGCCGGCGACCCATGACTTTGGTTGCGGATAAGCTTGCCTTTGTCCTTTGCCCATTGGTGCCACGGCGTAGTAAATTTTTCAAGCAATAGTTCGGAAATTGTTTGCCGGTAATCGTATAGTACCCGGCTGCTTTTTTCGGCATTGTCCTTCTGGTACAATGCGGGCAGTTCATTTCTAAGATCGTACCCGCGGCGTTGCTTAAACTGCTGGATAAAATCGGGCGTCCAGTTACTTTGCCCGCGGGCATCATCTACTTCATAAGAATCATTAAAAAAAGAACGGAGGTAACTGATATCCTTACCTGAAAATGCTTTGTCGAACTGCGACAAATAATTTTTTAATGCCGCAGCCGAAAAATGGTCGATGGCGTCCCCTTCGCCACCCGGTGCGGCACGTTCTACCATTTTGCCATGCCAGCCCTGGAAAAGCGCATACAGCGTCCAGCTGCTACCTGCGGGCGCTGTCCAGTTTAACCTGCCCGTGCTATCTACCCTGGCGGTGAGGTCAAGGGGCGTCCCTGTATCAGGATAGGCCATTAGTAGTTGCAGGGGCAATTGCTTTTCAAAACGTACCTGGTCGAACGCGTACAACTGCAGGTTTTTATTGGTGGCAATCGGGTACGACAATGTTTTTATATCGGGCTTTTGATCGCTTTCCGTTCTTACCAATGGCTGCTGGGTAAACTGTATTGGCTCCTGTAACTGTTCACCACCTTTAACCGTGTAGTTAACAAGGTTAATATTTTTGCAGGCATCTGCCGGGGTAACCCAGGGACCGCCAAAAGGCCATCCGGTACCGGTTGCCATATCAACGCCCATGCCTAAGCGCTTTGCTTCCTGCAGGGTAAATTGCAGCATTTCAACCCAACGGGGCGATAAATATTCAATGAATTGCGACTCATAACCTTTGACACCGTAGATGGGCGTTATCTCCAGTCCACCCAGCCCCGCCAGCTGGTATTTTTTCATAGCAGCAGCCAGGTCGGGTTTATTTACCGCACTGCCCTGCCACCACCACCGCGTCCATGGTTTAGTGGTTTGCGTTATAGCCGGCCATTGTACCTGGGCCTGTATTGCAAGCTGGCATACTACCAGTAATGCAATCAGTTTCATTTTTTTCATGTGCTGTTTTTGTCGGATTTATCTGCAATCATCGCTTATCTCGTGCTGTCTATACGTTCGCTGGCCGCCGTTAACCTTATGCCATCTACCTTCCATCCCATGCCTCATACCCTCTACCTTATTCCTCCTACCTTACACCCTTTACCTTACACCCTCCACCTTCCACCTTCCGCCTCATACCTTCTACCCTCTACCGTTTGCTTTCACCGCTACCGCGTACACATTCTCCACTCCTTCAAAATTGGCCCGGAAGATGACCCATTGTCCATCGGGTGAAAAATGGACATTGGGTTCCAACCGGTAATTGTGTTGCTTCATATTCACCAGTTTTTCGGCAATCAATTTATCGCCCTCCGGCCGGAACAGGTATATCCACATGCCGTCTTTTGCCCTGGCTACCTGTCCTTCATTGCCGCCATCACCGCAAAACAATTTTTGGTCGGGTGAAGTATTAAAGTGAATACTCCATTCATCGCGCGCAACGGCATACCTTGTTTCTGTACCGCTTTCCAGGTTAACGCCGGCAACAAAAAAAGTTTCGCCTTTGGGTAACTGCAAATCAAACCAAATGGTTTTTCCATCGGGCGAAAACCATTCGTGTCCCGCAATCTCCATATCCATGCTGCGGCGGTGAATGAGTTTAATAGCTTTCGATCGTACATCGATCGTCCATATACGGTCGACTTTATGCCATGGACCTTCATGACAAAACATAAGAATGGCTGGGTCAGTAGTCGAAAACTGCACGTGGTTTAGCCATGCAGTGTCTGTAAATAATTTTTTCAATTCTTTTGTTCGCAGGTCGATGGTAAACAAGGTGCGGGGGAGCTTCGCCTCGTATATAATATTAAAATAGTCGGATTTAGCAGGGTTGTTCTTAAACAGTTCCTTTTCTTTATCATTTGACCAGGCACCTGCGAGCAGCGTCTCATCCGCATTCAGCGTTGTAATACTGGCTTTAAAATCTGGCGGGAATACATAGACCAGCTCCGTTTTCCTGGTATCAATATTTGTGAGGAATATGCTATCCGCTATTTGGTAGTAAACATTTCTTCCTTTCCTGCCCACTATTTCACCATTCATGGGAGCGGCCTGTTGGGTAAGCGGTGCTGATTGCAGTGTTTTCAAATCCAGCATATACAACTGCTTGTCTTTTGTATTACTGTTATAGGTTTCCTGTTTAACAGCTTTTTCTTTATCAGGCTGCGTAGCTTCACTGCTGTAGAATACCATGCTATTACCAATAAACGGATTGTTGTGAAAATAAAAGCTCATATTACTACGGCCGTTATTAGTAAGACGCATTACTTTATGGTGCGTGTCTTTATCTATCCATGCAGCTGGCATAGCGTGGCCGCCGGTTTGCAGCAATGGTTGCGCATTGATAGTAACAAAAAAAGCCAGGCAGGCGGCAACGGAATGGATCTTTTTATTCATATGGCAGGCGTGTTCGTAAAATTACCCTTTAAAAATAACTAAGGTGCCCTGTAAATCGTCCTGAACCATCCTGTTTAGGCGAAATAGGATTGC
Source organism: Chitinophagaceae bacterium (assembly GCA_039919885.1). Classification (GTDB taxonomy): domain Bacteria; phylum Bacteroidota; class Bacteroidia; order Chitinophagales; family Chitinophagaceae; genus JACMLD01. The sequence goes on from JBDSEV010000031.1 coordinate 31,516, forward strand.
ATACGGACTACCAGCAAGTCAATAAAGTAATTGGGCTTTTACAACGGGATTCGATACCAAAAAATCAACCAGCAGCCATGCTAATAGCATTACTTTTGAGAAAATTTAATTTCCATTAAAAATTGCATCTATGTGTGGAATTGTTGCATATATAGGTCCGCGGGAAGCATACCCGGTGATATTGAAAGGGCTGAAACGACTCGAATACCGCGGATACGACAGCGCCGGGGTGGCATTGCTGCAGAACGGTTTGAAAGTATACAAGAAAAAAGGGCGGGTGGCGGAGTTGGAAGAAAGCGTAACAGGCGTCAATATGCACGCGCATATTGGCATTGGGCATACCCGTTGGGCAACCCATGGAGAACCCAGCGATAGGAATGCGCACCCGCATGTATCGGCTAATGGCAAATTGGCCATTATACACAACGGCATCATAGAAAATTATGCGCAGCTGAAAAAAGATTTACAAAAAAAGGGCTATGTTTTTAGGAGCGACACAGATACGGAAGTGTTACTCAATTTTATTGAAGACATCCAGCTGAACAACCATTGTAGCCTGGAAGAAGCACTGCGCATTGCACTAAAGCGTGTTACCGGGGCCTATGTAATAATTTTGCTGGATGCCGATAACCCGGATACGCTTATCGCAGCAAGAAAAGGAAGCCCACTGGTAATTGGTGTTGGCAAAGGCGAACATTTTCTGGCCTCTGACGCTTCACCCATTATTGAATATACCAAAGAAGTGGTTTATGTAAACGATTATGAGCTGGCGATTGTGCGCACGGATGAGCTCATCCTGAAAAATTTGGGCAACGAGAAGATTACGCCTTATATACAGAAACTTGACATGGAATTGGCCGCGATAGAAAAAGGCGGCTATGATCATTTCATGCTGAAAGAAATTTTTGAACAACCCGACACAATATATGATTGCTTGCGCGGCAGACTGGATGCCGTAGCGGGCACCATTACAATGAGTGGTGTGCAACTTTATATGGAGGAATTGAAAAATGCCCCGCGCATTATTATTATTGCCTGTGGCACCAGCTGGCATGCAGGACTGGTTGCCGAATATGTGATTGAAGAATTGTGCCGCATCCCGGTAGAAGTAGAATATGCCTCAGAGTTCCGCTACCGTAATCCTGTTGTGCATAAAGGGGATGTTATTATTGCTATCTCGCAAAGTGGCGAAACGGCTGACACCATTGTGGCCATCGAAAAAGCAAAGGAACAGGGTGCCATTATATTTGGAATTCTAAATGTTGTAGGTTCTTCCATAGCACGTATTTCGCACGCGGGTGCTTACACGCATGCCGGGCCTGAAATTGGGGTGGCCAGCACAAAAGCTTTTACGGCGCAACTGGTTGTGTTGACAATGGTGGCGTTGAAAATTGGCTTTGAAAAGGGCACCATTGATGAGGAACGTTATATGAATTTACTGAACGAATTACATGAGGTACCCGCCAAAGCCGCCAGCATATTAAAAAACACAGATAATATCAGGCGTATTGCCGAAAAATACAAAGACGCTCCCAATGCCCTTTACCTTGGCCGCGGTTACAATTTTCCAATAGCCCTGGAAGGTGCACTTAAGCTGAAAGAGATTTCCTATATACATGCCGAAGGATATCCGGCTGCAGAAATGAAGCATGGACCGATAGCGCTTGTAGACCACACCCTGCCAGTATTTTTTGTAGCCACCAAAGACACCTATTACGAAAAGATAGTCAGCAATATTCAGGAAGTAAAAGCGCGTAAAGGCATGGTGATTGCCGTTATCAGCGAAGGTGATGAAGCGATAGCGGGCATGGCCGATGATATAATGATTGTACCCGAAGCAAATGAAATTGTGGCACCCATGCTGAGCGTTATCCCTTTGCAATTGCTAAGTTATTATACGGGTATTGCCAAAGGGCTGGATGTAGACAAACCCCGCAACCTGGCAAAAAGTGTAACGGTTGAATAATCCTGCCATCCGCTACCCTGAAAATTAATAACTGCGTGTCGGTCTTTATTCAAAACTTCCTGTATGAACATTATCCAGAAAAGTCCTGTCCATTCACTGGGATATAATTTTATAGCGCCGCCTTTTTTACCAAAAGGAAAAGATGAATACTACCTGCGCAACCAGCAAAACAAGCATACCGTTCATTACCGCAAGCTGACGGCATATGAAATTGAAGTATTGGTGCGCAACCGAAATACATCAGACGACTGGAATAAAATGCTGGTATCAGAAGCGTTTACGCCGGAACTGGTACAGAACTGCAAATTTTACGGACTGGTACGCATCGGGAGGCTGGAACCATTTTATCTTGAATTTCATAATTTACGCAGGCCCGTGGGTTTGTACAACAGTACCATCATCAGCTCAGACATCGGAAACAATTCGGTGATTGACAATTGCAATTATTTATCGCATTATATTATTGGTAATGATGCGATGATTGTAAACGTAAACGAACTCGCCACCACCGATTACGCAAGATTTGGCAATGGCATTGTAAAAGAGGGAGAAGAAGAGTCGAACCGCATCTGGCTGGAAGTATGCAATGAAAATGGCGGCAGAAGCATTATTCCTTTCGATGGCATGCTGCCCGGTGACGCATGGCTCTGGACCAGGTTCCGCGATAACAGTTTGCTGCAAAATGCTTTTAAGCGGTTTACCGACAATGCATTCGACAGGCGGCGCGGTTACTATGGTGAAATAGGCGATCGCACGGTCATTAAAAATTGCCGTATCATAAAAGATGTCTGGATTGGAAGTGATGCATACATCAAAGGTGCCAATAAATTAAAAAACCTCACGATCAATTCTAACGCCCACGCCAAGTCGCAGGTGGGGGAAGGTTGTGAACTTGTAAATGGCATCATCAATGAGGGCTGCCGGGTTTTCTACGGTGCAAAAGCTGTCAGGTTTTTTATGGCTTCCCATTCACAGTTAAAATATGGTGCCCGGCTTATCAACTCCTACCTGGGCAACAATGCCACCATTTCCTGTTGTGAGGTACTCAACTCGCTGATTTTTCCTGCCCATGAACAACACCACAACAATTCTTTTTTATGCGCGGCTTTAATTATGGGCCAAAGCAATATGGCCGCGGGTGCTACCATTGGTTCCAATCACAATTCACGCAGCGCCGACGGCGAAATTGTTGCAGGTCGGGGGTTTTGGCCCGGCCTGTGTGTAAGCCTCAAACACAATTCCGTATTTGCCAGTTTTTGTATACTTGCCAAAGGCGATTACCCGGCAGAATTGCAAATTACTTTTCCTTTTGCGCTGGTCAGTAACGACAGTAGTAAAGATCAACTGGTGATAATGCCTGCTTACTGGTTTATGTACAATATGTATGCACTGGCGCGCAATTCATGGAAATACATAGACCGGGATAAGCGCACCGATAAAACCCAGTTGATTGAATACAGCTTCCTTGCGCCGGACAGTGTTAATGAAATTATTCAGGCGCTTGAAGTCCTTAAAATTATCGTTGGTACGGCGTATGCCAAAAAGCTTAACGAGCGCATGCCGGATGCAGCCATAGCAACTACCGGTGAAAAATTACTTGAATCAAACAACCCGCTGGTAGATGAACTGGAGCTCCTGGTACCCAATGCGGAGAACAGTGAGCGAAAAGTAATATTGATTAAAGCCTTGCAGGCCTACCAGTTGTACAAAGAACTGGTGAATTATTACGCCGCCACTGAGTTGCTGGCATTTATTGAACGCGAAAAAATAAAAAACAAGGATGACCTGCTGGAACAATTGCCACCTTCCATTAGAATACAACCCTGGGTAAACGCAGGCGGGCAGTTGATACCCGCTGCGGACCTGGATAAATTATTAGTGCAGGTAAGCAAGGGGAAAGCAAAAAACTGGACTGCTATTCACCAATTTTACAATAAACAAGGACTCCGTTATCCTGTACAGAAATTACAGCACGCACTGGCCGCTTTGCAAACCGTGGACGGACTTAACATCAAAAAAAATAAAAACGCGCTGAAGCAATTGCTGCTGCAGGGTATCTATACCAAAGAATGGATGGTCAAGGGTATTTACGACAGCCGCGCCAAAGACTACAGCAATCCATTCCGCAAAATGGTGTATGAAAACAGGAATGAAATGGATACTGTAACCGGCAACCTTGAAAAAAACAGTTTTATTATCCAGGAGCAGCAGGGCCTGGTTAACTTTAAAAAAACCATTCAGCGGCTGTTAAAAGATTTCAAGCTATAGTCATTCCATTTGGCATACAGCCGTTATTCTGTTTTTACAAACCTGGCAGCAAACGTGCTGCCCTTGCTGTTTGTAACAGAAATTACATACACGCCGGCAGCAAACCCTGACAATTGCAATGGAAGGCGGTTTTTGCCGCGTAGCAGCAACAATTTCGTAGCATGCATCAACCTGCCGTCGCTGGATTGTATTTTTACCTGCACCTTTTGATCGGCGGAAGATTCAATCAGTAACTCCGCGTTGGCGGTAACAACCGATGGCAGGAGCCGGATGACAACAGGTTGTTCTGCATTTTGCGCGGCATAAATTGTTTTACTATATAACCGCAGCCCATTCTGCTCCGCAATCAATAAACGATAGTATGGTTTCTTTTCGCCAATGCTCCAATCCGTATATTGATAATTGGTTTGACCGTTTACGAATGGTATAGTATTTAGTTTGCTAAAATGATTACCATCCAAAGATGATTGCAATTCAAAGTAAGCCGGCCGCCACGACGCGGCGGTTGTCCAGCGAAGTATAACAGCAGCATCGTTCACACGCCAATTGAATGACAACAGCTGCAGCGGCAGGGGGTTCTGAAATGCGTCGCTGCTGGCCAGTGCAAAATAATTATTGCCTGCATCAAAAACCGTTGAACTGTTACTGGTAACCGCGCCGGCAGAACCGGGCGTACCCGTTGTACCCGTGTTGCCGAGGTCTGCCCAGCTACCGGATGCCAGTTGCGCAATCCGCAGTGTCGCCATGTCCGTAACGCCGCCGCTGTTTACATTATCGAAAGACAATTCAATTTTCGCCGAAGGTATTGATGTGGCTTGCAGCGACCAATACTCAATAGAAGAAATGTGATGGATGCCCGCACCAGCAGCTGCAGCCAGCAGGTGCGGATCTGATTTAAAAAATTCAACGGTAAAATCGCCGGTGGCTTCTTTTACCTCCATCCATCTTTTTGTTATCCCTTTGCCCACCGGAAAAAGGAAATGTGAAACCCCGACCATGCCTCGTTTTCGCAATGCACCATCAATAAAATTATTGTTGTACAGGGAATCTGCAGACAAACTGCAACCAGCCAGCAACGTTATAAGAAACGACTGTGCATGAACGGTACCGCTGATTAGGCTGAGCTGATACGGAAGTACCAGGTCTGCTGCCAAAGAAACACCCGCATTGTTATTAATCCGTAGTGCAACATCATTTGCAATACCGGTAAGCAGGATACCCTGGTTACCGCTTCCATTACATTCTATGGCAGGGAATCCGCCAGCTGTCTCTGTAATAACGCCCCCGTGTTGCAACAAATTTCCCTGTACGTAAACAATGTTGTTATTGGCCTGGCTGGCAAGGTTGAATACGCCACCCTCCTGCAGGTAATCTCCTTTTATAATGGTAGCAGCGGTAATATCAAGATTAACGGTCACACCTGGTTTAATAATGAAATCACCGTTAATAGTAAGGGGGCTTGCCGCGCTGGTAGCATATACCTGGATGCCTCCGGATGCAGTACCGTCCACCACCAGGGTGCCGAACGTACGGCCGGTGGATGCAATGGTATAGCCGCCACCAGGTACATCAAATACAAATATGCCTTTTTCTGTGCCGGGTCGTTTTGATAAAACACTCACAATAGCCGCATGGCCCGACCGTGTATGGTGGATATACTGACCGCCGTCGTTTATCCGGAGAGAGTCGCTGATTGACAATGCAACGCTGCTGGACGAACCCGACGCATTCATGAATATACCCCCATTATAAATTGTTATTCCGTAGCCCGGGCCGGTGGTTACGAGTGCAGGCGTTGCCGTATTGGTCGCGGGCAGTGTGCATTGTATCAGCTTACCGGCAGCAGGCAGAATAATGATGGACCTCACCGTGACGACCGATGTAAGTGGTGGCAACGCGACGGTATAACCGGAAGCAAAAAGGCTGTTATCCAGCAACACGTCATCGGAAGGCAGTGGTACAATATTACCCACCCAGTTAGCGCCAGTTGTCCACTCACCATCGCCCCCCTCGCCGTCCCATCTTACCTGGGCCATACCCTGCAAAGACAGCACGCAAACAGCCATACACAAGAGGGACCTGATGCGCGGGCCTGTGTTTTCATAAAAAATATAAAGCATGTGAAGTAATTAAAAAATGTAGATCTGCACGGCGATTGGGAATCCTGTGGGTAAGGTAAAAGGAAACTAAAAATGCAGGTTGGGGAAACCCTCTCTATTTTATGTTTTTTACACGCGGGAATAATCACTTGAAAACGGCCGCGTTCCGTGTACTGCATTGTCACCAGGAGAAAAAGGCAGGCCGTAAAAATTATTTCTGGTTTCAACAAAAAAAATCCCCCGGCGTGCGGAGGATTGATATACAAACTAAAAATTTCTATTTTTTTCTAAAGAACAAACGTACCGGTACACCTTTAAAGTTAAAGCTTTCGCGGAGTCGGTTTTCCAGGTAGTTTTTATACGGCTGTTTAATATCGTCCGGGAAATTACAGAAAAAAGCAAATGACGGTACGGGTGTAGGCAGCTGGGATACGTACTTAATACTTACTGCGTGGCCCCTAACCACGGGTGCATGGTATTGCCTTACCGCATCCTGTATGGCGTCGTTCAATTGCGACGTAGGAATCTTCTTAGTGCGATTTTCATATACTTCCAGTGCCACTTCTATTACTTTAAAAATGCGTTGTTTATCTTTTACCGAAATAAATAACACTGGTATATCAGAAAACGGTGCAATACGTTCCTTTAGTTCCTTTTCGTAATCGCGCGCAGTGTTGGTCTCTTTTTCTACAAGGTCCCATTTGTTAACTATCAGTACAACGCCTTTTCCTTTGCGTGCGGCCAGGCTGAAAATATTGATATCCTGCGCAGTGATGCCTTTGCCTGCATCCAGCATTAAAAGACAAACATCGGCCTCATCCATTGCTTTGATGGCGCGTATCACGGAGTAGAACTCCAGATCTTCCATCACTTTTGTTTTTTTACGAACGCCGGCAGTATCAATTAAAATAAATTCTTTCTGAAAAAGTTTGTAATGCGTGTGGATGGTATCACGCGTGGTGCCGGCTACATCACTTACAATCGTTCTTTCTTCACCAATCAATGCATTCAGCAGCGAAGATTTTCCCACATTTGGCTGGCCGATAATGGCAAACTTTGGCAGCCCTTCCCCTTCTTTCAAGGCATCTTCCTCATCTTCCGGTATACCCGCTACCACCGCATCCAGTAATTCGCCGGTACCGCTGCCGGTCATGGAAGAAAGAAAAAATATAAACTCAAACCCAAGGCTGTAAAACTCTGACGCTTCCAGCAGGCGCTCGTGGTTATCTACTTTATTTACTACCAGGTAAACTGGTTTGGAAGTTCTTCTCAGCACGTTGGCCATCGACTCATCCAGCTCGGTAATTCCGGTAGCACAATCCACCACAAACACAATGGCATCCGCTTCGTCAATGGCTACCAGTACCTGTTTTTTTATTTCCTTTTCAAACACATCCTGGCTTTCGGGCACAAAGCCGCCGGTGTCTATTACGTTAAATGAGACGCCATTCCAATCTGTAACGCCGTACTGGCGGTCGCGCGTGACACCGCTGATATCATCCACAATAGCTTTCCGCTGCTCCAGCATGCGATTAAAAAAAGTACTCTTGCCCACATTTGGCCGCCCCACAATTGCAACTGTATATCCGTTCATAAAATTAAAATGTCTAAAAATTATAAATCTGCCCTGTGCCTGCCTTGCATCAATTAAATCTTGCTGTTCTGCAGTAACCCCACCTAACCACCTGCGGATTAATGATACCCGTATTCCTTCAGGTGAATGTCATTATCGCGCCATTTAGGTTTTACTTTTACAAACAATTCCAGGAATACTTTCTGGCCCAGGAATTTTTCAATCTCGGTTCGCGCGGCCATACCAAGGGTTTTGATGCCCAGTCCCTTCTCTCCCAGGATAATGCCTTTCTGCGTGTCACGCTGCACAATGATATCTGCCTGTATTTTTACAAGGGTCGACTTCTCCTTGAATTCCTGCACCAGTACGGTGGTATGGTAGGGTATCTCTTCTTCGTACAATTCATATATTTTCTCCCTGATCATTTCTCCCACAAAAAAACGAACCGGCAAATCAGTAATATCGTCTTCCGCAAAAAAAGGCTGGCCTTCCGGCAGCAGTGCGGTTATTTTAGCCAGCAGGTCGGCCGTGTGGTGACTTTTCAGGGCAGCGATGGCAATAGTGTCTGTACAATAGGCCTGTTGCCTGAAAAAAGAAAGAGCAGTTTCTGTTCTTTCCTTGCCTACTTTATCTGTTTTATTACACACCACCACCACTGGCACTTTCAGTTTCAGTGCTTCAAACACGCTATGCGATTCACTGGTGTCTTTGTCTGTTAAATCGTGCAGTAATATAGCTACATCCGCATCTTCCAACGCTTCCTTAACCGCTGTCATCATCTTTTCATGCAGCTTGTATTTGGGCTCAATAATGCCTGGGGTATCAGATATAATGAGCTGGTATTCTTTGGTGGTGAGTATACCCTTGATGCGATGGCGGGTCGTTTGTACTTTGGAAGAAATAATAGCCAGTTTCTCGCCCAGCAGCGCGTTCAGCAAGGTACTTTTACCCGCGTTGGGCTTACCAAATATATTTACGAAACCTGCTTTCATGACGTGGAAGGTATAAGGTTGAAGGTATCCGGTGTAAGCTTCAATGCAAAAATAGGATGCAAATAGGCTGTCTTATACCGGTTGCCTTCTTCCGGCAAATGTACTTAATTAAAAAACCCACCAGCAGGTGGGCTTTTTCTGTTGCGAAGGGAGGGATCGAACCTCCGACCTTCGGGTTATGAGCCCGACGAGCTACCGCTGCTCTACTTCGCGATGTATGGGGTGCAAATGTAAGGGAAGATGATTTATAAAAAAAATAAAAAGGAAAAAGAATTGCCGCGCAACAACACCCGCTAGCCTGGAAAATCCAGGATTGCAAGGGCATCCATTGCAGCGGCAATCCCTGTTCTGTATTTCGTTCTTTTTCAACTTTTCCGAACGCTACTGGCACCGCTCTTAGTCATTTTTTTAATAACACCGTTACCCCTTATTACAATATCACTGGCGCCGGTTGCATCGGCCGTCAGCTCCTTTTCAACAGTTATTTTAATATCGGAAGCACCGGAAGCGTTTGCTTCGCAGGTTTGTACCACTAACCCGTAATCTTTCAGGTCGCTGGCTCCGCTGGCCGCTACCTTTAACATATCTATTTTTCCGCTTACCGTCATATCTGATGCCCCGCTGATATTCGCCACAAGCGTGCCGATATCCAATATGCCTTTCAGGTCGCTTGCACCCGTAAGTTTCAGGTCTAAATCCGAAGCTTTTAATGTTCCATTTATGAAAACATCACTCGCTCCAGTGGCTTTTAACTGGTTAATCGACTTAAAAGAAATGTAGGCTTTTAGTTTTTTATTTCCGCCCGACCAGCGCATACCTTCGTTATCGTACCAAATGGTAAGCGTGCCGCCCTTTACTTCCGCTTTAATACGGTCGCGGTACTTAGCGTCGTTTGCGCTCACAGCAATAGCATCTTCGTTTCCTTGTGTTAAGTAAATATCGATGGCACCGGAAACACTGATGCCGGTAAAAGCAGTAATGTTTCTTATTTCCGCATTGGCGTCATTAATAATTGTTGATTGCGCAGCAGCAGCAAAAGCAACAGTGATAAGCAACAGACCGGCAACTATTTTTTTCATGATTGTATGTATGTATGGTTGTTTTATTTATTACGATTAGATAGCCGGCAGTTATATCGAAGTTACCGCCTGCTTTTCCTTTAGCCATTCTTTTTTACGCTCCCGCCGCTGCCTTTGGAAACTTTTGTGATTACGCCATTTCCTTTGTAGCGGATATCGCCACCGCTGCTCGCTTCCGCAGACAATTCTTTATTAACGCTAATCTCTATTGCACCACCACTGCTGGCATCTGCATCACATTTATCACTGATCATATCGTAACCATAAACCCCCGCTCCGCTGCTGGCTTCCAGGCTGGCAGTTTGTGTTTTACCACTGATGCGGGCCACTGAACCGCTTGATCCATCTACCGTAAGACTGGTTGCCTGCACGGCACCTTTAAAAACAGCGCCTGAAGACAGTTCAATTCTAAAAGTGCCCGCATTAAGGTTACCATCAACAACGGTAGAAGAACCGGATGAGCCATCCAATAAATCAAGTTCTTTAAATGAAACATAAGCCTTTAGCTTCTTGCCGTTTGAATTCCAGTTCTTATACCATTTTGTATCAAAATAAATTTTTAGAACACCCCCGGCCACTTCCGTTTTTATATTATCGCGGTATTCTTTTTCAGACGCACTCACTGCAACGGCTTCGGTACCGCCTTGTTTGATGACTAACTCAATGCCATGCGATATTTTAATGGCATGAAAACCGCTCACATTCCTGGCCTCCGCATTGGCATCATTAATTATTTTATCCTGGGCAAAAGAAAAAACGGTTACCAGGCATGCAAAGACAAATAAGCTAATCTTTTTCATAACAATGTTTTCAGTAAGACGTCCCCCTTGATAAAATGTTACAGGAAATTATTTTTTCTGTACTACCTTCGCAACAGTTCCGCAAAAGTTGCGGAACCAGTGTCCTCGGGGTGCTTTTTTTGGTACACTTGTACCTTTAAAGGCTGAGATGATACCCGTTGAACCTGATCAGGGTAATGCCTGCGCAGGGAAGGTGAACCGACTTGTGTTCTATCCTCTTTTGCTTCGCAGCATTTCCCTCAAATCAATTTTGTAACACGGTAAAAGGTCAAAGGTATAAGTATAGGACCATCCAGGCGCCTGGCTGTCATTATACTACGCCGTACACCCTTTACCCCAACAACTACTTAAATGTTAAGTATCAAAAAATTGTTTTGGGGAATTTGCTTTTTGACCATCCGCCAGCTAAGCCTGGCCCAGTCAAAAACAACACTCCTTATTACCGATGCTGCCGGCAACCCGGTAGCCAACGCCAGTATTGAATTAGAAAAAACAGGCAGTTTTTCCGCCAGTGACAAGGGCGAGCTCGCTTTTTTTACCAGGCAAACCGGGCCCGTTCGCGCACATGTAACCAGCGTGGGTTTTAAAGCGGTGGATACAACGATTGTGTTTCCCACCCCGCTGATTAAACTGGAAATGACCAGGCTGGCGCTCTTTCTTGAAACCGTGGAAATTAAAGCCACGCGGGCAGGCGAAAAAGCACCATTTGCCAAAAACAACCTCAGCAAAAACGACATCGAAAAAAGAAACCTTGGCCAGGACCTGCCTTTTATACTGAGCCAGATGCCTTCCGTAATCGTTACGTCCGATGCGGGTAACGGTGTCGGGTACACGGGATTGCGTATTCGCGGTACAGATGCCACGCGCATCAACGTAACCGTAAATGGCATACCCTACAATGATGCAGAAAGCCAGGGTAGTTTTTTTGTTGACATGCCGGATATTGCATCTTCCTTAAACAGCATACAGGTGCAAAGAGGGGTGGGTACTTCTTCAAATGGCGCCGGCGCCTTTGGCGCGAGCATCAACTTAAGTACCAATGAAACCAACGAAGCGGCCTATGCAGAAATAAACAATGGTTATGGGTCTTTCGATACCTGGAAGCATACTGTTAAATTCGGCACCGGGCTGATAAATAAACATTTTACTTTTGACGCGCGGCTATCCAAAATCTCCAGCGATGGTTTTATTGACCGGGGCAGCAGCGATCTGAAAAGCCTTTATGCAAGTGCAGCATATATAAACGGCAATTCCTCCATCCGGTTTAACATTATATCCGGCGCAGAGAAAACCTACCAGGCCTGGAATGGCATACCACAATACAAACTTTTCTACAATAAAGACAGCCTTCAGCAACACTATTACAACAACCTGGGCGCACTGTACTTTACAGGCGCAGATTCCACCAACTTGTTCAACAGCGATGCCCGGAAATACAATGCGTTTACTTACCAGAATCAAACCGACAACTACCAGCAGGATCATTACCAGTTGTTTTTTAACCACCAGTTCAACAATAGCTGGTCCTTCAATACTGCCATCTACCTGTCAAAAGGCAAAGGCTATTATGAAGAATACAAATACGATGCGAAATACAGCAGCTATGGGTTGCCTGACAGGATGGTGGGTAATACCTCCATTAAGAAAACTGACCTGGTAAGACGGCTCTGGCTGGACAATAACTTATACGGAACCATTTTTTCATTGCTGCACAAAACACAAAAAGAACAGTTTACGTTTGGCGGCGGGTGGAACGAATATGACGGCAAACACTATGGCAACATCACCTGGGCAGCGAGCGGCGCGCCCGAAAATTACGAATGGTACCACTACAAGGCCGTGAAAAAAGACCTGAACCTTTACAGCAAATACCAATACAAATTAAGCAGTCGCTTTGAGGCGCTGGTGGACCTGCAGTACCGCCGGGTAAATTACGATTTCGACGGCACGCGTAAATTTCCGGGCGTTCGTGTGGATAACAATTTTAATTTTTTCAATCCCAAACTCGGGCTTACTTATTCAGCAGGTTCGCTTGTTGCTTACGCTTCTTATGCAGTGGCAAACAAAGAACCCAGTCGCAATGATTATGAAACCGGCACCGCGTCGGCAGCGCCCAACAGAGAACAGTTGCATGACCTGGAGCTGGGTGTAGAAGAAAACAAATTCAATTATGGCTGGGGGGTGAACCTGTACTACATGAAGTACAAAGATCAGCTGGTGCTAACCGGTAAGATAAATGACGTGGGTGATGCCATCCGCATCAATGTGCCGAAAAGTTACCGGGCAGGTATTGAAATACAGGGAAGGTACAAACCAGGTAAAACGGTGCAACTGAGTGGCAACCTCACCGTCAGCGATAATAAACTCAGCAATTTTAACGACAATATTCCGCGCTATAATGCAAATTTTGATTTGGTACAGCAGGATACTGTTTTCTATCATAAAACAACGCTTGCTTTCTCCCCGTCGGTAATTGCCGCGGGCTTGTTACAGGTATTTCCGTTTGCAAACGCAGAGATCAACAGCAGCGTAAAGTATGTGGGCAAACAATACCTGGACAACACGGCCAGTGACGCTAAAAGTATAAATGGTTATTTTGTACAGGATCTTACCCTGCAGTATGGAATACACAGCGGATTTGCAAAAACCATTACCCTCATTGCCCGGGTGAACAATGTATGGAGTAAGAAGTATGAATCGAACGGGTATACGTACAGCTATTTCTATGACAACTCACTGGTGAGAGAGAATTTTTATTTCCCGATGGCAGGCAGAAATTTTATGCTGGCAGTTAATATGAAGTTCTGAGAAAACCGTCAGCTGCAAGTTGTTAGCGTTAGTTATTAGCCTTTTATTCGACACTTTGAAGAACGAACGGCTAATGACTAACGCCTAATGTCCAATTGCTGAACACTATGTTTTATCCGCCAAACTTTTCTTGCCACGCCAGCATACCACCTTCAACATTTACGGTATTGGTAAATCCCATTGTCTCCAGGAACATCGCCGCAGTAACGCTGCGTTTTCCGCTGCGGCAATGCAGAATCACCTCTTCGTTTTTCAGTTCATCCAATTCATCGGCCTGCATCGATTGTATCTTACCGAGTGGCACCAGTTGCCCGCCGATATTGAATTCCTGGTATTCATTGGGTTCCCTTACATCAATGATGTTGAGTTTTTCGCCTGCGTCCATTCTTGCTTTCAGTTCTTCAACTGTGATATTTTTCATAATGCTAAATTTTATACTTGTGCAGTACGACCGCCTTACTTAATGGGTGGTGCGGCCGGGCGGGACGAAGAATCAGCGGCTGGCTTTTCAACACCCAACCAGATATCAATTAATTGCCCCTGGTGGATGCGGTTAACACGGTGGTCTTCGGCCATGCGTTCCGGGCTTTGCTTATAAATAAATGAGCTGGCGGAATCTTTTACTTCCCTGTCAAAAGCCCTTGATCCAAATTCCAGGTTATTCCCTTCCATCAGCACTTTTGCATCGGCATAACTCATCCCTATCAAATCAGGGACAGAAATATTAATATCAGAAATACCATTGCTGATAACGAGATCAATTTTGGACCCCATGGGTATTTTAGTGCCAAAACTAATTTCCTTGCCTTTGAATGATTGTCTTTTAATGGAGTTTTTGGCAAAATCGGCTACAAAAGTGGTGTCGCCCAGCTTCAGCCCGGTTTGCTTCAACAATATTTCCGCGCTCCTGAAACTTTGTCCCACCAGTTGCGGCATCTGTATCAGTGGCGGTGCCGCCCGGTTAATGGTAAGGTAGACGGTACGGTTTATTTTCACCTCTGCATCCGCATCAGGAAACTGTTTTACCACGTTCAATGCGGCGAGCGTATCTACATACACGGAATCTTGTATAATGATATCAAAGCCCTGTTGCTCCAGCTGCTGTTTTGCAGCAGAAAGACTTTTACCGGTTACCTGGGGGATTTTTAAAATTTTCCCGTGGTGCGTTATCCAGTTTAAAGACAGCAGAAAAATAAATAATAGTACTGTTACCAGCACTACTGCAAACAGGATGTTTGCCCAAAGCGGTTTTTTTGTTATGAATTGAAACACGTATGTGGTACTGTTGTTTTAATGGTTCGACTATTCATCAGCTGCTACTGCTGCACGCACAAACTGCTACTCATTTTTTAAAAAGGTCACTGCAAATAATTAACCGCCCATATTACCTGCAAGGTTACGCTTTTCGCTCCAGCGCATCGTTGATGAGTGCTGTATAAAAATCCATCAGGTTCCAACCCATGGCTGCTACCTGTTGTGGTACCAGGCTGGCTTCAGTCTGCCCAGGTATGGTATTTATTTCCAGCATATACGGCTGTTCATTTTTCTCATTGTAAATAAAATCGATTCTTACAATGCCGCGGCAGTTAAACACCGCGTAAATTTTTTTTGCAGTTGATCGTATCTTTTCCGCAATCGACTCATCCACCACGGCCGGTGTTATTTCTTCCGTAAAACCGGCGGTATATTTTGCTTCAAAATCAAAAAACGCTTTTTTGGTTTTAATTTCGGTAAAAGGTAAGGTAATAATCGCTCCTTTCGACTGAAACACGCCAATCGTGAACTCACGGCCCTGTATAAATTCTTCTACCAGCACCTGGTTGTCTTCCCGGAAGGCTTTTTCGATGGCGACGCCAAGTTCTTCCGATGCATTGTTAACGCGCGACATGCCGATGCTGGAACCGCCGTTATTTGGTTTTACAAATACGGGGAAACTAAGGTGCCTGGTAACTTCGTCGGCGCTTTGAAACCTGTCTTTTATGAGCAACACAGACTTTGCAACATGTATACCAGAAAAGGCAGCCACCGCCACTGTATAGCGTTTGTTAAATGTTAATGCCGAGGTAGCTGCATCGCAGGAAGTATAGGGAAGCCCGAGCATATCAAAATAGCCCTGTAGTTTACCATCTTCTCCCGGGGTACCGTGGATGCCAATGAAAACCGCGTCGAATACAATTTTTTCTCCCGCCAAGGTCAGCGAAAAATCTTCCCGGTCGATGTTTATTTTTTTTCCGTCCGCAGTGGTATAAAACCAGGCAGCAGGCGTAATATCGATCTTGTATACGCTGAACAATGCCGCATCCAGGTTTTTTTCGATTGTAAGGGCACTTTTATAAGAGATAACCGCTTCGCCGGAATATCCCCCGGTAATAAATGCAATATTGGTTTGTTGCGCCATAATAACTGGTTTCTTTGCCGGGTGCTTACCCAACAATAACGCAAATATTGAGTAAAAATTTAAGAATGAAAAAAGTCTTGTGAAAAAAATGGCGGGAGGTGAATCATTCGAGGAATATAGGCTCAACTAAAATGATTTAAAATTCCAGTCGCCTCGGGCAATTGAGGGTTTTTCCCAATATCGCGGTGCTGCACAAAACGTTCCTACGGAACGAAGACCCTCACCAATCATTAGCTACCCATAAAATGGTCCGCTGGACCATATCCAAAGAAAAAACCTTTCTCATCAACAAATTCGCAATAGGAAATAACCCCATTAAGTTGAAGATGCGCTTGCATAGGAATTCCCAGGACCAATATATAACAATGATGGGCGACTCCTTTTGTGGCGGTTACGCAAATGGCAGCTGCCAGGAGTTAGTGCACGAAACACGTTTATTTTAGAAAAATTATTGGTAATCCATCTTTACACAGGCTCGGCGGTGCATGTT
>JBDSEV010000021.1:0-64920 GCA_039919885.1 Chitinophagaceae bacterium
TTCGGCTCAGGCCGCCGGGGCCTCGCCGCTGCAACGGCGCTGCACCCGCTTCTTTGCTCCGCAATCCGGCTACCGCCGGAACCGAACCGGCTGAGGCGCCTTATGCAGCGACTGGTGTCATTGGAACTAGTGCTGGTTTGGGTTTGGTGATCGCGTTCATTATGGTGTATACGCGTCATCGGCTCACGCGCTTTAGCAGCGACTGGTGTCATTGGAACTAGTTCCTGTTTCGTTTTATGATCTTGTTTATTGTTGCCTATACGGGTATTCGGCTCAGGCGGCCGGGGCTGCAGCTGTGTGACAACACGTGGTGTGTGTCATTGCAAACCTCTTCTGCGCAAAGTGGTGTGGGTTTTATTTTAAAACGCGCTTGGTAAAATTTAACGGTTGCTTTCTTTTACCAGTGCGGCAATTTTTTCTTCGAGGTCTTTTTGCAGATTAAGCGCTTTGTCGAGCGCTTCGACCCGGGTATCAAATTTTTTTCTTAGCAGGTCTGCCAGGCTGGTGGCACTGGCGAGTTCTGAACTGCGTTTACTGTATTCATCCCTGGAGTCAATATCAGGTCTATCCTGCCCATTGCTCTCCTTTTTTAATTGGTCTATTTTTTTTCGCGTAGTTTCCAGGTTAACTGCCAACTCGGGCAACTGCACCTGCAACGAATCTATCTTGCGGGCAACCGATTCCTTTAACTGCTGCAACTGTTCTACCTGTCTTGTTTTACGGTAATCTTTTACCTGTGCATGGACTGCGAGCGCACAAAAAAGTGGCAACAGCAATAAATAACGTTTCATAGCCGGATTTTCATTGATTTGGATGCTTACCCACCCTAAACGCTACAATGAATTAATTAGTATTTCCGCTTGCATTTTCGTTACTGATTTTACTGTGCAAATGCGTACTTATACCCGCCTATCCTGTCCTAACGTCCCGGCTATCAATAGGCCGTCTTATTTTCCTGGAGCATCCATTCTTTAAATAAATCCGCCCCGGTGCCGGGAATGATGCAGGTCATACTTATTTTCCGCGCCGCAAGCGGGAGCGCTATCTCCTTATAAATAAATGAATCGTCAAAACCGGCCGCGGCAGCGTCCGTATGACTGGCTGCAAAATACACTTTGGCCGGCCGCGCCCAGTAGATGGCGCCCAGGCACATTGGGCATGGCTCGCAGGAAGTGTAAATCTCGCAGCCCTCCAGCTGGAAGGCCTGCAGGTTTTTACACGCATCACGGATAGCTGTTATCTCCGCATGTGCCGTCGGATCGTTGTCCGACGTAACGCGGTTCCAGCCCCTGCCAATTACCGCATCGTCCTTTACAATCACGCAACCAAAAGGCCCGCCCGCTTGCATGAGCATTCCCTGCCGGCCCAAACCAATCGCTTCCTGCATAAATTTTACTTCTCTTTCCATATAAAAAATATATGCAGCAAAGATAGTTTCAATACGCCTGCTTGCAGGCCACTGGTACAATCAATTTAGCTCGTTTAACCTTTCCGCAAAGCCATTCAAACAAAAAAAAAGCCCTCCGTAAAGAGGGCGCACACTTTTATATTTTTCTTAGCAAAATTATCGTCTTACACATTTTATTGCACCGCTACTGTAGCGCGCAGCTGTTGTTACTGGTACTGCACATACATCGGTTGCGGCTTTAGTTTCAGCACCTCCGCCGGTGTCATGATTCGGCTGTTGGGTTCACGAAAATCATTTTTATAAAACAATTTGAACCCCGTAAACTGCACCGGCTCTCCAAATACAAATTGCTTGTACGTAGTAATCTTACGGGCCTGCGCACCCCATCCATCCATATCCATCACCACCTGTATTTCCGGTTGTAATTTAATTTGTTTGTAGTTGGTCACCATCGCACGGGTGAAGCGGTGTATCACTAATATTTTAGGTGGCAGGTTATTTTCTTTTACAATTTTGGCCATATAGTTAGACACAAAATTAATATCGGCTGCATCAAATGTTCCAATAGCTGCGCCGGGTTTTTGTCCGCCCTTCATGGAAAATTCGGGGTCAATACCAAAATGGACATTGGGCATTTTAAAATATGGTTCAAACAACGGCACTTCTTCTTCTACCGTACTGTGACCTGTTTGTATATCAATAAATACAAGCGCATTGATTTCCCTGGCCATTGAAATAACGGAATCTATCTGTTTGAATGGCATGCGTAAGCGATACTTGTTTCCTTTACCGGGACTACCCTGTGCAGTAATCGCAATGTAATGCAGCGCGGGAATCACCTTCACCGAAGTGTCCGCCGCCTGCCAACGCACCACTTCTGCCTGCAATTTCGCCAGCATTTCTTTACGCGGGTATTCTCCGAGTACGCCCATTTTGGTGGAATAGAGATTACCATAAAACGCTACAATGCGGTTAAAAGGTAACAATGCACCGGCCAGCGGATAGTCAGCCTTCACGGGCCATTTTCCAGAACTGTCTTTGTTGGTCATGTGGACCATAAACCGGTTGTAAGCCGCCGTATCAAGCGTGGTGCTGGCTGTTTTTTCAGCCAAACTTGTATCACCGGGAAGCTTTCCAGGAGCAATCGTGTCGGTGCCCGCTACTTTGTTTTCGGAATATGCTTGTCCGCAGGAAGTAAACGCGAAAGCGACTGCACACAAAAAAAGAAAATTGTATTTTTTAGAAGCAACGGAGCGGGGCAAATGCACATTCATGGATACTGATTTTACGGGATATCAAATTTTGAGCGAAACTAAGTAAAAACGCAGTCAGGCAGCGTTTAGTATCTGGTAATTTATTATACCATTTATTTAAGAATCCTTTACAGTTCTGCCCAAACAGCTTTGGCAAAATTTTCAAGTGAAGGGTCGCGCGCACCCATCAGCAGTAATACGCAATCGGCGGTAAGGTGCGTACGCAACGCATGCAGGAGCTGCGTTCTTTCGGCTTCAAAAAAAGCTTGTTTGCCCAGTGCTTTTATATCGTTTATCAAATCATTTGCAGAAATATCTTTGGTGGTAGTACCACCGGCGTAAAAGATTTCACTCATCCATATTTCATCTTCCGGACGCAGCACCCGGGCGATCTCCTCCACAAAATCTTTTCTCAAAAACTTGGTAGGCCCATACCCGTGCGGTTGAAACCATGCAATTACTTTGGGCGCAATTTGCTGGCATGCCTCTATGGAAACAGCACATTTAATGGGATTGTGCGCATAATCATCTATCAGCAGCACCCCGTGTTTTTTACCCAATACCTGGTGCCTTCTGTAAATGCCTTCATAATCTTTTAACGCTGCCGCACAGGTTTCCAGTAGCACGCCCAGCTGGCAAGCCACCGCAGTGGCAGCCAGCGCATTTTCCATATTGTGCCTGCCCACGGTATGCAGGTTGAAAGGCTGCTGGTTGATGGAAAAGAAAATATCGAGCCCCTGCTGTACAAAATCGCTGGCAATAAATCCTGCGCCGGAACCGCGGTGAACCGCAAAATCATGCTGCAAATTCTGTGAAAGGGAAGCGGCAGCGGCTTGCGACTGGTTGACAATAAACAACCGCGTGGTATTTTTTTTGAAGATGGAGAAAATCTCCATCAGCGCATCCATTTCTTTGTGGTCTTTGTCAATGTTGAGGAGCAGCCCCAGCTCCGGCATATACTGAACAATCGATCCATCACTTTCGTCGGCTTCTATCACCAGCCATTCCCCGGCACCTACTTTGGCGTTGCCAATTTTATTTTCTTTGATGATGCTTATCAGCCCGGCACCGCTGATGATACTGGGCGCCAATCCTGCATATTCCAGTATATCAAACAACATGGCGCTGGTGGTGCTTTTACCGCTGGTGCCGCCCACCGCAATGGTGCGTTTGCTTTTTGCAATCAATGCCAGCAATTCAGATCTTTTTATAATGGTAATGCCCAGCTGTTTTGCTTTGATCACTTCCGGTACCGTATCTTCTACCGCAGTGGAAACCACCACCAGATCAGTGGTGGCTGTTATGCCTTCCCCGTTTTGGAGGAAACAGGCGATGCCCGCCGCTTCCAGTTTTTCGCGCGTATCGTTGAATACGCCGGGCGAAAAATACCGGTCGGACCCACTCACCTGCTTGCCAATGCCGGCCAGGTATTGTGCAACCGCGCTCATACCTGTGCCCGCAACACCAATAAAAAAAACATTCTTGAAATCATTCATCCCGGATACCATGGCGGATTATTTATTGCAAATAAAAGAAATAATGCAGGACGGCTGCCTGTTTTGTTGTAACGCCGCGCAGGTATCGAATCGTACACTGCAGTACAGCTTTATTGTGCCATGCATTGGTTGCAGCACCGCAACGTAAAAAGAATCATCATTTGAGGGGCGGCAGCTTGCAGCACCCCGTAACAACGCTTCTTTGCAAGCGGTTGTAGGGAGCTGTTATTGACCGCGCCCATGCACCCCGACTACGTGCATCCAGTATAAAAACCGGTAAATTTTTACTTGCCCGGTTACTGGCAGCAGTAAACCAGTTTAAAATCAGAATCCCCGGTATTCGTCGGCGTTTTCGTATCTTCACCCCTTAACCCTATTTCTCATATAGTTCATCTAACTTGAAGTTCACCGATTTTAATTTCCACGAAAATTTATCAGAAGGGATTGCAGCCAGCGGTTACGAAGAGCCAACACCTGTGCAGGCGCAGGTTATTCCGCTTATCCTTCAGGGTAAAGATATTATTGCCTCTGCCCAGACGGGTACAGGTAAAACAGCCGCTTTTTTATTACCGCTGCTCAATAAACTGATTACAGAACCGCACGATGATCACCACATCAATGCGCTGATTATTGTGCCAACCCGCGAACTGGCCATTCAGATTGCCGGTCACCTGGAAGGGCTCTCCTATTTTACGTCTGTAAGTTCTATTGCGGTTTACGGCGGTGGAGACGGCGGATCTTTTGTACAGGAAAAATCTGCGCTCAGTAAAGGAGTGGACGTGGTAGTGTGCACGCCTGGTAAAATGATAGCCCACATTAATATGGGTTATGTAAAGCTTAAGGGACTAAGGTACCTGGTACTGGATGAAGCAGACCGTATGCTGGACATGGGTTTTAACGAAGACATCATGAAAATCATTTCCATGGTGCCGGTGAAAAGACAGACCCTGTTGTTCTCTGCTACCATGCCACCAAAAATCAGGAGCCTCGCACAAAAAATACTTATCAACCCGGAGGAAATCAATATCGCCATCTCCAAGCCCCCGGAAAAAATTATACAGGAAGCATTTATTGTTTACGAGCCACAAAAAATTCCGTTGGTGAAATTGTTGCTGAAAAGCAAAACGTTCAAGTCAATCCTTATTTTTTGTTCGCGCAAGCACAATGTAAAGCAGCTGACCGTTGAGTTGCAGCGTTCGGGCCTCAACGTGGAAGCCATTCATTCGGATTTGGAACAGGCCAAAAGAGAAGAAGTATTGCGCAGTTTTACCAGTAAACGCCTGCCCGTACTGGTGGCCACCGATATATTGTCGAGAGGAATCGACATCGATCACATCGACCTCGTGATCAACTACGATGTACCCAACGACGGCGAAGATTATGTACACCGCATCGGGCGCACGGCACGCGCAGAAACAGATGGTACCGCGTATACATTTGTAACAGAACGGGAGCAGAATAAATTTGCGCTCATCGAAAACCTGCTCGGCAAACCTGTGCACAAGGCGGTGGTACCACAACAGCTCGGCCCCACCCCAGCCTATCAGCCGCGGGCGCGCAGCAACCGGCCTCCACAGCAGGGCTTTTCACATAAAAGGCGGTAAGGATGCTGCTGGTCAGTTTAAAATGCTGTTAACGTTTATCAACGAAGGCCGTTTGATGTACTGGCTGTTGTATTTGAATTTGATGGCAGTATTGGTCTCTATGCGCCAGGTATCTCCCGTAAACGTTTTTCTTGGAAAGTAAAACACTTTTAATTCAAAAGTGCCAAAGATCAGGCTTTCATTCCGCGTCCTGATTCCTCCGCCAATACTGCTGTACAGGTCACTCTTTCCAAGATTTTCCTTAATGGGCGTCATCAGGCAAAGGTTGCCGAAAACAAAGGGCGCAAAATGAAAATTGATAAAGGTATAGGGACTAAAAAATACTGACTCGGCGCGCAGGGTTGCACGGAAATCTCCATCTGAGGGGGCGCTGTTTTTCCATTCATCCAAACCAAAAACACTTTGCAGCGAGAGCGGCGCATTCAGCACGGCATTTACCTGCCCCGTAATGCTTGCATTCACCAGGCTGCGTTGCTTCCATTGTGTGCCCAGGCTCAGCAGCCGGCTGTAATGATCCATACTCACCAACACATTGAAATCTTCAGGTTCTTGCTTTCCCCAGAATGTGCCCGAGCGGAAAGTGAAATTGTAGTAGGCCTTGTTGGCGGTGAAATAATAGCGTTGAAAATCCAGCCCAAGATAAGGCCTGTTTTTTTCCTGCTTTTTTGTCCAGCCAGCGGTCAAAGAGATATCCAGTCCCTCTGGTACGTCTTCGTTTCTTCCAAAACCATAAAAATATTTGGCCTTGTAAAAATTCTGTTTAAAAATAGACAGGGATCCCAGCACGCCGGTGATATCGGGATAAATAAAATAATACTGGTTGAGGTATTTACCGGGCTTTTCAAGAAACTGCTGTTTAAAATAACGCAGGCCTACCAGGGTACGCAGACGGTCATCCTCGTTGCTGCCGGCTGATACTTTATAAGCACCGGTATTCCAACCCACCCAGCCATCGTAGTTATAGTAATGGTACCTGATATCTGAATGATAAAAGGAATCTGTCCAAAACATATTCGCAGTATTGTGGTCAGCAGCCTCAACTGAATAAGTCCATTTTGTATAGGCATTGGTAAGTGGCCGTATCACCTGCATATACAAACGCTTTTCCTCTTTTTGCCCGGAAATATCACTGGCAAAACTGGTATAGCCACCCACCGCATCAATAAACGAACCGAGAATATTCCGGTTAATGTACTGAAAAGAATAACCGGCATGTTTAAATCTTTCCTGGTTGTACAGCATACCAACAAGGAGACTGTTGCCACCCCCGGCCAGGTTTTCTTCTTTGAGGGTCATTTCTGCACTTTTTGGATTGTGCACTTCAAAACTGCCGCCAATGGAAAGTACATCTTTGGTACGCACCAAAATATCTACCGAGTCGCTTTGGTACAACGGAATAATGATAAACTTAGCATCCTGGATATAGGGCTGGTCACGCAGGTGCCGTTCATTATCGGCCATGAGGTAAGCCAGTATTTTATCGCCCTTTTTAAAAAACAGGTTATTCCTGATTACATATTCCCGCGATTTGCGATGAAAGGAATTGGCCAGGTTGGTAAAGCTGTTCCTGAAATTGTGTGCTGTATCGGTAATCAGGGTACCAAAATCCAGGCGCTGGATGGCGATATTTCTGACAATTTTCCCTTCGTAAGGCACAAAAGAGAGATCATTTCTAACGGGTACAGATTCCAAATCAGAAGCAATGGTATCCCCCACCAGGTTACTGGCAAGTTTTCCAACAATACCCTTTTTGTTTTTCAGGTAATTTACAATCGTGCGCTTTTGCTTCACCGTATCCTGTGCAGCTACAGGCAATTGCAGGCAAGCCATCAACAATAAACAACAAGATATTTTACAAACCGGTGCAATCTGCATGCTCACGTAATCAATTTTTTGAAAATAAGCTTTTTAAACGATACAGGCATCGCAAAGGCAACGCTGGCAGAAAAACGGATACTGCGGTGGCAGCTGGTGGTATTGTGGGAAGCAAAACTGAAAATTGCTGCGTAAAATTATTGAAGAAGCGCATATTTTGGATCAAACTGGCAGCGCGTAACAGCAAAAATAACACTGGTTTAACTACCCCGCCAGGTCGTCCTTGTCTTTCTTAAGCGCCCTAATCATTTCTCCATAATTCATTTTCTTTGCCAGGGCCGACACCGATTGGGCAATACGTTTTGTAAGGGTCGCTTCGGTGCGGGCGCTTTCAATCCACTTACTGAAATAATGCTGCCACGACAACGGCATGGATTGCAGAAAAGCCAGGGCGGCGGGCTCATCTTCCAGGCATGCCAGGAATGCTTTGTTGAGTTGGTAAAGTTTTTCGTCTGCCTGCAACTGCACGGCGAGCGTGGCGCCCTTTGTTTTGCCGGTTCCCTTACGCATGGCGGCATTCACCGGCAGGATAAAAGTTCCGGCCCCCATGGGTATCAACGCCACCCCGCTGATGGCATAATTGTCGAGTTTTCCTTTTACCCGGAACGATTTTTTATTGCCCGGTTTTAATTGTTGCACAATCTTTTCCGGAATTTGAATATAGCGCCAGCCGGTCTTTTCGCCCTGCTGCTCAAATTGTAGTATCGTTGCTTTAAATGTTATCATTAGCGCGTCATAAATGTCTGTTTTTTTTCCATACAAAATAAAACGGCCTTAAAAATCATTGCGGCGGATAGCAATCGCTAAGCCCGGGGTTCCTGCGCTTTTCTGCGGGGTGTGGCCAGGTTACAGCCTGGCCCTACTATCATTCGTTAGTTAATAGCCAAGTTTCTTTATTTTTGCGCAGTTCATCTAAAATAATATCCATGCATTTTCAATTGAGCGAAGAACACCTGATGATCCAAAAAGCCGCGCGCGATTTTGCACAGCAGGAATGCCTGCCAGGCGTTATTGAACGGGATGAAAAGCAGCAATTTCCGAAAGAGCAAATATTGAAACTGGCAGCCCTTGGTTTTATGGGCATGATGGTAGACCCAAAGTATGGCGGCAGCGGTATGGACACCATCAGCTATGTGCTGGCCATGGAAGAAATCAGTAAGGTGGATGCCAGTGTAAGTGTGTGCGTAAGTGTAAATAACAGCCTCGTTTGCTGGGGACTCGAGACCTTCGGCACGGAAGCCCAAAAGGAAGCATACCTAACACCGTTGGCGCAGGGGCGCAAAGACGGAGAATTATACATCGGCGCATTTTTACTCAGCGAACCGGAAGCCGGCAGCGACGCTACCTCACAGCGAACCATAGCCGAAGACATGGGCGATTACTACTTACTAAATGGCACAAAAAACTGGATTACCAACGGCAATTCCGCTTCGGTCTACCTCGTCATTGCGCAAACAGATGCAGCCAAGGGCAGTCGCGGCATCAATGCATTTATAGTAGAAAAGAATACACCCGGCGTTACGGTGGGCGCCAAAGAAAATAAACTGGGCATCCGTGGCAGCGATACCCACAGCATTCTTTTCAGCGACGTAAAAGTGCCCAAAGCAAACAGGATTGGCGAAGATGGCTTCGGATTTTCCTTTGCCATGAAAACGCTCAGCGGCGGTCGCATCGGCATTGCCAGCCAGGCGTTGGGCATTGCCAGTGGCGCGTATGAGCTGGCGCTTAATTATGCAAAAGAACGAAAGGCATTTGGAAAAGAAATCATGCAGCACCAGGCAATTCAGTTTAAGCTGGCAGACATGGCTACCCGCATTGAAGCAGCGCGGTTACTCTGCCTGAAAGCAGCGTATGAAAAAGACCAGCATGCAGACTATGCGCTGAGTTCATCCATGGCAAAGGTCTTTGCTTCGGAAACCGCTATGTGGGTTACGGTAGAAGCGGTGCAGGTACATGGCGGTTACGGGTATGTAAAAGAATACCATGTAGAACGACTGATGCGCGATGCAAAAATTACGCAGATTTATGAAGGTACCAGCGAAGTGCAGCGCATTGTGATCAGCCGCGCACTGTTGAAATAGATGTACGTTTCATAACGATAGAAAATACTTATCCGCATTTTTATTGACCAGGGGGTAGTAGTACTATTGGGCTTTGGTTGCGTCGCACTCATGTACAGCATACCATTGCGCAGCGCGGGCGACCGGTTCCCCGCCTGGTATTTTCACTAAGCGCCCCGGTTTTTCCCACTAAGCGTAACACTGAACATTATTTCACAACTTATTGTAACTACATTCACCGTTCATCTTCCCCCATGGCCATCAACACAAAAACATACCAGGACCTGATAGCGGCGCTAAATGGCAAAGCCACGCTGGTTGCAGTATCAAAAACAAAACCCGCAGCAGACATACTTGAATTGTACGCAATGGGGCAGCGCGATTTCGGTGAAAACTATGTGCAGGAACTGGTAGCAAAGCAGGCTTCATTGCCGCAAGACATCCGCTGGCATTTTATCGGCCACCTGCAAAGCAATAAAGTAAAACAGATTGCAGCTTTTGTATATTTAATCCACGGTGTCGACAGCCTTAAGCTGCTGCAGGAAATTAATAAGCAGGCAAAAAAATTAAACAAGGTGGTTGATGTCCTGTTGCAAGTGCACATTGCCAAAGAGGAAACAAAATTCGGACTGGATGAAAAAGAGCTGGATGCAATTTTTACCGGGGAACTCAATGCCGGCGCACTGCAAAATATTTCCATAAAAGGATTGATGGGCATGGCATCCATGACCGGCGACCGCGCGGCGATAGCAAAAGAATTCAGCTACCTTAAGGCCCTATACGATAAATATGCAACAACCGCCGGTCCATTGCGCTTTCTTTCCATGGGCATGAGCGGCGATTATACCATTGCAACAGAACACGGTTCCAATATGGTGAGAATTGGCAGCCTGCTGTTTGGGGAAAGATCAAAAGAATAACACAAGCAGCAATACGGCCGCCGTATTTTTGCTCATTATTAAAAGCGTTTGTAATGGGCATTTTCATAACTCCAGCGTTCTCACGGTTATTTATCGCGGCAGCATTTTATATCATTTGTAACTGCCTATTTTCCGGCAACTGCGTTGCGCAGGATACCGCCCAAAAAATAATACCCGGCCGTGCCAACAGCCCGGCGCAACAAGAAAAACCGTATGTAATATTGATTTCGGCTGACGGTTTCCGTTATGACATGGCAGAAAAATACCAGGCGCTTAACCTCTTGCGCATGCGGGATGCGGGCGTTGGCGCCGCGTACATGCAACCTTCCTATCCTTCCCTCACTTTTCCCAATCATTACAGCATCATAACCGGTCTCTACCCTGCGCACCACGGAATTGTGGACAACACTTTTTACGACGCACAAAGAAAGGAACGGTACAATATGAATAATAAAAAAATGGTAAGGGACAGTTCCTGGTATGGCGGTACACCGCTATGGGTGCTGGCAGAAAAACAGCAGCTGCTGAGTGCAAGTTTTTACTGGGTAGCATCTGAAAGCAATATCCAGGGAACGCGGCCAACTTATTATTACGATTATAATGAAAAGGTTGGGATGGACGCGCGCATCAACACGGTAAAAAACTGGCTGTCTTTACCCGCCGATAAACGACCGCACTTCATCACATTTTATTATCCCGAAGTAGACCATGCTGCCCATACGTACGGGCCCGATTCACAAGAAGCGGGAGCCGCCGTGCAACTGGTCGATCAAAGCATTGGCAAACTGGTAGCAGCAGTGGATGCTTTGCAGTTGCCGGTTAATTTTATTTTTCTTTCTGACCATGGCATGACAACCATTGACACCGCGGTAACCCTGCCTCTGCCGACCGCCGTAGATACGTCAAAATTTAATGTACCCTGGGGAGATGCATTGGTTCACCTGTACGCAAAAGATAAACAGGATATAAAGCCTGCTTACCAGGCAATAAAAAAACAGGCCATTGATTTTGATGTATACCTTACCAACAAAACGCCCAAACGCTGGCACTACCGCACAAAAGATGACCGGTTCAATCGTATTGGCGACTTGCTGCTGGTACCAAAACTTCCGAAATCTTTTAACATTAGCAGGCGGAAAATTTCACCAGGCAAACACGGATTTGATCCCGCTATTCCGGATATGCGCGCTACTTTTATCGCCTGGGGACCCGCATTCAAAAATCACCTGGAAATTAGCGGGTTTGAAAATGTACATGTCTACCCATTGGTAGCAAAAATACTTGGACTGGATTATTCGGAACATATAGACGGCAGGCTGAAAGTTTTAAAAAACATATTGAAGTAGCCGGTTAAACTTAAGAACGTTTAACAAGTGCATTGGTCAGGCATTTCATTCAGTTGGTATAACATAGTAGCCGCAACAGCTACAGAACTTTTATTTTGAACGATGGAAGCGGGGCAACTTATATTAACAAATAAACACCACGGTTCTTAAACCGCTACAATATTTTCTACGGTGCCGTCCGCAGCAGCGATAATAGCTTCATTGGCCATTTTTATAAACAACCCGTTTTCTACAACACCCGGAATATCATGTAAGCTGATGGACAATTTTACGGGGTCGCTGATCTGATTAAAATGGCAATCCAGTATATAATGCCCGTGATCCGTTACATAGGGCTGGTCGTCTTTCAATCGCAGCACCGCGCCTATATCGTTTGTAAAACTGATGTGTTCCTGCACCTGTTTCCAGCCATAAGGAATCACTTCTACCGGCAACGGAAATACGCCCAGCGCCTTTACAAATTTGCTGCTGTCGGCGATAATTATCAGCTTGTCGGAAGCTGCCGCTACCATTTTTTCCTGCAGCAAAGCACCGCCGCCACCTTTAATCAGGTTCAGTGCGGGGTCAACTTCATCTGCGCCATCTACTGTAAGATCAATTTTCGATACTTCATTTAACGTCATCAAAGAAAGGCCCAGCTCGGTGGCAAGTTTATAGGTGGCAAGAGAAGTGGGAACACAGCGGCAGACCAAACCTTCTTTTACCCGCCGGGCCAGTTCTTCTATAAACCAGTATACGGTGGAGCCAGTGCCGATGCCAACAATCATGTTTGCCTGAATACGCTCAATAGCGTGCATTGCTGCCAGCTTTTTCATTTCTTCCTTTGTAAGCATACACTTTCTATTTTATACTAAATATTTCCAATGGAGAAGGTGCTGATGGACCCTGCGGTGGCGGCTTGCGCGCACTATCATTGCGCGGACCGTCGGGCATCGGCGCTACTTTTGGTCCTGCCCCGCCAAATACGTAAATGTGGTTGTTCAGCACCGCAGCGCTCAGCCCATTCCTTGCCTCCAACAGTGAGCTGGTTGCCTTCCACGAATTGCCAGTGGCAGGGTCTAACCAGAAAACATCGGCCCGGGGCAGATTCGCTTCCGTGTCCGTAGCACGCTCGCCACCCATATAATATAATTTATCCTGTAAGTTTACCAGCGCACCACCGCCGCTGCCCATCGGCAGTTTGGCTTGCAGGGTTGACCAATGCCCTGTTTTAAAATCGTAACAATCCACTTCCAGTACGGTCTTCCTGAAAAACGACATGAAATTACCGGCTTCATGGTAACTGGTATTTCTTCCGCCGGCTACATACAATTTATCATTGACAATTGCAGCTGAACAATGATCACGGATATGGGGTGCGTCCGGCAATGCTTGCCACGTGCTGGTTGCGGGGTCATATACATCAAACAGATTGGTCGTGCCGCTGGAGTGACCATGCTGAATACCTGCCACCAGGTAAAGCTTTCCTTTGTACAGGGCAGCACCGGCAGCAGCGCGCCGCCGTTCTTCGGCCAGGGAGCCACCCGTGGTCCACGCATCTGTACCGGTGTCATAAATATAGACGGTTGGTAAGTTTGGTTGATCCGGGTAACGGCCCGTGGTAAAAGCCTCCAGCACATATATTTTACTGCCGCTCGCAACCGCCTGAAAATGGTTTATATCAAGCGGTGCAGCGGCTTTATTACTCCACGCTAAGGTTGTAGGATCGTAGACTGCTACCGGCAATGCACCACCGCCCAGCAGGTATAACTTTCCGTTGCAGGCCGCCATACCACATTCGCCGCGGTTGGCCTGTTGATTTTTTGTTTGTACGATCTGCCATTTTCCATCTCCATTGGGCGTGGTAATAAAAGATGATAAAATAATCACCAAAGGAAACAACAACTGGTACAATGGCTTTCTCATTTGCGCTTATTAATTGCGTTACCGGTTTTTACCGGAAGCCCTCATTATTGCAGTTTACCAACCTGGTCGTTGTAATACTTCACTGTTTGTATTACCGAAGGAAGGTTACTTGGTAAATCTTCCGCATCTCTTTCAATATAAATATATCCTTTGAAACCTTGCTTTTTCAGTTCTTCAAATATGGCTGGAAATTTTACAACACCGGTACCCACTGGTACATCCTTTAATTTAGGATCATTAAATGCAGCAATATCTTTTAAATGTACCACCAGGATGTGACCGGCGAGTTTTTTAACGGCTTCCAGGGGATCAATTCCGCTTTTTGGCCAGTGACCCAAATCTGCACACGCGCCGAAATTTGGATGGTTTTTGATGGCCAGTAACACGGTGTCCGGATTCCAGTAGTGGCTCACCCCTTTCCAGTGTTCGTGTATGGCTACTTTAATTCCATAAGCACCCGCCAGGCTATCAATACTATCCCACATATTGATGGGCGGTTCACCCGTTACATATTTGGCGCCTACCTGTTTGGCAATTTCAAATTGCCTTACCCAGGATGCAAGCGTGCTGTCGCCGGCAACGTATATCGTCTCCAGTTTAAGCCCTCTTTTTTCAATCAATCCTTTCAGTTTTTCAATGCCGGCAGGAGATAATTTAAGCATGGCAGAATCTTTCAACTCAGGCAGTGTTTTTGAAAAGGTATTGGGTTCAATGTAATGCACACCCGCACTGTCCACCTTATCCAAACCATCAGAAAAATTAAACGTATGAAAGGTCCAGAGCGCGATGCCAAACTTCCAGTCGCTGGCCGGGTTAACCGCGGAATCGGTTGCACCAGCCGCAGCCGTGCCTTTTACTGCTTCAGGACTATTATTACAAGCTGCCAGCAATATTGCAAAGGATAGCAGCAGTACAAGTGTTTTTTTCATATGCATTATTTAAAATTATAATGGTAAGATAAGTATTTATTGCGTGCCTGCGGGGTGGGCATACATAATTGGCGAAACACCAATGCGCTGCTTCCATACAAATAATGGGAACAAGTGCCGCCTGCAGCAGCAACTTTCTATTGAATGCCGGAACCGTTACGGACGTACGCGGCGTTTGGCGCAGTGTACCAATCGGGGCATCCCTTTTGTATTACCTGGTGTAAATCAATTTCATGGCAAATCAGCAATATAAAAATCATGTGCGTTACTACCCACCGCACCATTTTGTTTTCTATCCTATAGCACTTGGTTTGTTATTTATTTGTATAAAAAAATACCTGTCACACCAGTCAGATGATGCGTTGTGGCTGATGATGGCAGCACTGACCGCCATGTTGATTTTCCTGTCGTTTATGCTCCGCCAGCATTATGCCTTAACCAACCAAAACAGAACTGTTCGACTGGAAATGCGCCTCCGGTATTACCAACTTGCGCAGAAACCTTTTGATCTCATTGAACACAAACTCAGTTTCAAACAGATTGCAGCGTTGCGTTTTGCTGGTAATGAAGAACTGCTGCCACTAATAAACAGAACGATGACCGAAAACTTGCCGCCGAAAATGATTAAACAGCTAATTACAAACTGGCAACCGGATCACATGCGGGTCTGAGAATGGATGGACAATAATTAAGCGCTTCAGGTTGGGGCGTTTCCCGGCCAGATCGTTGTTTCCGTGCGTTGACGCTATTGCGTTGTTTGATTTCACGCACGCCTACCACCAACTCAGTTGCCGTGTTGTTTTGCTTCCCATTTTTCAAATTTTTTCCTGATCATTTCAACGGCATTTTGTCCTCCTTTTGGCTGTCCAAAAATATTTAAATTCAGGTATGGCTTTTTGTTACCAGGCTTTGCTATGGTAATGAACGCACTGGTTGCTTTTTGCGCGCCACATCTTTTATCGCCGCCGGATATTGAACCCGCTTCCAGGGCACGCATTAACGTCTCTGCCATCGTTAGCAAGTCTTTTTTTCCTTTTCGCACGGCCGCCAGGACTGCCTGCAATTCATTTAAATTGGCCAGCGTATTGCCCTGCACCGCAACACCTGTTTCAGTTAAAGCCCCATTAAAAGTTGTTGCGGCATTGCCAGTATAGGTGGCCGGCTCGCTGATGTATTTAACCGTCACTACTGCATACTGCTGTTTTTCCGGGTCAAACGAAGGATCGCTCATTGCCTGGATAATCTCTGCGGGTGATGCTTCCGCCAGTATCATCTGGACGCCTTTATCCCTTGCGTCGCTGTTACTCATGGCCTGGACTATTACGGCGCCCATACCCGGAATAATTTCACCGATTCCGTAGCAATTATAACTGCAGGATGCCCCTGCAATTCCGATCTCTTTTGTTTTGGGATCAATTATAATGACGGACCAGGTAGCATAAGCGGTACTGCAAAAATTTGTCAGCAGCAATAAAAAAAGAAAGGATTGAATCGATTTCATGCAGTTGTTTTTTTACTGATGAAGGAGATTTTTTAACTGCCGGGATTGCTTTTTTGCCCCGCACTATTTCAATTCGTATTTCATTGTGTCAGATTTCAAATATACAGCACGGTCTTCACATACGGGTCTGCAAATGGGGATGCCGCCATAGGGAAGGCCCGGCCATATCCTGCTGCAGAAGGGAGTGACACAACGATGCTCCGTAGTATTCCAACAGCCTGTTCCACCACTGCTTTCCTTTGGCTAACTGCCTGCAAAACAGTAAATTTGCTCACCGTAAAGGAATCAATTACACTATGACTGAGATTAAAAAAGAAGAAGAAAAATCGCTCAATTTTATAGAAGAAATTGTAGCCCATGACCTGCAAAGCGGCAAGTACAAAACCATTGCAACCCGTTTTCCACCGGAACCCAATGGTTATCTTCATATCGGGCACGCTAAAAGCATTTGCCTCAATTTTGGACTGGCGCTAAAATTTGGCGGCAAGACCAACCTTCGGTTTGATGACACCAACCCTGTTACAGAAGAAACAGAATATGTAGACAGCATCAAAGAAGATGTAAAATGGCTGGGCTTTACCTGGGCGAATGAATTTTACGCCTCAGATTATTTTGAACAACTATATGGCTTTGCGCTGCAATTGATAAAAAAGGGCCTGGCGTATGTGGACGATAGCAGCAGCGATGAAATAGCGGCGCAGAAAGGCACCCCCACGGAGCCGGGTAAACGCAATGCTTTTGCCAGTCGCAGTGTTGAAGAAAACCTGGAATTGTTTACCGCCA
Organism: Chitinophagaceae bacterium; assembly: GCA_039919885.1. Lineage (GTDB taxonomy): Bacteria > Bacteroidota > Bacteroidia > Chitinophagales > Chitinophagaceae > JACMLD01. The sequence goes on from JBDSEV010000021.1 coordinate 17,081, forward strand.
TGCGGGCGGGGTTATTTAAAGACGGCGAGAAAGTACTGCGTGCAAAAATTGATATGGCGTCGCCTAATATGCACCTGCGTGACCCCCTGCTGTACCGCATTAAACATGCCCGTCACCACCGCACCGGGGACACCTGGTGCATTTACCCGATGTATGATTTTGCGCATGGACAAAGCGATGCCATCGAGCACATTACGCATTCCATTTGCACGCTTGAATTTATCCCGCATCGTCCGCTGTACGACTGGTGTATCGAAAACCTCGGTATATTTCCGTCTAAGCAATATGAATTTGCCCGGCTTAACCTCACGTATACGGTGATGAGCAAACGTAAATTGCTGCAGCTGGTGAATGAGAAACAGGTAACCGGATGGGATGATCCCCGGATGCCCAGCATCAGCGGTATGCGCCGCCGCGGCTACCCCGCGGAAAGTATCCGCGATTTCTGCAACCGGATTGGCGTAGCGAAAAGAGAAAACCTGATTGATGTTGGCCTGCTTGAATTTTTTGTCCGTGAAACGCTGAACAAAAAAGCATTGAGACGCATGGTCGTTTTTGATCCACTCAAGATTATCATTACGAATTACCCGGAAGGGAAAACGGAGATATTCGACAGCGAAAATAATCCCGAGGATCCGGAAGGTGGTTTCCGCGAAGTGCCTTTTAGCCGCGAATTGTATATTGAACAGGAAGATTTTATGGAGGTGCCGCCAAAGAAATTTTTTCGCCTCGCGCCCGGTCAGAAAGTGCGTTTAAAAAGCGCCTATATTATCCAGTGCGATGAAGTTATAAAAGATGCAGATGGAAAAATTGCTGCATTGCATTGTTCGTACATTCCGGAAAGCAAAAGCGGTGCTGACACCTCCGGATTAAAAGTACAGGGCACGTTGCATTGGGTAAATGCGGCAACGGCGATTGGCTGCGAACTCCGGATGTATGACCGCTTGTTTAAAGTAGAAAACCCCTCAGTGGAAGAAGGGGATTTCAAAGACTATATCAACCCGGATTCTTTGCAGGTCATCCGGCACGCGTACGCGGAACCGGCTTTGCGCACTGCAAATTTTCACGAGCGTTACCAGTTTCTCCGCAAAGGATATTTTTGCTTTGATAAAGAGAGCAATGAAGAAGTAATGATTTTTAACAGAACCGTTACACTCAAGGATGCCTGGGCGAAGGAGCAAAAGAAAGCATAGCAATATTACGGCCTCTATAAAAGAAGAAAGCCTCATAGTCTGTAAACGATGAGGCTTTCTTCTTTTATAATTGATGCGACCGGTTATGCTGCATTTTTTTTGTTGCTTATCAGGATAACAGCACCTGCTGCTATTGCAATGGCGCCGGCCCAGGTTGGCCAGCCTATCCAATTATTCTGTTTCTTATTTATTTCAACGGGACCGATGTCAACTACTTTCTTTTCAGTCTGTACATTAAATCCCCGGAATGCAATCATAGCAATACCTGCTATAATTAAAATGGCTGCAAAAATTTTCATGTTGGTGTTTTTAGGTGATATAAATGACTACCAAATGACATACCATTACCACCCCGGCAGTTAACAAGGCGTATTCCTGCGTTTGCGGGCAAAAAAATCTACACAAAGACCAAAAATGACATTAAAATGCCTGTTTTATTAGCCCGTATCAACCAACAAACATAATAAGGGTAACTATTTAGCGTTGTATAGGTGAATCCGTCCTAATGAGCCATTATACCCAAAGAAAAAACCTTTTGTCTACGCCGTGCAAAACGCCGTATCGATACTTTCTACCTGTTTTTATATCCCTCTTTAGTTCATTGCTTTTTCTGAAACCTGCGCACGCCCAGCCTATTGGAAACTGGACCTTTAACAGTACGCTCGCCGGAACACCTGGTTTATACAATACAGCTGGCACGGCAGACTTCTCAGCCGGTGTACCTGTGCACACATTCAATGGTGGTTCTGAATATTATGGAGAAAACGGTTGGCCTGCAGGCGCCCTAAATACGGCCATGTATATGCAGTTTAGCCTCACGCCAGTGGCCGGTTTTCAGCTGGATCTAAGCACGATTGTTTTAAGACTGAGAAGAAGCAATACTGGCTCACCTGCCGGCAGCGGCCCAACGGCCTGGGCGCTACGCTCCAGCCTGGATGGATTTACCAGCAATATTGCCGCAGGCAGCATGACACATAATTACGCTGATTATACGGTGAGCCCGGGCGCCGCGTTTACCACTTTATATACCACCGTGGTGTTTCGCCTTTACGGCTATGCAACAACCATCAGCAGCGGCGGAAACAACAGGTTTGTTATTGACAACATACGAACCAACGGCATCGGGTATTTATTACCGGCAAAGCTGGGATCAGTATCTGTATCGCAGGTCGGACAGGCCGCTAACCTGGCGTTTACCGTGTACCACAGCATTATTAACGACAGCTACCTGGTACAGCGGTCCACGGACGGTCAGCATTTTAAGACAATTGCTACAATAATAGAAGCAGCAGAAAAGTCCGAATCAACCTATTTGCATGCCGATGATATCAGCGCGCTCGCCACTGACAAGGTGTATTACCGCATTGGCCTCCTGAACAATACCGGTGCAGTCACTTTCTCGGATATTATCACCGTAAGAAAAACAAATACCCAATTGCCTGTTAGAACATACACGAAGAATAACCAACTGTACATCCAGGGGGTATTTATTGCCGGGGGCACGTACCATGCAAATCTTTACAGTACCAATGGGCAGCCCATTAAACAATTTGTGTTGTCAGCGGTTCCAGGTTATAACACATTTGTATTTCAACTGGATAAACAACTGCGGGATGGTTGCATCATACACCTGGGCAACAACAAAGGCTATTCCAGCGCGGTGTTCGCCCCACTGCCTTAAAACAACCACCTGCACAGCAGTTGAACCAATCCTTTACCGTTGTTTTGCATCCATTCACCGAAAGAAATAGCAGCAACAACGAATTAATTTATTTGCAGAACTGCTACGCTGCATCTTTGTATCAGCAAGAACGAAATATCCAAATCCTTCGAAATACCGCACAATCCGTACCCGCTTAAAACCTTTCCAAATCCATTGAAACACCCAGCCAGTATTCCTGAAAACCAACCATCATTTTGTCCGTCCACGATCCGTATCCTTTAAAGACCATCCAGTACTCAGAAAAGCCTTTTATCATCTGTCCAAACATTTTTTTTCTGAGCGATAAAAAAAAAGTTCCGTCCGCGGAACTTTTTTTTGTGCCTGCTGCATCCTGGCCAGGCAAAAAATATTGCTTAACTAAAATGGTTTTTTCTTATCACTTGTTTTTCCTGCATTGGCTTTTGCAGCAGGATAATCAAAAACAATATTACAGAACGCCTTTACGCCCACGTCCAGCTGGCTGTCATCAATAAAAAAATCAGGGGTATGGTGCCCGGGTGCCTTTTCAGGGTCCATCCCTTTGGTCATTCCACCCAGGTTAAAAAAGAACGCCGGGGCCTTTGTGCCAAAAAAAGAAAAATCCTCGGCACCGGTCGTCCATTGCGACGTGGCAATATTACCCGCCCCTGCGGCTCTTGCTAATGAAGGCACCATCATAGCCACCAGTGATGAATCATTGTAGGTTACCAGTGTTTTTGTATCAATCGAAACTTCCACTTTTGCCCCGTTGGCCGCTGCAATATTTTCTGCCATGCGGCGAATCTTTGCGTGTACTTCCTTTTGCATTTCCGCATCGAGTGTGCGAATGGTTCCTTCCAGCAATGCTTCTTCCGGGATAATATTGCTTCTCAGTCCGCTGTGAAACTTACCGACCGTAATCACAACGGGTGCTTTTACAATATTTTCCTGCCGGCTCACAATAGTTTGAAGGCCATTGATGATTTGTGTTGCCGTTACAATGGGATCTATACTACCCCAGGGCGCTGAACCATGGGCCTGCTTGCCTTTTACCCTGATGGTAAACCAATCGCTGCTGGCCATAAAAGGCCCAGCTTTATAACGAATGGTACCGGATTCAGTAGATGAAGCAATGTGTAAACCAAATACCGCATCCACTGCCGGGTTTTCCATCACACCTTCTTTTACCATCAGGGGTGCACCACCTTCCTCATTGCCCGGCGGGCCTTCCTCCGCGGGTTGAAAAATAAATTTTACGGTGCCTGCGATGTCTTTTTTCATGGATGCAAGCACCGTTGCTGTGCCCATTAAGATGGCCACGTGGCTATCGTGCCCACAGGCATGCATAACCGCAACTTGCTGGCCGAGGTATTCGGCAGAATCTTTTGAAGCAAAAGGAAGGTTCACCCGCTCATAGACAGGCAACCCATCCATGTCTGCGCGCAGTGCAATTACCGGACCCGGCTTACCGCCTTTTAATATGCCCACCACACCGGTTTTGGCAACACCTGTTTTCACCTCCAAACCCAGGCTGGTTAAATGTTTGGCAATCATTTCCGCGGTTTTAAATTCCCGGTTGCCCAGTTCCGGATGCTGGTGCAGCTGGCGGCGCCATTCAATTACTTTTTTTAGTTCCGCGCTTGATTTCTGATCAATCTGCTGCTGTATGCTTTGCGCTGTTGATACATTGGAAAGGAATATTGCGACGATGGCCAGGCGGCCCCATTTGGGTGTATTCATGCAGTATAGTTGTTAGACACTCAATATAACAATAAAAGTCTGATCTGACCGTAGACTGTCCTTTATTCCGAAGTTTGTTTTTTACATTCAATCATGCATTTGGTGGTTGCAGCAATTTCACCTGTAGCTGAGCGGATGCGGCATTTATTTGCTCCAGTCCCATACAATCACCGCCCATTCATCCAGTGCATCGCGGTGGGTGTGGAGGATTTTAAAACCAACTCTTTCATGCGCCCGCATGGAACGCAAATTGCGCGTGGCCACTTCCGTAATAACTAAATCATATTTGCCGGCCAGCAATGCTTTGTGTTGCGCATACAGCAAGTTAAACACGCCGGCCCCGCGATACGCGCTGGCCACACATATTTGCCCCATTACATAAAAGCGGTAATCAGCAAGCGGTTTGTTTTTGTAAAACAATTCATCCAGCCCGGCAAACAGCGGCAAGAGCTCCGGCACAATATTGCGACATTCCCTGGGCATTACCAGCGCATACCCGGCAAGCAGGGCACCTGCTTTTACAATGATGCTGGGTTCAATGCGGTGCATTTGTTGCAGCGTTTCCAGGCTATGGGTAACCGTAAGAAAGCCTTGCTCTTTTTCTTTGGACGGATTGTTTACGCCGCGCAGGTTTTGCCTTTGCAGATCCAGGATTTGCCCCATTTCGTTGTCTGCGCTAACCTGAACCGCGGAAAACATACTTTTTAAATGATTATTGATGATTTCATTTTCGGTTGCACAATTTCCAATATACTGATCGGGCAGGGTCTTTTAAGCAATTTAAAAGTAGTTGGGTGCTTAACCAGCAGCATGATTGCTACTCTAATTAAGATTTATGTTCGCCATATACTTCCCTTAACGTATCCGCTATTTCTCCGAGCGTGCATTTGTTCTCCACCGCTTCCAGCACAACGGGCATAATATTTTCATCACCGCTGGCTTTGTCATTTAAATCCTGCAAAATAGCGTCGCATTTTGCGGGATTACGGTTATTGCGCAACTGCCGCAATTTCTCCGTTTGCACCTGGCGGATGCTGTCATCAATTTTAAAAGAAGGCGTGCTGTTGCTTTCTGCCGACTGAAACTTATTGACGCCCACAATTATTTTTTCTCCGTTTTCAATTTTACGCTGGTAATCGTATGCACTGCGTGCAATTTCATCCTGTACAAAACCTTCTTCAATTGCGCTGACGCTGCCGCCCATGGCATCAATCTTTTCGATTAGTTGCCAGGCCTGCTGCGCTATTTCACTGGTTAGTGCTTCTACATAATAAGATCCCGCCAGCGGATCTACTGTGTCGGGCACGCCACTCTCAAAGGCCACCAACTGCTGGGTGCGCAGGGCAATGCGCGCCGCTTCTTCAGTGGGCAGGTTGAGCGCTTCGTCGTACCCATTGGTATGCAACGATTGCGTACCACCCAATACGGCGGACAGGGTTTGCATCGTAACGCGCGCAATATTGTTTAACGGTTGCTGCGCAGTGAGTGTACTGCCGCCGGTTTGCGTATGAAAACGCAGCATCATTGCTTTGGGATCGGTAGCGCCCAATTCTTTCATTATCGTCGCCCACATTTTACGTGCAGCTCTGAACTTGGCCACCTCTTCAAATAAATTATTGTGTGCATTGAAAAAGAAAGAAAGGCGCTTACCAAAAACATTGATGTCCATCCCTTTTTGCAACGCAGCTTTCACGTATGCTTTTCCATTGCTGAGCGTAAAAGCAATTTCCTGTACTGCGGTGCTGCCTGCCTCACGGATATGGTAACCCGAAATTGAAATGGTATTCCATTTTGGCAGATCAGAAGCGCACCATTCAAAAATATCCGTGATGATGCGCATAGAAGGTTTGGGGGGATAGATATAAGTACCCCTTGCTGCATATTCTTTTAAAATATCATTTTGAATGGTGCCGTTCAGTTGTTTAAGATCGGCACCCTGTTCTTTGGCCAGCGCCACATATAAAGCCAGTAAGATAAATCCGGTGGCATTGATGGTCATGGAGCTGCTGATATCCTGCAATTTTATGTCTTTAAATAAAATACGCATGTCTTCCATACTGTCGATGGCCACGCCCACTTTTCCCACTTCGCCTTCTGCCAGTGCATGGTCGCTGTCGTAACCAATCTGCGTGGGCAAATCAAACGCAACGCTGAGGCCCATTACGCCCTGGCCCAATAAATAATGGTACCGCTTATTGCTTTCTTCTGCGGTGGAGAAACCGGCATACTGGCGCATCGTCCATAATTTACCGCGGTACATATCGGGTTGTATGCCACGGGTGAAAGGGAACGTGCCGGCTCCGCCGGTGGGTGTATCTGCCGGTAAATCAGCAGCGGTATAAACCTGCTTCAGCTCAATGCCGCTATCCGTTATTATTTTTTTGCCGGCCATACACCAATATTTTCTTGAATGATAAAGTGTAAACTTACGAATTACCGGATGGATACAGCGGGAAAAGGGAGCGGGCCAGCACGGCCACACCGCATTACGGTGAGCTATGGCATCAGCATCGCGGTGCGGTGTGGCGGATGCTTGCCGATATTAAAAACAAAGCTAATGCCCAGTGAATTGGGCAACGCGTTGAAAGTTGGTTTTATTTTTAAGCTCAGATCGTTGCTTACATCAAAATCCTTCAGGTGACCGTCAACGGTGGCATCCACTACATTCAATGCCCAGAAGAAAAGAAAAAACAACACAGAGTAATCGACGTCTTTTCTGAACTCGTTGCGGTAAAGCTGCAGCGAATAGGCATCTCCTGCCAGCACCCTGCTGCGGAGCTGCGGATCTATTTTATCGAACTGGAATTTAGACGAATCGGCGGTTCCGTTTGGACCACGGTTAATGAGATAAAAATAAGCGTACTTCACTTTGTTATACTGCACGCGGTTGTAATTGAAGATGGCACCTGTAACACCAAGTGCAGCATATACCACTGGAATTTTCCAGTAACTGCGGTTGTACGCCTGGCCCCAGCCAGGAATCATTGCGGAGCGGATGGTTGCTTTTCGGGGACTGTGTTTTTTCTTGCCGGCTGTATCCAGCGCTTCTTTTTTTACTGCCACCGAGTCAACGCCCAGTATGCGTAAGTTCGTACTGTCTTTTTTTTGTGCAACAGAAAAATGGCAGCAGGCAATAGCTGTCAGCAATAAAAAAAAGAAGCGGATTCTACTCATGCTTTTTAATTAGCGGATACGCCCAGCTGGTCCAGTAATTTATTAAACTCCTCCAGCGAATAATACTCAATGCTGATGCTGCCATAGCCTTTTTTGTTATGGTTGAGCCTCACTTTGGTGCTGAAGTGCGACGCTAAATTATCTTCTATTTTTTTATAAGCATGCGGCAGGTCTGAATTTAAAGATTGTTTAACGGGTGCCGCGGTTTTATACAGCTTGCGCACCAGTTCCTCCGTTTGCCGTACAGACAGTTTCCGCTCCACCACTTCATGAAAAACGAACAATTGTTTGTCCACCGTGTCTACATTAATCAGCGCCCGTGCGTGGCCCATGGTAATACTGCCGTTGCGGACGGCTACCTGTATATCGGGCGGTAGTTTTAACAGCCGTATGTAATTGGCAACAGTGCTCCTTTCCTTGCCCATGCGTTCTGCTACCTGCTCCTGCGTATGGTCCAGTTCATCCATCATTCGTTTATAGCTAAGCGCAATCTCGATGGCATTTAAGTCTTCACGCTGCAGGTTTTCCAGCAAGGCAAGTTCCAGCAACTGCGCATCATTTGCCTGGCGGATATAGGCCGGTAAATCTGGCAGCCCCGCTATTTTAGCGGCACGGTAACGGCGCTCACCCGAAATCAGGCGGTAGCGGCCATTCGGCAGCCGCGAAACGGTTACCGGCTGAATAATATCATGCATTTTTATAGACGCAGCAAGCTCATTGAGGGAGTGCTCATCAAAATGGTGGCGCGGTTGTTTGGGATTGGTTTCTATATCGGCTACCGGTATGCGTAAAATGCCGGTCGCCTGCTCTACCACATTGGTCTTTAAACTACCACTGGTGGTTTTCAGATCCGCGTCAATACTTTGTAATAATGAACGGATGCCCTTGCCGAGCGCTTCGTTGTTTTTTTTCGGACTAGTCATTGTAAAAAGGTTAAAGGTATAAGGTCTGAGGTTTAAGGTTGGAGGCGACAGGTGTAAGGAAGCCAATACCGCGAGAACTTACACCCTATACCTCACACCCTTTACCTTATTCCAGGATCCGTTCTTCCTGCTTCATTTTGGTCATATTATTTTTCTGCAATACCTCTTTGGCCAGGTTCAGGTAATTCATGGCGCCTTTGCTTACCGCATCGTAGAGGATAACAGGCTTGCCCACGCTGGGCGCTTCGCTTATTTTGGAGTTGCGGTGAATAATTGTGCTGAAAACCATTTCATCGAAATGTTTTCTTACTTCACTAACTACCTGGTTGCACAAACGAAGCCGGCCATCGTACATCGTCATCAGGATGCCTTCAATGGCCAGTTGCTGGTTGAGGCGGTTCTGTACAATCTTTATGGTATTGAGCAATTTCCCAAGCCCTTCCAGCGCAAAAAATTCGGTTTGTACCGGTACAATTACGGAATCTGCTGCGGTAAGCGCGTTCACGGTAATTAAACCCAGTGAAGGCGAACAATCAATCACAATAAAATCATAGTTGTTGCGCACCGGTTCCAGCAGGCCTTTCAGTACGCCTTCCCGGTTTGGGTAGTTGATCATTTCAATTTCTGCACCCACCAGGTCGATATGACTGGGTACGATATCCAGGTTAGGAATATCCGATTTCAGGATCACATCACGGATAGGCGTTTCATTTACCATGCAATCGTACAGGCTCTTGGTTACGTTGTGCAGGTCGAAGCCGGTACCGGTTGTACTGTTGGCCTGGGGATCCGCATCTACCAGCAGCGTTTTAAACTCCAGCACAGCAAAACTTGCCGCCAGGTTAATAGCCGTGGTAGTCTTACCTACACCACCTTTTTGATTTGCGATTCCAATTATTCTTGCCATATTTTAATAGCTGCTAGCTTTTAGCCATTAGCTGTTAGCGATTTTTTTATGTAATAAATTTATGCCTGTAACAAAGACCCTCGTTTTTTTTGCACCGGCATTTTCTATAGCCCGGCATCGTTGTGTCACTCCCTTGTACCGTACACCGTAACGCAACGCTTTATACCAGCCGTCATTAGTCAAAAAAGACAGCCTGCTGAAAGGCAGTAAAGGAGCAAATTTTTGGGCTGGTGCTTTGCCAGCAATTTTGAGACGCCCTCAAAGTGCCAGGGTCTCCCCTATTTTAACCAAATTCAATGCTGCACCAGCGTCTGAAAATATCTTTTTTGCCTTTTCCGGGTCAATTTTTATATAGTCAAAAGTGTCGTAATGCACCCCTATTATCTTCCTGCATTGAATGAAATCCGCGCAGGCAGCCGCATCCGCAGCGTCCATGGTAAAGTTGTCTCCAATAGGCAATACCGCAAAATTTAGTTTTGCCCATTTGGGGATCAGCTGCATGTCCATAGTAAGGGAAGTGTCCCCACTATAATAAAAATTGCCGTCGGCGCTGGTAACAATAAATCCCATCGGGCTGCCGCCATAGCTACCGTCGGGTAGTCCGCTGCTGTGTTGCGCCGCCGTGCATTTTACCGTAAAAACCCCAAAATTCCACTTGCCACCTGCGGCCATGGGGTGAATATTAGTGATTTCTTGTTTGATCAGCCATTCTTCTATTTCCACATTGCAGATTACTTTTGCACCGGTTTGGCTGGCAATACGCACACAATCGGCAATATGATCCTGGTGGCCATGACTGAGCAATATAAAATCAGCTTTTAAAGTGTCTACATCTACAATGGTGTTGGCCAGCGGGTTGGACGTTATAAAGGGGTCGAACAAAAGGATTTTGTCCGCTATGGTAACACTAAAACAGGAATGGCCGTAATACGTTAGGTTCATATGCGCTGTTTGGGATGGAAGGCCTGGTATCGGGTCAGCCAAAGTGGGCAAAAATAACGTTTCGAACCAAGAAATGAAAGCTTTTGTGTGAACAACCAGGCTATCTACCGCAAAGAAATAAAAGCCTATAATTGTGTGCGGTAAAACCAAAAGACCAATCCGTTGTTGATCAACGTTGCAATGGACAAGCGAGTAATATTTTAAGATACAAGGGCATACATATGATAACAATAATTAGTGGTACAAACAGGCATGGCAGCAATACCGGTAAAGTGGCCGCGCAGTACCTGCAGCTCCTACGCAACAAGGGAATAGACGCGAAGTTTGTGTCACTGGAAGGGCTGAACGTAAACGAACGGAACGAGGCGGTAAAAAAACTGGAGCAGGACATCCTGATCCCCACGCAAAAATTTATTTTTATCTCGCCCGAATACAATGGCAGCATTCCCGGTGTGTTAAAATCCCTGATTGACATCTCTGACATCAAAAAAGTGTGGTGGGGCAAAAAAGCATTGCTTACGGGCGTGTCTACCGGTCGCGCCGGCAACCTGCGGGGGATGGAACACCTCACCGGCATCCTTCATTATGTAAAAATGCATGTACATCCCAATAAACTGCCAATTTCTGTGGTTGACAAACTGCTGAACGGCGCCAACCTCATTACGGATACGGAGACATTGGAGGCCATTGACGAACAGCTGGATGAATTTCTTGCCTATTAAGCAAATTGCCCCGTGCGCGCGGATAACAATTTTTCGCCGCCGGCTTTTTCAGGTTATTTCAATGCTCAAATTCTATACAATCAACCATAAATTTTTTTCATGCGCAGTCCTGCTTTTTTAATGGTAATCCTGGTCATCATGCTCCTGCTGGATGTATATGTTTTCCAGGCAGTAAAACTGGTTAGTAATTCCGCCAGCCCAAGAACCAAACTTATTGTATATGCAGTATACTGGAGTTTGTCGGCCATCACCCTTATTATATTGTTGCTGATGACCTTTACCCATTATGAAACCTGGCCGCGTGTACTGCGGACCTATTTATTTGCCACTGTACTGGGTTTGTTCTTTGCCAAAGTAATTGCGGTTGTTTTTTTTCTTATAGACGATATCCGTCGCTTGATACAATGGGCATCCGGTAAACTTTTCTTTAGCGATACTGAGGCGGCTGGGTTCAGTGGCGAAGGCATATCACGTTCGTTGTTTCTCAGTTGGCTGGGAATAGGCGCGGGTAGCGCGTTGTTTGGATCGCTGGTTTATGGATTCAGCAACAAATACAATTACAAAATCCGCCGGATAAAACTGGCCTATGACAACCTCCCGAAATCTTTTAAAGGGCTTAAAATTTTACAAATAAGCGATATCCACAGCGGCAGTTTTACCAACAAAGAAGCAGTGATGCATGGGGTAGACATGGCCATGAAGGAAAATGCCGACCTCATTTTGTTTACGGGCGACCTCGTAAACGACCGGGCGACAGAGATGGAAAATTACATGGATGTTTTTAGCAAACTGAAAGCACCCATGGGCGTATTTTCTACGCTGGGTAACCATGATTATGGCGACTATGTTAACTGGGAAAGTGCCGCGGCAAAAAGCGCCAACCTGGAAGATCTAAAAAAAGTACATGCTGCTTTGGGCTGGCGCCTGATGATGAATGAACATACAGCACTGGATAGAAACGGCGAGCAGATTGCATTGATTGGAATTGAAAACTGGGGAGCAAAAGCACGGTTTCCAAAATACGGGAGAATGGATCTCGCCTACCCCGGCACGGAAAAATATCCGTTTAAAATTTTGATGAGCCATGACCCGAGCCATTGGCATGCCGAAGTGCAGCCCAAGTATGGCGACATTGATTTAACGCTGGCTGGTCATACCCACGGTATGCAATTTGGCGTAGAAATTCCTGGTTTTAAATGGAGCCCGGTGGAATATGTTTATAAAGAATGGGCAGGCCTTTACGAACAGGGCAAACAAAAACTTTATGTGAACCGTGGATATGGCTTTATCGGCTATCCGGGCCGGGTAGGTATTTTGCCCGAAATAACGGTGATTGAACTAACGTAATTATTTTGAATAACAGCTTTCTAATATCGGCTTTTGTGAAAAAAAATACCGCAGCATTCATGAAGCCTTGAACATTCAAAATTGTAAACAGGCGAATCGCCGGGGCCAACTGGCAACTGCAGCGATGATATGGTATGGTAGGGCTGCTACGTGCTCATTTCCCAGCCTATGATAAAGGTTGACACTGGCAAAAGCTTGATATTTCTTTCCCGGAAAATTGTTGCTGCTAATCCAGGACGACTATAAAAATGTCAATGTCTTAAACCCACGACAATTTAGGCGGTCATAGCCGCGTTTACAAGTCATCGCAGGCACCGCATCATCACCCCATGAAGAAAATTATACGTATTGTTGTTATTGCAGGATGTTTGGTAGCAGCCAGGCATATCGGTTTTGCCCAGTCCGGCAAACTGGACACCCTGTTTTTGAAAGGCGATACCACCGCCGTAATGGATTCATTGATGAGCGGATTTGATGCCTATCTTGATTCGATGTTGCAGGAAAAAAGTTTTCTTTCCGCGAGTGTCGGCGTGGGCAACAGGACATTCAGCATAAAAAACAATTCCCTCAACACACAGGAAACATCGCACCAGCTTTCCTTTACGCCTACCCTGGCCTATTACCATAAAAGCGGCCTGGGCTTGAGTGCTACTGGCTTTCTCGCAAATCCCGGCAATGGTTTTCATTTCTACCAGTATGCGGTTACGCCGTCATACGATTATATCAGCACCAGCGTGTCAACCGGCATTTCGTATACCCGCTACTTCGGAAAAGATACCGCTATGCTGAATGCGAGCCCTTATGAAAATGACCTGTATGGATACGTCAACCTGCACCATAAGAGCTGGCGCTACGGCATCGCGGCCGGTTACGCTACCGGGAGCTTTAATGATAAAATAACCTATGAAGATTCAGTGTACCGCTATAGTAATTTATTGCAGCGCTATGGATGGGTGCATATCCGAAAAACAATTGAATCACAAAATCATATTAAAGACTTTTCGTTGTCCGCTTCCGTGCGCAGAGATTTTTCGCTGGATGGATTGTTTACCAAAAATGATAACTGCACCATCAGCCTGACGGGCTACCTGGTTTCGGGTGTATCGAAAATAAAGACCAACACCAATATCAACTACGCTACCAAAAAAATTGCCCTCTCAAAATTTAAAAGGAGTTACGACAGTGCAGATGGCAATGATTTCCAGGTGCAGTCAGTTGCCCTGGCGGCCAGTATCTTTTATACGATTGGCAAATTCAACATACAACCGCTCTGGTATATGGATTATTACCTGCAGGACACGGAGCAGCGTTTCAGCCAGGTGTTCGCCCTTACCCTTTCCTTCAGTTTATAATTTTTATGATCTCCTTTAATTACTCTTAACTTTATTTAACTTCTATACAAGTTGAATGGCATATTACTTGAAGCTTATTATGCAACTAAAAAACTTTACATCATGAAGACGAAACTCCTGGTTCCTCTTTTCGCGTTTGTTTTATTTTCCATTGCAGGCATGGCACAGGGTCGGGTGCCATTTTTTCAATTGGGTATAAAAGGCGGCGTTAACTTTACCAAGATAGAGGGTAAATCATTTGCAGATGAATTTGACTATGGTTACCAGGCAGGAGCTTTCGCGACTATAAAAATTTCCGATCATGTACAAATACAGCCGGAAGTGTTGTTCAACCAGTTCAACACAAAAGCCGATACCGCGTTTGGAAGTGTCTTTAACGTCAAAAACCTGAAAGGCGTTAAACTTAATTATGTTTCGGTGCCTTTGCTGCTGAACCTAACACCGGCTAAATTCATTTCATTCCAGGTAGGACCACAATTTGGTATTTTGCTGGACAAGCATAAAAACTTATTTGAGAATGGTAAAGATGCATTTTCCGGCGGCGATTTGTCGATGGTTGGTGGTGTACAATTAAACTTGGGTGGCATCCGGCTGAGCGGCCGCTATGTGGTTGGCCTATCAAATATTAACGATGCCACTAACAGCGACAAGTGGAAGAAGCAGGGTTTTCAGTTAAGCGCAGGTTTCAGGATCATTTAAAGTTGGTTGGTCTTTTTATATAAACCCCTCCGTTGTGCAGTGCAACGGAGGGGTTTTCATTTGAAGACATCAGCACATAGCTCCAAAGCCCATAACCGGCCAGCGCTGTCGCTACAGAACCAACCCGCGCACAAAGCCGGTTTTTAGTTAGATTTGAATGCACAACCAAATACAAAATGATAAAAATAATATCCCGTCCAATTCGCGCGCTTGTTCTACTGGCATCAATCGCCCTTTCAGTTAGCGTTCATGCGCAGCTAACCGATAAAATGAAAGCCATTCTTCCGGCCGGAACCGTGGCTTACGGAAATATTCGTTATGCAAATGACACGTCCCGTTTTCACCTGTTGGATATCTACGTACCCGCCAATACTGTTAAACCACTTCCACTCGTTATCTGGATACATGGCGGCGCATGGATGCTGAATGACAAGTATGCTGATATGGGCTATATGGTGAATACGGTGAAAGGTTTCCTTGACAGTGGTTATGCGCTTGCCTCTATTGACTACCGTTACAGTACAGTGGCGCCGTTTCCTGCGCAAATACAGGATTGCAACCAGGCCGTTCAATTCCTCTATGATAACGCGGGAAAATATATGCTGGATAAAAACAAGATCGCCCTCATAGGGTTTTCTGCCGGCGGACACCTGGCTTCTTTGCTGGGTGTATCGTCCAATAACAATATTAGTAGTTTCTATCCCGCAGGTAAAAAGCCTTCATTTAAAATAAGCACGGTACTTGATTTTTATGGCCCTTCCGATTTTATAATACTGGGCGCTGCACCTGACACCGCCATGAACAACGAGCGTAACCCGATGTCGCTGCTGCTTGGCGCCATGCCGCTGTACAGACCCGACCTTGCAAAAATTGCGAGTCCGGTGACGTATGTTGACAAAAACGATCCACCTTTTTTAATTGTACAGGGCGAAAAAGATGAATCGGTGCCTTATACCCAATCGGTGCTGCTGCAATCCTGGTTGAAGCTGGCGGGCGTAAAAAATGAACTCATCATTGTGCCCGGTGCGCCGCACTACGGGCCGATGTTTGATGACCCAACCATCCGGGCAAAAATCTTTTATTACCTGCGTACCTACTGCCGTTAGATTTTGGCCATTGGTTCGCTTCACGAGAAAAAAAATATAAGCTGTTAATTTACACGTGGCAAGCAGCAGCGCAAACCGCTTGTCTTCCTGCGTAACAAAGGCCGCACATCCAATCGTTAAAAGCTCACCGCTTCTTCCTATTTTTGCAAAAATTTTTATTGAATGGAATTACAATCTTTGATACTGGAAGCATGGAACGACCGCGCGTTGCTGAAAGACAACAAATATACCGACGCCGTAAAAGCAGTAATAGAAGAAGTTGACAAAGGCAGGCTGCGTACCGCCGCGCCACCCGCTGCGGCCGGTCAGGAATGGCAGGTAAACGAGTGGGTAAAGCAGGCGATACTTTTGTACTTCGGCATACAGCCGATGCAGACGTGGACGGTGGAACCATTTGAGTTTTATGATAAAATGCTCCTTAAAAAAAACTATAAAGAACTGGGTGTGCGTGCGGTGCCGCATGCCGTGGCACGCTATGGCGCTTACATTGCAAAAAACACGGTACTGATGCCCAGTTATGTAAACATCGGCGCTTACGTAGATGAGGGAAGCATGGTAGATACCTGGGCAACGGTTGGCAGCTGCGCGCAAATTGGAAAGGGCGTGCACCTGAGTGGTGGCGTTGGCATTGGCGGGGTACTGGAGCCGCTGCAGGCGAGCCCGGTAATAGTGGAAGACGGATGTTTTATTGGTAGCCGCTGCATTGTGGTAGAGGGCGTGCTGGTGGAAAAAGAAGCCGTACTGGGTGCCAATGTGGTGCTTACCAAATCAACCAAAATAATTGATGTAAGCGGCAGCGAACCGGTAGAATATAAGGGCCGCGTACCAGCAAGAAGCGTAGTAATTCCGGGCACGTATAACAAAAAGTTTGCCGCGGGGGAATACGGTGTTGGCTGTGCACTAATCATCGGCCAGCGCAAAGCGAGTACCGATTTAAAGACCAGCCTCAATGACGCATTGCGCGAGTTTAACGTGGCGGTGTAACGGATTTTTTATAACGGTTTACGCTGGCGCTATTTAAAAGACAAGCTGCGAACCACTGATTTTCTTCCCGTGCAGAAACAAAAATTACAGAGCATTTCCGTAACCGGGTTACTGGTAACTTTTCTTGGCGCTGTATTATTTTCTACGAAAGCCATCATTGTTAAGAAAGCTTTTCATAATACGCAGACAGATGCCTTGTCGCTCCTGACGGTACGAATGATTTTTTCATTGCCATTTTTCCTTGGCGTTGCCATCTTTGCTGGCAATAAAAAAGACAATGTTCGTTTTACAAAACAACAGTGGATCTGGATTATTACACTCGGTTTATTTGGCTATTACATCAGCAGTTTCCTGGATTTCACCGGGTTGAAATATGTATCTGCCGGCCTGGAAAGACTGATTCTTTTTCTATACCCCAGTTTTGCGGTGTTAATAAATGCAACCATCTTTAAGCAACGAATTAGTCGCGTCCAGGTACTGGCCCTGGCGCTTACCTACACCGGCATTGCGGTCGCTTATATAGGACAGCTGCACGTAGATACCGCAAGCGCAGCATTTTTTTCCGGGAGCCTGCTTATTTTGTTGTGCGCGGTTACCTATGCCATCTACATAGTGGGAAGTGGTAAACTGATACCGCAGGTAGGTGCAACAAAATTTACCGCCTACGCCATGCTGACTGCTACGGGCGGGGTTTTTATTCATTATATACTGGCGGGCAATTACCAACTCTTACACTCCGGCACCGAATACTGGGGATATGGAATCGTACTTGCCCTACTCGCCACCGTTATTCCGGCCTTCCTGATATCTTATGGCCTCAAACAAATTGGATCAAATAATGTGGCCATCGTATCGGGTATCGGGCCGGTATCCACCATCATCCAGGCCCATTTTATTTTAGGCGAGAAAATATTTGCCGAACAGGTGTTGGGCACGTTGCTGGTGATTGCCGGGGTCTTACTAATTGGCTGGAAAAGCAGGCCCGATGCCGTCTAAAAAAACTGGCAAATTACCGTTGCCATGTATGGTTTACCGCCTATATTTGCAGCCCTGAATGTAGCACCGGGCTGCGCCCGGTACAAAACAACTGCCCAGGTGGCGAAATTGGTAGACGCACTGTGTTCAGGTCGCAGCGTTCGCAAGGATGTGATGGTTCGAATCCATTCCTGGGCACCCGGGTAACCCTGTAGATTAATGTGAATCATTAATTTACAGGGTTTCTTTATTTTTTAGGGGTCTAGATCTTTACGCATTTTACCCGCATTTGAGCAAAGAAATCACACCTACACGACAGAACGACGCAACACCAACCCGCAACAAACCGCCGTGATAGAAACCTGAAGACAGTCAACCCAATGACGACACGAGGTGCTCACTGACAAATAATTAATGCTTTCATTTTCGGACCAGGCACATGTTATCAAAATTAGTTCCATTGGATATTAAAAGCATTGAATTATCCATTTTTTATCTATCCCCTTATGCCGAAATTTACAGTGCAATGTGATTACTGGTACTAGTTAATATTATAATGAACAACGAGCCTACGCAGAAATTTGAAATTCGTGCCACAGATCGGCTGGCCAACGAGCGAACGTTTTTAGCATGGATTAGAACAGCCATCTCAATAATTGCATTTGGTTTTGTAGTGATAAGGTTTTTGCTACCGCAGCGCCCGATCGACGCAATTCAAAGAGCCGCTAAGTCAAATAATGCTGACAATCATGCATTATTTACAGGAATTAGCTTTTTTTTGATTGGGGCAGCAATCAGTACATTGGCATACAGAAGATATCGGTTGAACGACAAACAAATTCTTACCGGAATAATCAAGAATCCCTTTCCCCTACCGACAATATTATTAGTGTCTATCCTTATTATCTGCATCTTGTTGACAATATACTTCCTGGACACTGCCTTTAATATACAGTAGTTAAATCCTCTATTCACTGAAGTAAGCAGCACATCCGGTGCAAAAAATCCTTTTTAAATTAAATCACATATTTTCATTTTCGATATTCTCCCAATACAGTACTTTTTGATTAAGCTCGTTCATTTTTTTCGCAATAACAGGTGGGCACCCGTTCGGATGCGATGCATAATCAACAAGCAGGATGCCCCTTACGTTGTGATGTAGCGCAATGACGCCCAACAAAATCAAATCGGTACTATGCACGGCAGGATGCCAGAAGCGCTGACATTCAATAATGGTAAATAAACCCATCCGGATAAATGTCTTTTGTTGTACCCAAAGCAAATCATTTCCGACCAATTCAAAATCGCCGTCGAATCCGCGTTCACGCATGTCTGCAACGGCATCTGCAGTTGTTGTATACAGCTTCATATTGAATAATTAAATTTTACAAACACTGGTATTAAATATGTTTTATGAAAGGAAACTACCACTGCATATCACTTGTAATTCCAGTCATCATTTCCCGCCCATTTGCAAATGCAAATCCTCTTCGTGCCATGAAGGACCACTTCGATTACGGAAAGCCATTGGACTGAAGCTAAGTAGCGCAATCGTTACGCCCCACCCTTCGATTAGTACAATCAGTGGAACAAAGTTCTGAACTTTACAATCTCAGGGAATAGCTAAATCGGGGAGTTTGATGTACAAAACGGTACACGAAACTGACTCAATCAACAAAAAAGACCGACGCAGATAATGGTGGCATTTATATTCCCCGATAATTCAACAACAACTTGTTTTTTTACAATGGCTTGATCAATCAAATAATATGGAACGTAAAGTCAAGGAGGAGCTGGAGCGCTAATTTAATTTTGCGTCAGGAGAAGGATAACGATAGGTAGTTTCAGATTGACGACTTTAAAACTTTTGAAATAAACATTAAAATTTAAAACATGCCGGAAAAAAAAGAGCTAACAGAGAATGCCACAACAGTGGAGTCTACGACCGATAAAACAGTGGCGAATCAACCTGAGGACACAAAGCCAACAAAACGGCGAAAAAAATCGTCGGCTTTGGTTGCGGCATCCATGGGCCGCAGTGCAGTTAATGCCGTGCAAGGGCATGCATCAGGTGATGTCAGGGGATCCAGCGACGGAACTTCCAATACAGGAATCATTATTTCATACGATAACGAGGACTAGTCGCTCGTTTTGTAAAAGATTCATGGCACCTGATATTAAAAGTGCCTTCAAGATTGGGTGCAGCGACAATAATATTACCGGCATCAAAGATTGAAGTTTGTTTGCAACGACGGCTCGGTCATCGCTACAGTTTCTTCATTGCCTTTGTACACTAGTCCAATCGATCTTAATATTTTGAGTTATGCGCCCGTACAACGGCAAATAGCATTCGCCACCAGGAATATTATATTGCCGAATAGCATTAATTGTATTTTGTCGGTACAATTAGTTGCTGCATTTTCGTTTTTTGTGTAGCAAACCGACCAAATAAGCCGTGCCGGATAATTTCTGCCGCTGCCTCAAACGCCGCTGCTTCTTCATATCTCTAATGACTCCAGGGAGCCAAATGTTAAAGTTCGCGTGAAGACGGGTATCCTGGCCCTTTTTTTCTGACCAGCAAAAAAAACCGCAGCTTGCCATTAGTTTTAGTAATTGTGTAGCTGGCTTGGGGATTCGCAGCAACATGGCATAATTCTTATTCCATACTATTGCTGGACGCCACTCAATGCGGACCGCGATACTGTAAGTGAAATCGATTTTTTCTATACTTCCGGACAGTTCCAATCCAATTTATTGGGTAATTGCATTCCTGCTCTTTTTTTTCATTATTACGGGACGCTACCTTTTAATTGCAGGATTATTTTATGCGATATTTTACGTGTGGTTTCCGCGTAAATGGAAAGCAAGAAAATTATCAAAAAGACCTTACCAGCCGGGGCAATTGAAAAAGGAAATATACTGGAGTACTATATCATCCATCATATTCGCCTTTGCTGGAATACTAACACTCTGGCTATGGCAATCCGGAAAAACAAAAATTTATTACAATATCGCGGCGTTTGGTGCGTGGTACCTCCCCTGCAGCCTGCTATTGAGTATGTTGTTGCAGGAAACCTATTATTACTGGCTGCACCGCCTTATGCACCACCCCGCCCTTTTTTCTAAAGTGCATAAAATTCACCACGACAGCCATACCACTTCGCCATTTACCGCTTTCTCGTTTCACCCCATTGAAAGCGTCATCCAGGCCATCGCCCTGCCAGCAGTGCTATTGCTTTTGCCGCTCCATCCCATTGTAATACCCACCCAGCTCGTTTTAATGTCATTCACAAGCGTTATCAACCACCTGAACATTGATATCTACCGGGAAATCGCCGCTAAAAATTATATCGGCAAATGGGTAATTGGCGCAACCCATCATTCCCATCATCATAAACAGCACAGGTATAATTTTGGATTGTACTTTACAATTTGGGATAAGTTGATTAAAACGGAATGTCCGGTGAAGCAACCTTTAGCCGGGGATAACCCGGTAAAGAAATAAAAAACCCGCCAGGCCGGTAACATTTGTTTGCAAAGCAATATTGTTTCGATAACCTAAAGTTTAAGTAATGCAGCATTATTAGCAGCGAAAAGGGTATTTCAGGGAAATTTCTTCAGCATATCCTCTTTTCGTTGGCCAATGTGCTTTAAACTTGTTTTAAATTGTGGGCGCCAGTCGGCGTTGTTCCGTGTCATAATGCAGATCTGATTATTTATATTTCTAATTCAAATGTTGCAATAAAAAGTTGCTATAATCTAAATATTATGGTGGCAGCTTCCAGCAACTTAAAACTAAGTAGCATTAAAAAAGTCCCAACCGTCCCCGTACCAAATCCAAAAGGATCCGATGAGGAGATGCTGCATAAATTGCAACGGGAAACCTTTGAATACTTTTTGAACGAAGTAAATCCTCTAACTGGATTAATTGCGGATAAAACCGCGCCGGGTTCTCCGGCTAGCATAGCTGTTACTGGCATGGCAATCACTGTCTATATAATTGCTGTCGAAAAAAAATGGCTCCCCAGGAAAAATGCGATTGAAAGAATACTAAAAATTCTGCGGTTCTTTTATAGCAGCCAGCAGGGAAGACAGGCAAATGCTACCGGATATAAAGGTTTTTATTATCATTTTCTGGAAATGCACAACGGGGAAAGAGCATGGAATTGTGAACTATCCACGATAGACACCTCGTTATTTATTGCCGGAGCCTTGTGTGCCGCTACGTATTTTCAAAAGAAGAACAAAGAAGAAACAGCCATCAGGGATTTGGCGGATAAGCTATATCGCCGGGTTGACTGGCAATGGGCACAGCATAAGGGAAACAGCATTTGCCACGGTTGGAAACCCGGATCAGGGTTTCTTCGTTACCGATGGGACAAGAATTATAGCGAAGCGATGATCATGTACCTATTGGCATTGGGTTCCCCAACTTTTCCCATTAGCCCCGAAGGTTATAAAGCATGGACCGGCACATTTGATGTAACAAGCGTGTATGATATTTCCTATTTGTATGCGGGCCCGTTATTTATACACCAGTTCTCCCACATGTGGATTGATTTCCGCGGGATTCACGATTCATTTAATAAAAAAGCCGGCTTTGATTATTTTGAAAACAGCAGGCGTGCAACTTACATTCATCGTCAGTATGCGATTGAGAATAAAAAACAGTTCAAAGATTACGGAGCTTTTTGTTGGGGGTTAACAGCCAGTGATGGTCCAGGAAAAAAGAAATTAAAAATTGACGGGCAACACCGGATTTTTTATAATTATATCGCACGGGGCGCTCCGTATGGCCCGGATGACGGCACCTTGTCGCCCTGGGCCGTAGTAGCTTCACTACCGTTTGCCCCTGAAATAGTACTTGAAACGATTCGCAAATCAATCGAAAAATTTGAAGTAAACCCGCATCGCTTACAGGGATTTTCTGCGAGTTTTAACCCTACATTTCCAGTTAAGCCTTCAACTATTCATGGTTGGGTTTCTCAATGGCAATTCGGATTAAACCAGGGGCCGATTGTTATTATGATTGAAAACCATCGCACCGGATTGATTTGGACGACGATGAAGCAATGCCCCTACCTGGTGACAGGTCTTCAAAGAGCCGGTTTCGCTAACGGATGGATAGACAGGATCTAATACGATTTATTTAGATTTTGCAGAACCTGAAGTCTTTACGTTTTCTGAACCTTTTTTATCTTAACGCCCAATCTCGTTAAATCCGCAAGCCAACGAAATAAGTTTATTATTGGATAGGAACGCGCGAACAAATTTTGAAGACATGGTAAATTGAGAGAAAACGTTGAAAGCATTATCACCAATTCAGTTTTGCTACAGGATCGGCTGGTAGTATTGCAGTATCTATCATTAAAATAAAATTTGCTAAAATGAAAAAAATCATGGCATTGACAGCAATGACGATCGGCATAGCAGTAGCTGCAACAGCGCAAAAACTGGCAGCAGCCAAAGTTCCATTGGCTGTAAGAAATTCATTCGCTAAAATGTATCCTGGAAGTACGGCAAAATGGGAAAGTGAAAAAGGAGCATTCGAAGCAGGGTTTAAACAAAACGGCAAAGACTTGTCTGTTTTATTTACGAAAGAAGGCACTATGACGGAATCTGAAGTTGACATCAAAGTAAGTGACCTTCCCGCAACAGTCGCTCCTTTTGTTAAATCACACTACAAAGGTGCTTCAATAAAAGCGGCGGCCATAATTACAAAAGCAGACGGCTCAACCACCTATGAAGCGGAGGTCAATAAGATCGACGTAATTTTCGATGCACAAGGAAATTTTGTTAAAGAAGTGAAAGACTAGCGATTTAGTCTTTAAAGAAAAGAGATTCCTAGCCAGCGCGAAATGGTTTTGCAATACCATTTAAATCACCCTTTCCGATCAGCGATCCGAGCCGAAATTTTTCTTCCTTTGGCGAGATAAAATACTGCGACTATACCATTTTCAAGGCGCGAACCGATATTTGCCTTTTTTACGCTACCTGAAAACTTCCAACCCCTTCGGCAGTACAAGCTGTCCGGCAATCAAATATTAGAAAAGATAGGACTGCTCAAAAAAATAGCGGATTACTTCCTTTCACCTGTGAACAAAGCTCACATAAAAACCGATTTTGGCAGAATACAGAAGAATGCCGGGGAACTAAATAAACGCGCATGCTCAACTTTTCTACAGAATCTCTCCAGATTTTGCCAGGAGATTGCGGGTAAATGTAAAGTGCTGTTCGTAAAATTGTCACAATGAATTATCATTTGCTCGAAGAAAATGCTGAGACTTTCGTAACTAAGCTATTCACGTCTCCCCCTGCGCCGCAGTACCCGTATCATAATTTGAAACATACCGCTTCAGTAGTTGAGCATGCTAAAGAAATCGGGCACTTCTACAAACTTACACCGCAGGATATCTCAGTCCTTGTTATCGCTGCCTGGTTTCACGATACTGGACAGTTATCCGGTCCAATGGAAGGTCATGAGGACAAAAGCAGACTTATCATGTTTAATTTCATGTCCGGTTTTCAAATACCGGATGAAATTGTTGCTGAAGCAGGCAATTGTATCCTTGCAACAAAAGTAAATGCAATGCCAGCGAATCTTGTTGAAAAGATTATTTGTGATGCCGACACCTATCACTTCGGGACTGATTATTTTATGAAAACCGAACTTCTGATGAAAGCCGAGATGGAGCTGCGTACGGGAGAAGAATTTCCACACTGGCACCTAAACAGCATTGCGTTACTTAACAAACACGTTTTTTATACAGAATATTGTCAATTGCTATTGAATGAAGGCAAAAAGAAAAATACCCTATGGCTTAAATCATGTACCGATCACTAGAACACCCAAACAGGCATGATAAACACCAATGCATATTTCGCCAGGCACAGCGCATAATATGCTATTTTTAAGACAGCCAAGTCCACTAGTATGCTTCCTCATTTTGCCTGTACCACCAACACCTGGAAAGAGCCGGGAATCATTGGAGCTCTTTTTTCACCCGCAGCAGGTGTGCCCAGATCGGCAGCCGGTAAATAAACAATATGCAGCGCTTCATTAATAGCGATTGTTCTTGCACTTTTTTTAGTAGCGAGATTTTCAACAACCGTGTATTTCCCTTTTTCGTCTTCATGAATAATGGTTAGTTTTCCCTCGCCACAAGAAGCAAAAATATTTTTTAGATTGCGGTCAAATGCTACGCCATCGCAACCGTCTCCAATGGGTAGTTTATCTACTACCTTACCCGATACCATATCCATTACAACCAACATTTTATCGCAGCCGGCAAACAATTTCTTTGAAACAAGGTCAATGGCTAACCCGGTTGGACCTTCAGCTGGCGAAACCGACCAATGTTTCTCTACGGTATTTGTCTTAATATTGATTGAGACAATTTCATTCTTGTCTTCAACATTTACATAGATTTTGCCAGCGCCATCACTCACGGCGGTTTCGGGCTTACCGCCAACTGCAATTGTTGCAAGAATTTTTTCAGATACAGGATCAATCACGGTAAGATCATTACTGCGTCCGTTGCAGGTTATAATTGTTTTTGAATAAGGCTCATACATAATAGCATCCGGATTTTGCCCGGTTGCAATTTGCCCCAGTATTTGATTAGTCTTGAGATCAAACACTGTAATATTGTTTAATCGCCCGTTACTTGTATAACCCTTACCCAGGGCGGTAACAAAAGCAATACCATGTACACCGCCGGTGTTGGCTATTACGCCAACAGAGTCGCCACTTTTTTCATTAAGGATATTTACCTGATTGCCGTGTGATACATACAGACGGTTATTTTCAGGACCAACTGCGATATAGTCCCAGCCCCCCGCACTACCAATGCGGAATGTTTTCGCGATTTGATAATCGGGCAGTACTTGTGCCCCTAAAGAAATACTCGTTAGCAGCGTGGCCATCACCGATGAAAACGGAAAAAAGAAATGCTTGTTCATAATATATATTTTTTTAAAATGTTTACAATTCCGGCGTCGGTGAAACTTTATAAGTTGAAGAAACGTTTTTGTAAAGTATTTTTAAAACAGACGGGAGTACAATTAAAAGCAACGGCAATGCAATAATAAAACCGCCAATAACTGCAATTGCCAGTGGCTGGTGCAATTGCGCACCGGCGCCAATACCCAGCGCAAGTGGCAGCAGTGCGATGATAGCACCCAGCGCCGTCATGAGTTTTGGTCGCAACCGTGTTGAAATAGCATACACAATGGATTCTTCAGCGGAACGACTGTGCAGGGCTTCTTTAAATTGCAGGAAAGTGAAAATGGCATTTTCACCTATAATGCCAACTATCATGATAAGCCCCGTGTAACTACCTACATTGAGGGGCGTACCGGTCAGGTAAAGCGCAAGGTAACTTCCACTAATGCCAAGGACCGAAACCATTAAGATTGAAAGCGCGGCTTTAAAATCGCGGAACAAAAACAGGATTGTAACAAAAACCAGCATGCTGGCAGCCAGCAGAATCACCAGCAGCTCTTTAAAGGATTGCTGCTGTTCCGCGTATGCACCGCCATATTCCACATGATATCCTTTTGGAAAAACAATTTTTCTGTTGATTTGCTGCTGAATTTGTTTAACAACACTGCCGAGATCGCTGTTCTCTAATCTCGCCGTAACCACACCCATGGATTGTAAATTCTCGCGCTGCACTTCCGCTTCACCGCTGTTTACCCGTACGGTTGCCATAGACGTAATGGGATTTAATTTTCCGTTTGGCAGAAATATCTGTAGATCACTGATGGCATTGACGCCCATCTTTCTGTTATCTGAATAGACAATCCTTATAGGAGACTGTTGTTCATTTTCCAGGATCGAACCAGCAATATTACCTTCCATGAAAGTCTGCAATTGGTATTGCAGATTAACCGGCGTAATTCCAAACTGTGCAAGTTTGTTAAAATCAGGTTCGATACTTACAGACGGACCCGCAATAACTACTCCGTCGAAAACATCCGCAGCGCCTTCTATTCCAGCAACAACTGTCGCAACTTGCTTTGATAACACCTGCAGCTGTTTAGGATCGTCGCCAAATATCTTAACCTCGACGGGTTGCACGGACGTCATCAAATCGCCCAGCATATCGCCAATTACCTGCCCAAAATCCACCCGCAATGCGGGTTGCGTAGCTTCGCTGTAGGTACGGATTGCTGATATAACTTCCTCTGTAGAACGGCTTCGGTTCGCCTTTAATTGAATTAAATAATCGCCGGTATTGGGTTCAGTTATGAAAAATCCCATCTGGGTACCTGTCCTTCTTGAATATGCGGCCACTTCCGGAATACTAACAATCTTTTTTTCGATTTCACGTAACATGCGATCTGTTTCCTCAAGCGAGGTGCCAGGAGGGGAAGCGTAATCCAGCACGATGCTACCTTCATCCATATCAGGTAAAAAACCGGTCTGCAATTTGGGGAGAATAAACACAATGGCGAAAGTGCATCCTCCAATCATCAGCAATGCGATTAATGGACGGCGAATAAAAAAATATACCCAGCCCTGACTTTTAACCGCATGTGCGGTTTTGTTCTTTGTTACTTCCTTTTTTCTACTTTTAGTTAAGAACAAATAAATTACTGGTAATCCAACCCAGGTTACAAAAAATGAACACACCAAAGTAATGACCATGGTATTGGCCAATACTTTAAAATATGCGCCGGCAACACCACTCATCCACACAAAGGGCAAAAAGATCACGATAGTGCTGATCGACGACCCAATCATTGCAGGAAAAAGGTAATGGATGGCTTTTTGCACCAAAGGTTTAGTGGGTTCATTGGGATGCTCTTCGTGGGTACGCTGAATTTGTTCAACAACTACAATTGCATCATCAATAATAAGACCGATGGCCGCTGCGATGGCACCAATTGTCATAATATTGAGTGTGTAACCAACAGCATATAACACCAATAACGCCAAACTAATTGTGATAGGTATTGTAATAAGTATGGTCGCACTCGCTTTAAGCGAACGCAGGAAAACCATCGCGACAATTATCGCCAGTGCCAATCCAATCCATAAGCTTTCTGTAACGCTTTTGATGGCGGTAGTAACAAAATCGGCTTGTACATAATATGGGTGAATGGAAACCCCGGCTGGCAATATCTTTTGCAATTCCATTATCTTTCCCTTCATCGCTGTAGACAGATCAACCAGGTTGGCATTTGGTTGTTTAATAACTGCAATCAAAATGCCCTCCTGTCCGTTGGCATTAATCTTTGTAAACTCCACCGCTTCGCGAATCTGAACGGACGCAATTTCTCCCAATCTAATGGTCCTTCTGCCATCATTTCTCAATACAATATTTTCCAGATCGCTTACAGAATGCACCGTAGCATCGGTAACAGACAGGTAAAGAAATTTATAATCACTCAGAAAACCGTTCGATTTTACAAAATTTGTTTGCCCAATTGCGTTAGTAACTGAATCTGGCGTAATGCCCAGGGAACTCATCTTACGTGCATCCAGTTCAAGCCAATATTCCTTGGTCTTTCCCCCTATTACCCGTATTTCTGAAACACCCTGAACCTGCGATAAAAACGGTTTGATGGTATAGCTGGCCAGCTGTTTTAATGCTATCGGAGATTTATTATGGCTTTCCAGTGTGTATCCCATTACTGGCAAAATAGATGGATTCATTTTTTCCACCGTAATCTGTACTTCCGCAGGAAATTGATTTCTCACCTGGCTGATCTTTGATTCAATGCGCTGCTGGGCAAGATCCACGTTAGCATTCCAATCGATATATGCCGAAATCTCGCAACTGCCACGGCTGGTCGTACTGCGCAGCATGGTAAGATCGGGTATTTGTTTTATCGCATTTTCAAGCGGCTTGGTCACCGTAACCATCATTTTATTCACCGGCTGTAGCCCCGCGTCTGCAATTATTTTTATTTTAGGAAATGTTATTTCCGGAAAAAGCGATACCTGCATTTTTGTATAAGCAAAAATGCCGCCGGCAACGCTGAATGCCAGCATAACAGCCAACGGGTTCTTATATGAACCAATAAAATTCTTCAACATATAAATACTATTGTCATCTTGTAATTTTTACTTTTGCGGTATCAGCCAATCCAAAATTTCCAGTGAGCAGAATTTTGTCACTTGCGGAAAGGACAGGATAGAGAATTTCTACCATACCGGATGACTCAATTCCTTTTTTAACAGGCATTTTTACAGCAGTATTGCTGTCAACCATTTTCATGATCCAAAATTCACTTTGTGTCTCATCCGTCAACACCGTGGCTTTCGGCAATGAGATGGTGCTGGGCTTGAAAGCTTTTTGAATACGAACGATTGCAATCAGGTTTTCCGGTATTGGATGACTTGCATTCACTTTGATAAATATGCTCTGGGTTTGGGCAGCAGGATCTACGCTTGGCAGTTTACCTGATACTACTCCGTTTAGTGTTTCACCATCAGGTAATATTAATTCAACTTTTGTCTTTGGCTGAACGTAGGGCCGTAATTCGTAGGGCAAGTCTAGAACAAAAGCAAAACTATTTATATCGCTCACAATGGCAAGTTGTTCACCGTCCTGCACATAATCCCCGGCCTGGTGGTTGAGCTGCGTAATGTAGCCACTACCACCTGCCCTGATAGCATTTGTCCCCGAAAATTTAAAACTCGAATCCAATTGATTTACTGCGTTTCCAATACTCTGTGCTTCCTTGGTTTTAATGGTAAAAAGATTTTGTCCCCGCCTCACATACTGACCTGGGCTGGTAAAATTAGATTCCAGGTATCCGTTAGCATTGGCATTTATTATATTTTTCTGCATAAAAGATGAGGTGGCGTTCAGTTCCAGGTATTGTGCCATTGGGCCTTCTGTAACGCCCGCTACAGTCACCGGTGTTTCTACAGGTTGATCCGCAGGCTGTGTTTCCACAGAAATTGTGGCGTTGTTGCCACAGGAACTTATAACAATCGAAAGCATCGATAAGATTGCCAGGTAGTATTTAATTTTCATATCCTTATTTATCTGTTCCAGTAATTAATTTGATTAATAATCTGCAAGCGGCCGCTGTTGTTTTGGGTAAGCAGATTCTTTGCATTCATATAATTATTAATAGCAATCACCAAATCAGCAATTTTAGCATCACCCGTTTCAAGCAGTTTGATATTTACATTGATAAGCCCTTCAGCATATTTAATCTGGTGATCAATTTCACCAATCAGCAAATTGGTTTGATGTAGTTGCTGTAGCAGTTGCGCTACCTGCTGACTGTATTGTTTCTTATAAAAATCCCTGTACGCCAGTCGCGTTCTCTCCGAAACTGACAACTTGCTTTGCTGTATTTTCTTTTGATGGCCGTCGTAAATAGGAACTATTATGCTGACGCCAAAACTAGTTCCAAAATTCCTGTAAGCCCGATACGCGAATGAGGAATTATAACCGGCATCGGCAAACAAGTTTACTTTTGGTTTATAATTGTAATCGATCAGTGATCGACTATTGCTCAGTTGCAGACTGTCCAGCATAAATTTTCGAAAGTAAACAGACTGGCTTATGTCAGGCAATGCCTGAATACCTATCGCCGGGTCGGCAAGCACTGCTTGTGACGTGTCAACGATTCCGCTCAGGTAGTTAAGTGTTGCATAGTCGTTCTGTAGCTGTATCTCCAATTGTCGCACAGAAAGTTCCTGCTGTTGCCTGGTCACTAAAAAAGTGAGGTAATCGGTTTGCCGGTATACATTGGATTTAGTTAAGGCTTTCAGAAGGTCCTCTTCTTTTCTTAGTAACGTATTTACCTCCCGGCCAAATTTCAACTCCTGCGCGTCCCCATAAGCAGTAATGTATTGAGCAATAATTGTCCTCTTTAAATCCTGTTCAGAAATTGATGCAGTATTTTGCAAAGCCTGGCTTAGTATTTGAAGATTACCGAACTGTGCATCCAGGTATTTTCTGCCCACAAGCGTTTGATTAAATCCAACCAAAGCAGTAAATTGGCCACCATTTGTTATTGCGCCATCATAACCATACCCCCTTATGACGGGCGCATATAAGCTGACGCTGGTGCCATTTACCTGTGGTTTATATGTGGCCCGAATACGCTGGCTGTCCAGCTGATTAATTAATACCTGGTTATTGTAGTCCTTTAAAAGCGGACTGTTTTGAAGACCCGCCTGTATAAAGTATTCAAGGCTTTTTGGCTGGGGTGTTGCCGCCAAACCAAAACCTATACATAGCATACCAGTTAAGACAAATATCTTCATATTGTTGATTCGTAGAAGTTGCAAGCTATTACCGTATTCTGATTTTATTCTGAAGCATACAGCACTTTTTCAAAAATGGTGGGCCAACCCTACGCCAACTGAATTATTTTGCCATGCAGGCAATATGAGGGTGCTAACAGGCCACCCTTTAAAGAAGTCCGTCTAAACCATCTGGCTTTGTTTCTGACGCAATTTTTCGAGCAGCATACAACACCGTTGCCTTGGTAAGGGCTGGAAATACTGTAAATAATTGTCCATTCACGAAAATTATTTCGGCCGTGTACCGCGCCAACATTCAACCCATATACTAAAAAAGCGGGCGCGTACTGAAGGTAATTGTCAATAGGTGTTTTGGCAGGTGCCCGTTCCATGAAAAACGGCTCTTTTACTTTCACTTATATCCTGGAAAGCATCTGCATGCTTGGCCAGGCCACCGTATACAATTAAAGTAGCAGGAACAAAGAATGATTTATACGATATTGCTGTTTTGCAGTTAGCCGCACGCCAATCCATTCGTTGCGCACGGCTGTAAACTTTTGCAGTTGTAACCACTTTGGCAGTATCCGTACACAGACGAGGCAATGAAAGAAAACCAAATCCTACCGCAACTAAGATAAAAAAGCCAGCTTTGTGTATCCTACCAGAAATGGTTACAAATGGGGATTTCGAATTAAGAAAAAACGGTGCAATCCATTTTCGTAAACATAACGGGCAGAAAAGCCAGATACTTCTGCAGCCTGCTTAACAATAGCAAGGCCGAGGCCAATACCTTCTTCCGCCTGGCCCGACTTAGCAAACCGCCGGAATAGCTTACTATCCCCGAGCGCTTCTTTTTTTCCACTGTTACTAATTTCTAAAACGCCATCCTGCACAACAACGTTGATATTCCCATCAAAAACGTTGTATTTAATTGCGTTGCTGAGTAAGTTATTGAGCATAATATCCGCAAGTGCCGGGTTCATGCTTACTGTTGCCCCAGACTCAAAGGAGGTATGTACATGAATCTTTTTCGCATCTATGAGTTCTCCAAACTGGTGTATTTTTTCTGTAATCTTTTCCGCGACGCAAAAATCCGAAACGCTATTGTATTGTCCGTTTTCAATTTTTGCCAGCAGCAATAACCCCTGGTTCAATCTTGCCAGTCGTTGTATTGCTTCATAAGCCGCAAAAGCTGCTTTGCTCTGCGCTTCGGTTAATTGCGGATCCTGAATTAAGACATCGAGTTTAGATTTAATGACAGCCAACGGCGTCTGAAGTTCATGTGAGGCGTTTTCAGTAAACTCCTTAAGGTATAAGTAATCCTGCTGCGCTTTTGCAGTTACATCGCTGAACGTCTCATTCATTGCTTTGAATTCTTCAATAGCCGTAGCCGCGAACACTGGCATCTCCTTTTTTTCCAGTTCAAATCGCCTGATGCCCGCCAACGAATCATAAAAAGGCTGCCATAATTTGCGAAGAACTAACCTGTTTATTACGAGCGAAACTACCAATACCACCAGAATGGTAACTAGTGTAATAGTAACGATGGATTGTATCAGATTATCAGTGCCTTCCAAAGATTTACTTACGCTAACCTGGTACCATTGCTTCTTAACATGAATAAAAAAATCAAGCTGCCGAAAAAACGCCCTTCTTCGTTGCCGGTCCGCATGCCTGTTGGTAAACACGTTTCTTTCATTACCGTTGTTTACCGCAACGTAAGAGATTTGCTGATCTTTTACTGCAATCACCTCTGGAAGGCTCCTATATTTCGAAACATAATTTTCAATTTCATGCTGTTCTATCTTAAGGTCTTCGTCTACCTGGTTAATTAAGATAAAGCGCAGTAAAAAAAAATAGGCAATACCTGAAAGTACAAACACGATGATAGTCGCCAACAAGTTTATCCGGTTGTACTTTGTAAATAACTTCATACTGCAAATTTGTACCCGAGTCCGTACACGGATTTAATGTAATCCGGGCACCCGGCCATCAATAATTTCTTACGCAGATTTTTTATGTGCGTGTAAAGGAAATCATAATTAGCCGTCATGTCCATGTCGTCTCCCCATAAGTGTTCTGCCATAGCTCCTTTACTGATCACCCTGTTTTTATTGCTGGCAAAATACAACAGCAGGTCATATTCCATTCTCGTGAGTTCAACCGACTTTCCATTAAATTCCACTGTTTTATTTGGAACACTCAGCGATAAGTCGCCTATCTCAATGATGTCTTTCCCGTGGAATGTTTTTCTTCGTATGATGGCATCAACCCTGGCACTGAGTTCCGATAAATGGAAGGGTTTGGCGAGGTAGTCATCCGCGCCGTTCTTTAGCCCGGTAACTTTATCGTTGACAGCGTTCCGGGCAGAAATAATGATTACGCCATCGTTTTTGTGATTGAGCCGCAAATCGTGTAAAATATCCAACCCACTGCCACCTGGCAGTGTAATATCTAGTATGATGCATGCGTAGTCGTACAATGAAATTTTTTCGATCGCCGATTTAAAGTCCGAAGCTGTCTCGCAAACAAAATTCTCAGAATTGAAATAGGTACAAATACTGTCTGACAGGGCGATTTCGTCTTCAATAATGAGTATTTTCATATGCTGTCTTGAAAGTATTGTCCAATTCTGTTGAAAATTTGAACTTCAGGAAAACGAACCCGTCCATTTCGTTAATAAACTATAATCGAACTCGAGAGCGCACCTATAAATCATGCAGCGCATCTGATGTTAAGCGTTTAAAATTAAAGACAGCCGCTACCAATCCATGTTCGGCTCATGCCATTACTGGCATATTGGCGTCATTTACAACAAGATAAAAAGAATTAATTGAATAAATAAATTACGCTCGCTGCCGGTTAACTTTCTACTGTAAAAAACAGGTGTATAAGATAAAGGTGCTGCTAATGACTTATTACAAATCAATTGCCGCTACTTGCGTTGACCCAAGAAAGCTATTTCAAAACTGAGCGCGTAAAACTGTAGCAGCGTGCCATTGCCGGGTACAGCAAAATCCAACGCAAGCCACTTCAGCATTCTCAAGCTGTTGTGCACAAACGCCCGGTTAGTGTAACAAAAAAAAGGTGGAAGCTTTCACTTCCACCTCCTAATTTCATAAACAACTAATTAATAGCCGGGATTTTGCGGCATTGCCGCAGGGTTTAATTTCACTTCATTTAAGGGTACTGGAAAATAGTAGTCTTTCGTAGTAAAATTCGTCAAAGGGGAATTATCATAATTCGCCTGGCTTTTTCCATTGAAGAAACCGGCCAGTTCCGTTGCATTAAAAAAGCGGGTCAGGTCTTGCCAGCGGTGGTGTTCGAAAGCCAATTCTATTCTCCGTTCGTGCAGAATGGCTAGTTTGAGTGTTGGATACTTTGCTGCATAAAGTGGATCCGCCATCATCGTCGCATAATCAGGCCTTTGTGCCCTGGCACGAACCATGTTCAGGTAGGTAATTGCACTTGCATTATCGCCCAGGTAGAGATACAATTCCGAAAGGTTTAAAATGATATCCGCATAGCGCATCAGTATCCAGTCGTTGCCGCCGTAACCAAGGGTGCCGGCAGTGGCACTGGCATCCCTGAATTTTGTAATAAAGTAACCCAGCACAGCGGGCGCATATTTCACAGAAAAATTAGTTCGCAAATCACCTGTTTCAAATTCATTCAGCAAGTCTTTTGTCAACAATCCACCTGCACCCTGCGAAGGAAATAAAGAATTAATGGTTTCGCCTTTTGCCTGGTTGTTCCTGGCAAGGGCGGAGGAATAAGTGGCATCTCCCTGCTTGTATACTACCTGGAAAATAATTTCCTGGTTACCGGATTTTTTACTCACATCAAAAACATCTGCAAACGGAATATCGGACAAATTAGTAAATGTCTTTTGGTTATAACACGCCAGCAGGTAGGTCTTTGCGTTGTTTAAATTTTCCATCTTTTTTGCTGCGTCCAGGCTGGTAGCCATTGTAAGGTATACCTGGCCCAGCAAGCCGTTGGCCGCCTGCAGCGATACGCGTCCTTTGTTGGCCACCGGCTGAATTACTGGCAGGTTGCTGGCTACTGCATCCTTTAAATCGGCAACAATCTGCGCATACACCGTTTCTTTTGTAGCACGAAATGTTAGTGCTGCTGCCTGTTCGGCTGAGGTTAAACGTTCGGTTACCAGCGGCACATCACCAAATTCCTTAACCAGGTTGAAGTACATATACGCCCGTATAAATTTAAGTTCTGCGATGTATTGTGTTTTTGTTGTTTCACTGGCAAAACTAATTTTACTGATGATGGATAGAATCAGGTTAGCACGGGAAATCGGTACGTACAAAGCGGTCCAATGACTCTGCAGATAACTGTTGCTGGGTACCAGCGCAAAAGCAGTAAACTGGAAAGGTTCGCCGTTGTTCGACTGATTATCGGTGGTGTTTACATCATCTGCCCGATCATCGGTCCACAACTGGGCACCTTCCCCAACACAATTGCTGCTTCTTAGTGCCTGGTAAACACCGTATACACCCGTTGTAATGTCAGTTTCGGTCTGGTAGCCATTGTCTACATTTACCCCATTGGGATTTGTCTGTTCTAAAAACGATTTTTTGCAGCTGCTGGCCAATAGCAAGGTGCCTCCGAGAAATATGATTATTAAGTTACGCATATAAATAAGTTTGATTGATCAGAATTGAATTTTAACACCCGTATTGAATGAACGGGCCAAAGGATATTTTCCATAGTCTACCCCGGGTGTAAGATTTGAACCGTTGTTAAAATCAACTTCGGGATTATAGCCGAGGTATTTAGTGATCGTAAACGCATTGTCAACCGATGCATACCAGCGCAACCCGCTGATACCAACCTTTTTTGTAAAGTTCATGGAAGTAAGGTTAACACCCAGTGTTAAACCCGTACACCGTAAAAACGATCCATCCTGCAGGTAATAATCTGAAAGACGCGTGCTATTGCTTTGTGATCCACCGCGTGAAGCTCGGTATTCGTGACCGTTGCCCGGCTGTGCCTCGTTACGGTAACGCTGATCGATAACTGCATATTGATTGCCCGAGCCTTCCATGTTACGGATGTAATAATCCTGTCCATCCAATACCTGGTTACCATTGGAACCATTAAAGGAAGCGGTAAGATCAAACAGTTTATAGTTCATATTGAAGCCAAAGCCATAAGTAAATTTTGCATAGGGCGTTCCAATTACATCTTTGTCTGCATCAGTAATAATGCCGTCACCATTTTTGTCTGTGAAGTACAAATCACCCGGATTTAATGGAGTGGTTGAATAGGTAGATATAGGTATTCCCGACGCCGATTTATAACCGGCTGGAAACTTATTGCCATTGGATTTGTAAATAGCCAGGTCGGCATTCACTGCTGCCATATCTTTTTCTCTCACCATGCCGGCCACTTTCACTCCGTAAAAAGAACCAACCGGATCTCCTACCCTTGTAACATGCGTGATATAACTTCTTTCCGCACCATTGGTTTGTATTTCGCTGGCGCCACCGAGGCTAACTACTTTATTTTTATTGGCAGTTACATTACCACTGAGGTTGAGGTTAAAATCTTTTGACTGAATCACTTTCAGATCCAATTGCAAGTCAAATCCTTTGTTCTGAATGTTGGAATTGTTTAGGTTGGTTAGTATGGCAGTTGCACCGGATAATGCAGAAATGTTTTTATTGTATAGGAGGTTGTACGACTTGCTGATATAATAATTTAAAATTACTGACAGTCGGTTTTGCAATACAACCGCATCCAATCCGAAATTGAATTGCGAAGTAGATTCCCATCCCAGTTTTGCATCTTTGATACCACCTGCCCAGGTTGAATTGTATACTGTATTCCCTATCACTTCGCCACCTGAACCAGTTAAACCTTGTTCATACCCATAGTTGCCAATATTATTATTGCCAGTAAGCCCCCAGCTCGCCCGTAACTTAAGACTTGAATTGGCACCCAGCCAGTCATGGTAGAATGATTCGTTGGAAACGGTCCATCCTGCAGATACAGATCCAAACTTACCCCAGCGGTTCAACGGTCCAAAGCGCGAAGAGCCATCCTGGCGAAAAGATCCCATTAAAAAATATCGCCTGTCGTAATTGTACACCACCCTGCCGAGGTAGGAGATCAGGGTTGTAACTGACTTACCAGTATTGGGCAAATTAGAAAAATCGCCAGGCGTAGCACCGCCTGCTGTTATTTCTGGCACCAAATCATTGGTAAAATTCTTTGTAGCCACTGCCAGGATATCGCTATTTGTCTTCTGTGCGGTGTAACCGGCCAGTGCATCAAAACTATGCTTGCCAAACTGCTTTTTGTAATTCAACGTAAACTCAGCCAGCTTGTCCTGAATATTCAGCACCTGGGCCGC
The DNA here is from genome assembly GCA_039919885.1 of Chitinophagaceae bacterium. Classification (GTDB taxonomy): domain Bacteria; phylum Bacteroidota; class Bacteroidia; order Chitinophagales; family Chitinophagaceae; genus JACMLD01. The sequence continues at coordinate 54,421 of JBDSEV010000021.1, forward strand.
AGCATTGGCTGCAAGTATAGATTGCGAGGAACCAGCAGGGTTAATACCATTGCTTAAATTGGTAGGATAATAATATTCATATTTCTCCGTATAGGTTTCACCGCCAAGATTTACTTTAAACGAAAGATTTTTAATGATTTCATAACTGGCATTGGCATTGAAGGTTGCGCGGGTACCCTTCCTAGTAATTTTAACGCGTTGTGCAAGTGCCAGCGGATTTTCTATACCCTGAAAAGAATAGGCATAACCGTCTGTCTGGGCACCTGCACCTTTGTCGGCCAGCGCCAGGCTTCCGTCCGGATTGAAAGCCGGAAAAATAGGCATGTAAACGAGTGCGCCAAGTATAGGACCATTATTAAAACGGCCTTCCTGTACTTCCCGGTTATCCGTGTTCGTTACAAATACGCTGGAAGATACTCTTAGCTTTTTCGTTACGTCTGCATCAATATTTGCGCGCAGGTTTATCCGTTTCTGATAAGTGCTGTTTAATATACCCGGCTGGTCAAGATAACCGCCGCTGATGAGGTAACGGGTATTCTGCGAGCCTCCTGAAAAAGACAGGTTATGTTTTTGCACCAATGCATTTCCATACAACACATCCTGCCAATCAGTATTGTATTTTGGCTGAATAACCTGTTGCGTTGGAAAATCATATAGATCCTTGATGATACAAACCGAACAACCGGTGGCCGTTTGCCCGGATTTTGTAACGCGGGTGGCATTGTTATCTGAGTAAAATGCATCGTTCCAGGCAACGCCTTTTGCAACCAACACATCTTTGTAATTAGCATTACGGCCGTTTACAAACAAATCAGTGAACTGACTGGCGTTTAGCAACTTTACTTTGTGCGCCAACTGCTGGCTGCTGATCTGGTAGTCATACGTGAGTGTTCCTTTGCCAGATTTGCCACGCTTGGTGGTAATGAGCACTACACCACCAGATGCCCTGGAACCATAGATAGCCGCAGAAGCAGCATCTTTTAATATTTCGATAGACTCTATATCATCGGGATTGATAAATACATCATTGCCATTCGTTGAAGGGTTAAATCCGTTGGTTGCATTGCCTCCATTGCCTGGCCCCTGTGTAATATTGCCGCCAACCGGGTAACCATCTATCACGTACAATGGCTCAGAACTGGCGTTAATAGAACCGATGCCACGCACCCGTATTTTGGCACCTGAATAAGGCGCACCGCTCACCTGTGCAATCTGCACGCCGGCTACTTTGCCTACCAGCGCCTGGCTTAGCGTCGGCGCACTAAGGTTCAGTTCGCTTGCTTTTACGCTTGAAATAGAACCCGTGATATCGCTCTTCCGTAAACGCGAATAGCCCACATACACTTCTTCCATCATTTTTGAATCACTTTTCAACTGAACATCTGCGGTGCTGCCGATTACAGTTATTTCCTCAGCTGCATAACCGATAGATGAGAAAACCAATACGCTTCCCTGCGGAACGTCTATCGTAAAATGTCCCCTGGCATCGGTCGTTACACCCTTCTTACTGTCTTTAAGCACCACGTTTACACCGGCCAGTGGCTGATTTTTTTCATCGGTTACTGATCCTGAAACCAGCCCGGTAATCCCCATTGCGTGCAACACAGGCTGCAGCATTAACAAAATACTTAACAAGTAAAAGCCTCTTTTCATTTCGTTCGTTTTAATTTTTTAACCATTGAATGGCCATCATGTTTATATTATTTTTCCGGGAAGAACTCACCGCAATCCCTTTATTATAATCATTTAAAAAAGTAAATCCTTCCAACTCATCTGCCCTGTCTATGTCGATTGTTTTTACCACTTCCTGTTTTCCGGAAACAACCGACTTCTCCAGATCAACATAGGTGAACCGCCACCTCCTGCCTTCCAGCTGATTTTGAATCAATACAAGCTGGCCCTTACCTGCAATAAAGTGCAGGTTTTGCACCCACGCCGTACAGCTGAACTTCTTATACAGTACACCCCTGTCGGAAGTCTTTTTTGCATTTTTAAGAATGGCCGGATCGTGCAATCGTACCTCATTTTTTTTGTCGCCGTAGTCCGCCGTAGCTATATACCATTTTCCCCTCGACTGCACATATTCCGGACGGGTGCCTTGTATACAGGTGTCATCTTCAATTGTATTTAGCAGGTTCCCATCTAGTGTACCCGTCTTTTGCAGTCCCTTCCAGTCAACACAATAGATTACCGCACGCCAGGATGTACCTTCTTTGTTTAAACGAATGCTATTGCCGATAAAAACAGGGTCCTTACCGTTGCAGGCAATACCTGTGGGATGATTGATAACATCGGTGTCATTCCGGGTGAGTTTTATTTCCTTTCCCACCGGGGCCAGGCTATCACCCTGCATTTTATATTCCCGGATAATGCCCACTTCGCGGTCTCCATATAAAAACACACGGCCATCCTGGTAAGAAACACCCTGGCAGGCACCAAGAGAATCTATCGTATAAGACCGGCCGATATTCATTTCCGGTCCGTCAAAAAAAACCAGCAATACAATTGTAAAAGCCATTAATAATTTCATAATTAATTTTTAGTATCATGGATCCATCGGCTCCTCCGGGTTGATGTGCATCGCCTCCATCAACGGATAAAATTCAAACACTGTCTCACTAAGCCGTATTCCGTTTTTATACGGCACTTCCTTCAATTCTTTTAGACACCTTGCAATCAGCGTGGTTTCAATCATGTTACTTTGCCCCCGTGTAGTGCAAGTGATAGCAGGTTTTGAAAACGGTATTCCGTAGCGGTAAATTAGCCGGGCCGCATTGCGCATATTGGTGGTGGTATGCCTGGCATGGGGATCAATTAATATGGCTCCGGCAGGAACATGTAATACGTCCACCATAAACTTCTTCATTTCCAGGGCTTCGCAGTATTTGGTTTTGTAGGGATGAACTTTTCCACCGGAGGCAAGAATAAACGGAGCGCGCCCACTTTTGAATTGAAGCACTGCCAGCCTGCAGCGAATCATACCCTCCGCACTAAGTGCAACCGTTGGTTCTTCCGGCCCTGCGCCCGGTATCATGATAAGTGAATATTTATACGCATTCCATCGGATCGACTTAACCCGTTCAAATGCCGCCTTATTTTCATTTTTTTCCATCGGCTCATAATCAGCCGCCTGTTCCCGCTCGTTCATTTCCAATAAGCGCAATGCCGCAGTAAGCGAAGGCCGGAAAAACAATTGCTGATCGCTGCATTCATTCAACACCAGGTAATTTAATGAGTAGAGCAACCTGCTATAGCCATTTGAATTTACATTGAACGAAACAGAATCAATATTGGGATAATGGGGTTTCTTTCCTTCGGCATATACACCAATTACAAAGTTGATACCCCGCGCATCCTGCTCCCATGCCTTTATTAATAATTCCGGGGCCGGCAATTGCTCAAATAATATATAATTGTGCGAGTTGAACAGCCTTTTAGTCAGTAAACCAACCGCATTACTGCGGGTATACAGCGCTTTTAATCTTGTTGAGACGCCTTCAATTTCAGCATCACTGAATTGCAATTTTTCCGCGAAACATTCGTTTTCATTTTTGCAATCTCTAAGACTGTGAGACAGTTGCAGCATTTTGTTGCGCAGCATGGCGGCAAGGACTGTATCTTTTTCCAGGAGTTGCCTGGCGCCGGCGTCTTCCTGCAAAAGAGAAAGCAGGAAATAATTTTTCCGGGTAATGATATTTTCTGCTGTTGAATTTTGCTGCGCCCGGACGGATATAAATAAAAATAGCAGCGTTACCAGGTAAAATACTCTGTTCATGTTGGGTACCAATTGTGGCCGCAAAATTGAAAGACGGATGTTACCAGCGTGTCAACGCTGCATTATGCAATTGTTATCTCCTGAACGGGATAACTATTTTTGGCCCAGTGAGAATACGGCGCAGGTATACAGGAGCACTGCAACCAGGGGCTTACATTTTTATGGAATTTGTTCCTGGCAAGGGCAGGCGTTTTGTTTAACGCAAAAATCTTGATGTCATCAACCGTAGCGCTTTGAGATAACCGTAACCAAAACTTTACAGCTTTCTACCTGGTATTAAACGACTAGTTGAACGAGGCTGCGACCATTACCTTAATAATAACCTAACGCCCTTTTTTTACACCCTGCTTAATCATAAATTATCTTTGTAGCTGCTAAAACATTTTATGTCAACCTATATTATCCGAATCCAATTGCCCGACGCCGACAACGGTGATTATACTACCATGGAAGCAGCAATGAAGAGAGAAAATTTCAGTCCATTAACTTGCGACCAGTTCCAGGTGCAAGAGTTCGGCTACTATGGAAACAAGAATATTTTGCAGGTAAATGAAGCAGTACGGCAGGTAGCCGAAGTAACCGGGAAAAAATTTTACTTTGATGTTATCCGGGATAAATCAGCCGAAACCCAACACCATAAAAAAACCGGCACCCATTGTTGATGGTGTATCGTGTATCCTCAGGCACTAAATACGTTGCAGGAAATCAGTACTTATGTACCGCCGGTCTTCAAATATTGTCATGAAAAAAAGGTAGCCGGGTTGAAAAAGTTGACAACCTGATATCGCCGTATAATTTCGTGAAGGTTAAACACCAACCTGTTTTTCTTCTTTTACTAAGTTTGTGAATTTGTTGTATAGGAAAGGCATTATTTGCTGCCGGTAATCCTTTTCCCGATATCACGCCAATCGTAATATTGAAAAACCCTGCCATTACTCATCGCAACAAAAAGCCCTTTTGGAAATAAAGGGCCGAGATTGATATTGGTAACCTCCGACCCATCGCTTTCAATAGCTGCAACCGGTATGGAGGCCAACAGTGGATATTGATGCGGATTGCCAGGTGCACCCTCCCGCGGATAAACCATAAAAGTATTGGCCTGTTGGTTAGATACCAGTATATAGCCTGTAGTGTCGGTTGACTGATAAATAGAAATGCCTTCGTGGTCAGATTTAAACCCTGTCCGTGCGAAGAGGGCCAATTCTCTATTGTCTTTATTATCGGGATCGGCAAAATATTTATGCACGCCAAACATTTCATCTGAATAATAGATATAGCCGAGCCTGTTATCAACCGCAATTGATTCAATTTCTTTTAAACCACTATAGGTTCCAAACTTCCTCACCATCGTTGCTTTTACATATCCGCTATCGTCTCCATTTAATCTATACTGCCAAAGGTAATTGTCAGGCGGTCCGCTTTTACGACTTACAATTGCATAAATGGCACTATCAGCAGGCCTGGTGTAAAGTGCAATACCCATCGGCCCTCTTTCCGTTTCACCTTCAAAAATATCAATTCCACCGTTGTCAACCGGCTTTAGGTCGGGCAATGAAAATACGCGGAGTTTATTGGTTTCCTTTTCGGTTGTTACCGCTATATCGGTTGGCTTACCGTTCAGCAAAAGACCGTAGGCAACATCCACGTTGTTGGGTCTTTTCAGATTTCCACTTCTATTGACAATTTTTCCGGCAAGATTAAAAACATACAGCGCACCTGCTGTAGCCTTGTCTGTACCAACAATTAAGCTTTTGGAAACATCCTGCTTATTTATCCAGATTGCCGGATCGTCCGTATCAAACTGTACAGCTTCGGTAACAATAACTGGCCTCACCATGTTTACCGTGTCGAGCGGCGCGCGGTTTTCAGCAGCTCCTTTTCGTGTATTTTTGCAGGCCATTAAAAGCAACAGCAGCCACCAGTATCGCATCATGGTTCTTAGTTGTTGAGATGCTGGTTTCCCATGCCATTATATTGATAGCAGCCAATATCAGCACCGGGTTTTGTAAACTCAGTAACGCCATATATTGCGTTCACCGGAATAGGGACGTATTTTACGGTAAGACCTGGTGTTGCATTGATTTTACTTGCCTCAACGTCATCTATATTTAGTGGCAAAAAGCTGGAATTACCTGCACCGATGCACGGAGAATTCGCTTTCAGGGTGAAATTGAACGAACCGACGGTGCAGATATCGCGCAATTTAATGCCACCTGCCACCGGTAATGGGTAACCGACAAACTGGGGGTTATTCTTTTGCAGTGCAGCACTGCCATCATAGCTTGCGTTGTAAGGCAAATAGCTGTAACCAGCAGGAAGGTAGTTAAGCGGGTTGGGTATGTCTGTGGCAACAGGTTTGGTGACAGCCTGCGTATTGCCATTTGGAAAAATTTGATTAGCGACGGATAAAGAATCGGCCCAATAAAAATTGTTACCGTAATTATTCTTATACAAAGATGCGGTATCCGCCACAACACTGTTGTTGATGCGTAAGCCAAATTTACAATTTATGATTAGGTTATTGAAAGCCTTGCCCCTTGCGCCTTCTTCAAAATTCATGCACCCACCACGCCCGGTTTTCAATTGGCGGTACCCGCAATTAACGACCGTATTATTATAAATCCTGATGTTACTTTGCAATTTTGTATTGACTCCTTTGTTGGAGGCCTTTAACGCATTGGTTGCACAGCCAATAAAAAAATTGTATGCCATATCACCCACTCCACCGTTCTTAACATTTAGCACGTCACCACCCGTTGACCCACATTTTTCAAAGGTGGATCGCAGAATAGCAAACTTGCCCGTTCCCACACGAATAGCATCGTCATTGGTTCCGTATATCCACGAATCTTCAAAAATAAACGCGCCGTTGGCATTCTGAAAATAAACCGCATACGTTGGGTCTGTTGCCGAAAGACCGAGCAAGCTGGCTATTGCTGTTCCGGCGGTGGCGCCGCAGAACTCAATTCTGGTCCATTTAAATGATAACAAGGGGCAGGTTACATCTGCAAGTATGCCTTTCCATTTTGCAGAATAGGCGGGGTCAGTAGACGGATTCTGGCCGGGAGCATCCTGCTTTACAACATTTTGGGGTCCTATTTTAATTGGATTGGCAGCAGTACCTAAACTCAGCAATACACCTTTCACGATGATGGCAATATTGCCTGTTACGTTGATAGTAACACCTGGTTGTATAGTTAACGTATCGCCCGCATTCACAGTAATGTCGCCACATGAACCATCAACAACATAGGTTCTGCCTGCAATCATGGTACCTTTTATACTGCCACAAAGCGGCGCGGCGTCGCTCACCGGCGCAGCTACATTTATAATTCCTTTAGAGATATCCGCTCTTTCTTCAGCAAGTTTCTTACAAGCTGGTAAAAAATAACAAACCAATAAAACTGTAACAATGCGTTTCATAAATTATAATTTAAACCGGAAGCCGGTTAAAAAAGAAATTTTATAAATGTCTCTTTGCACCAATATTTTATTGCCGGATTCCTGCTCTGGCGGCATGTTGCTGGGCGCAACCAAATTCAATGGTTGTAATAAATCCACTTTCCTTGGTGTATTGGTAATATTATTCACTTTAGCATAGAAAGAAAACCGCCTGGTAATGGTCTTCTCCAGCGAAAAGTCTAGCTGGGCCGATGCGCGCTGCCAGTAATCCAGTCCGTCATAGAGTGACACCTGGGCAACGCGCTTTCCTGTGTACACAAACGCCACTTGTACATCCAGTCCCAGTGTTGGATTTTTATACAACAACGAGAGGTTGCCAATATGGTCTGCTTGTCCCTGCAACGGGCGAGTTTCCGTTACCGGTAGTGCTGCTCCGCGAATAATTTTTGTAGTAGTGATGCGCGACCTGGTATAAGTATAGTTGGCCGATATCCCAAACTTGCCAAAGTATTTTGTAATTACTGCCTCAAATCCATAATTAATGGCATCCCCGTTGTGCGCAGAATCAGAAAAATTTAACGGCGTAAATGTTTCACCACCGGTGGTACCATTGGTTACAATCCCATACTCAATAGGGTTTTTGATGCGCTTATAAAAAGCCCCCAGTAAAACCTGGTCGGCGCCATTGGGAAATAACTCATACCGGAAATCAAAATTATCGGCTCGGGAATGTTTTACGTAAGGATTGCCGCCTTCTGTATAATAATCGCCTACAATTTGGGTGGGCACAATATCACCGAAACCGGGCCTGCTGATAGCTTTGTAATACGACAGCCGCAGGTTTTGTTTTTTGCTAAGCGCATATTTGAAGTGCAGGCTGGGCAACAGATCAGTATAATAAATAGTACCAAATTTTTTATCCAATGCCTCAGGTTGCGCTGTTGCATAATCCTGGTGCGTGTACTCAACCCGTACACCGCCGAGTACCTGCAGTTTTTTGCTCAACATAAGTTTCGCCTGGATATAACCGGCCACAATATTTTCAGTAACATGATACGTATTGGGTGTATTATTAAATGCAGGATTTACTTTTTCTGCACCATTAAACGTCCACTTTGCATTGTAGATGCTGGTATAATCCTGTTGCTGGCCATTGTTCACCACCGATTTAAGCGCATAAGCATCACTGAAATTATCACGTTTTTTTGTTCTGCCGAGTGCACCGGCGGTAAAATCAACCGGCAGGTTAAAAACCTTTTGTCTCAAATAGAAATTCAGATAAGCCGACAAATCCTTGTCGGAATTATGTAGCCACTGGCGGTTCATGGTACCCACCCTGCCATTATAACCATTGTGCGCCTGCGCAGCAGCATTGGACACCGAGTATTCCGCCCAGTCGGGCAATGAATTCTTAGCCACTGAATATACGGCCGACCAATCTATTTTAAATGCATCGGTCAGCTGGTGGTCGCCATGTAGCGTGGAATTATAGATACTTTGTTTTACGGAACGGCTCCTGTTTAAAATATCAAATGTACCTACGTTGGCAGACGCAGCGCTGTCTACCGTGTACCTGCTCTGGTATTCGTCCTGGTGAATATAGAGATTATATAACGAAAGCCTGTTCTTTTCATTCAGCACGTAGTCAAACTTATTATTAATGCCAATTCTTCTGTTCTGGGTGGAGTACTGACGAAAAATAAAGTCACCAAACTGCGGAACATTGTTGGGAAGCGGCTGCGCATTTGGCTTGAAAAAATCCGAATTAGATCCCCTGTAAATATCCTGGTAGCTGGCCGCAAGCACGACACCCAGTTTTTTATTCAAAAAACGATTTCCAAGTGTTACGCCGATGGTTGAATTAATTGGATTTGATTGTTTGGTGAAGTCAAGGTTTGCCGCCGGAAAATCCGAGGGACTAACCAGGGTGCCCGAACCACGCAATTCGCCGGGTGACTTATTACTTACTACCCCATGATTGAATTTATAAAAAGGCCGGCCAGAGAAAAGCGTATTGTAGCCACCTGCCACGTTCACTTGTACCAGCGGCTTGTCGGGCGCATTTTTCATCACCAGGTTCATGGTTCCGCCGATGGCATCGCCTTCCATTGACGGCGTCAATGTTTTACTCACTTCAAGCCTTTCCAATAAGTCAGAAGGGAAAATATCCATGGGCACATAGCGATACTTGTCTTCGGGGCTCGGTATTTTTATTCCGTTCACCAGTGTGCTGTTGTAGCGCTGGTCCATCCCCCTGATGATTGCATAACGACCTTCACCACTGCTGCTCCGCTCAATAGTAACACCGCTCATGCGTTGCAATGCATTGGCAACAGTTACATCGGGCAACAACAAGATTGTTTTAGCAGACAGGATATTCTGAACGATATCTGCATTTTTTTCCAGGTGCCGCACCCCTTTGTCCGTTTCGCCATTGGCTTTCGCGGTAACAGCAACAGCCATAAGTTCTTTGCTTTCAACTGCAAGAAAAATATTAACTTCCTGTACCGGCTTGTCAATACTAATCGTTACTTTATTTGCTTTCGATTTTTCATAGCCAATCATTCTAACATGCACCTCATAGCTACCCTCCGGCAGGTTACGAAAAACAAAACTGCCATCCAGGTTTACGATGGTTTTGTATTTTGTATCTTCTAAAGACACCGTTGCACCGGTGAGCGGCTCATTTGTGATTGCATCCGTTACTTTGCCCTTAATAGAACCCGCGCGCGAAAACAGCGAAAGGAATAGCAATGCGCCAAAGAAGAGTGATTTAAATATTGACCCAACATTCATTTGCAGTTATTTTGCGCAAAACTACTGGGATGGCGTACCCGCAGTTCGGCCAACAAATAACATAATCACAGCTTAATGCAGCGATAACAATTTGGTAACCGCTAAACAACGCTCAGTTAACAACAACAGGTTTGGTTGTAAGCTGCCGACCGGGCAATACACACCCGGTTAGTAACGATTCCTTAAACTAAAGGATATATTATGGTAATACTGCCTGGCGATTTTTGCATTCGACAAAAAGCAGTAATCGTTAAAGTTCGAAATGATTTTCTGAAGCAATCCGCCCCGGTTTCTACCGGGGCGTTTTCCATAAAAAAATTCCCCACTACCACTAGTGAGGAAACATCAAAAATGGATGCCTGAGATATTTATTACTTTACAGCCTTTTTAGTTGGTTCCGCCTTCACTTTCTTAGCTGCCTTTTTCGGAACGCCGTCAGCAAAGAGTTTTGCCGCTTTTTTCAATTTAACTTTAAACGCCTTTTTGCCCATCTCCCGCTTGTATTCTTCCAACACCGGTTCTAGTTT
>JBDSEV010000051.1:0-17257 GCA_039919885.1 Chitinophagaceae bacterium
GCTGATTCCAAATTAATGATCTAACATTGCATCGGTTTTTCATAGGATATTGGATTTTAAAACGGGGTTGAATTTCTATTCTGGCCCCTTTTTTATTTTTAACCCTTTCCGCTTTTTCTTGCTTTCCCGCTTTAGCAAAAAACCACCGTTTCCCCACTGTTATTTTTAGATATACTCCCCACCATACTGTAGCTGCCTGCCGCAAAAAACTTATAATCAATATTGCCATTCATAGCGGCTATGCATTGAATAATTTCTTTGTAACTGATTGCACCCGCACAAAAAATAATTTCGCTGGTCTTTTGCACCTGCATTACCGCTTCTATTTCCCGGACACCTGTTACCGTTATTATATTTCTTTTTATGGGCTGGCTGGCCAGCACTTCAAGTGCTTTTTTTGTTTCTGCATGCGCGCCTGCAACAATGGTCTGCACCAGCTTGTCTGCATCCTGGGTCGGCTGCCTGCGACGGAAAACCTGCCCTGCAAACGATACCACGCCCCGCATAGCGATGGCCATCTGTACCATCACCGAAAATAGCCGGGATTCTTTTTCATAATGCTTTTCAACAAAAAGACGCATGGCTTTATAGAACAGCTTTGTATAAGCGATATCCTTCCTGGTACTCTCCCCTTTAAAATGGATAATGCTGCTTTCTGCCAGGTAATAATTTTTATAGCCGGCCTGCTTGATGCGGTAGCTGAGATCAATGTCCTCACCATACATAAAAAACCGCTCGTCAAATCCCTCCGTCTTTTCAAGCACGTCTTTTTTTACCATCATATACGCCCCGGTAAGAATATCTATTTCATTGTTGTCTTTCTCTGGCAGGTGACCCAGGTAGTATTGGGAAACGGCTTTTAAATGCGGAAAAATATCGATCAGCCCCGATAACTTGAAAAAAGAGGCCCGTGGAGAAGGGAACCCCCGTTTTGATTCGGGCAAAAAGCGGCCGCTTCCATCCAGCATATGAATACCCAGCGCGCCTACCTGGGCCTGCTCCTCCAATACCCGCACAGATTTGTACAGGCTGTCTTCGCTCAGCAGTGTATCCGGATTCAGGAACAACACCTGCTGGCCCGCAGCCATCCGCCAGCCCTGGTTATTGGCTTTAGCAAAACCCGCGTTTTCCCGGTTGGCGACAAACCTGACGGCCGGGAAGTTTGCTTGCAGGTATTCAACACTTTTATCGCTGGAATTGTTATCAATCACTATTACTTCCGCTTCCATACCGGAAACAGCTTTTTGAACCGAGAACAAACATTGCTCAAGAAAATATTTTACATTATAGCTAACGATGATGATTGATAGCAAACCTTATATCATTTAAAGTAACTAAAATAGAAGATTTTTTTCAGAGGTGATGCTACTATATACGCTTTTCGCATCTTTGCAGACGCTGGTAACAGCAACCACGTTATTCATCAACCTCCGGCCACCATCCGCAATAAGCGGATCACCGCCTATTTCTCTTCTAATCAGGGCGTGCTGCTGGTGCAGCAAACTGACAAACGAACTTTTAATAACAAAAAATTTAACAGGCAGGTATAGTAGTAAGCGCAGCCGCAAGATTATCTTTATTTATATCAACAACTGTTTTATGAAGACAAAGCGACTGGGATCACAAGGCTTAACAGCTTCGGAAATTGGACTGGGTTGTATGGGAATGAGCGAATTTTACGGACCGCGAAACGATGAAGATTCTTTGAAAACCTTGCAGCATGCACTGGAGATAGGGATTAATTTCTGGGATACCGCCGATATTTACGGCCCCCATACCAGCGAAGAACTGGTAGCAAGGGCTTTGAAAGGCAACAGGGACAAAGTAACACTTGCTACCAAATTCGGGATCATCCGCGATCCGGCCGACCCCCGTGCAAGGGGTTTCAATGGTTCTGCAGCCTATGTAAAAAGCGCTTGTGAAGCCAGTCTTAAACGGTTGCAGACGGATGTTATTGACCTCTATTACCTGCACCGCGTTGATGCTTCAACCCCCATTGAAGAGACCGCCGCCGCCATGGGCGCGCTTGTTAAGGAAGGAAAGGTAAAAGGCATCGGCTTCAGCGAAGTCTCCTCCGCCACACTTAGGAGAGCACATGCGGTACACCCGGTTACTGCGGTGCAAAGTGAATATTCTTTATGGACCCGTGACCCGGAAGACAGCATCCTGGAAACCTGTGCCGAACTGGGTATTGCCTTTGTAGCCTACAGCCCGCTGGGGCGGGGGTTCCTGACCGGACAAATAAAAACCATCGAAGACTTTGCAGCAGATGATTTCAGGCGATTTTCACCCAGGTTCCAGGGAGACAATTTTCAGAAAAACCTGGAGCTGGTTGCCGCGATAAAAGAACTGTCCGGTAAAAAAGGATGTACGCCCTCACAATTGGCATTGGCCTGGGTGATGGCACAAGGCGACAATGTCTTTCCAATTCCTGGCACCAAACGGATTAGCTACCTGGACGAAAACGCCGGCGCCATCAACATTGCGTTCACCAAAGAAGAATTGGCAGAAATTGACGCTATTTTCCCGAGAAATGCCGCAGCCGGGCTCCGCTACCCGGAACCAGTTATGGCCAACCTGAACAGGTAACAATCGCCTTTGAGTAACGCGACGGAGCAGACTCTTTGCCAGCAAAGGCCGGTAAATGCGGGGGCTCCGCCTTGCTTACTTTGTACGTCTTTCTCCTAAAGCAACCACCATTTATAAAAAAATTAATATAAACCTTATCCCCTCCGCCCCTGTAATGGGCGAGGGGGTATCTTTGCGCCATGTTAAAAACAACCCTTATAAAGGCCACGGAAGCAGCAGGGGCTGTGCTCCGGCACTACTTTAACGGCTCTTTTACAATAACCAATAAAGAAGGCATCAACAACCCGGTAACCGAGGCCGATCTGGCATCGGAAAAAGTTATTTTTGAAACCATTAAAGCCGATTTCCCTGATCATTTTATACTAAGTGAAGAAGCCGGCGAAATTAAAATGGACAGCGAATACAAATGGATAATTGATCCCATTGACGGTACTATCAACTTCGCCAACGGCATTCCCATTTGCTGCGTAAGCATTGGTGTGGAACGAGCAGGAGAGATGATCATGGGTGCCGTCTACAACCCGTTTATGAATGAATTTTTCTTTGCACAACGCGGCTTTGGCGCTTCGCTGAACGATAAAATGATAAAAGTGAACGAGCAGCCAGACCTCAATAAGGCATGCCTGGTTACGGGCTTTCCCTATACCTACCTCAATACCCCGAACGGACCGCTGGATGTTTTTTCAACACTTATCCGGAAAGGCATTCCTGTACGCCGCCTGGGCTCCGCCGCCATTGATCTTTGCTGGGTAGCTGCTGGCCGTTTTGACGGTTTTTATGAGCACAAACTACAGGCCTGGGATAGTGCAGCGGGTTTTCTGATAGTAGAAGAAGCAGGGGGAAAAGTGACTGATTTTAAAGGCAACCGATATTCACCCTATCAGCCGCATATTATTGCTACCAACGGAAAAATCCATGATGCCCTGCTGAAATGTGTAAACGGGGAAGCCTACGACCAGAACTGATAAAAATTAAAAAATGAGCGAAGAAAGAACGGAAATAGCCGCATTGGGAGAGTTTGGCCTCATCGATCACCTTACCAAAAACATTGAATTACGCAATGCTTCTTCCATTTTGGGAGTAGGGGATGATGCTGCCGTGATTGATCCCCTCGGCAAGCAAATAGTGGTTACCACCGACTTGCTGATAGAAGGCGTGCATTTTGATTTAATGTACACCCCACTTAAACACCTGGGCTATAAAAGTGTGGTGGTAAATCTCAGCGATGTATATGCAATGAATGCCGTGCCTTCGCAGGTAACCATCAGCATCGCCTTCAGTAACCGTTTTAGCCTGGAAGCGCTGGAAGATTTCTACGAAGGGGTATATGCCGCCTGCGAAAAGTATGAGGTGGATGTAATTGGGGGCGATACGTCTACTTCGCAGAAAGGCCTGGTGATTTCTGTTACGGCAATTGGCGAAGTGCAACCGGATAAGTACGTACAACGCAGTACGGCACAGAAAGGCGACCTGCTTTGCGTAACTGGCGATTTGGGTGCCGCTTTTCTCGGACTCACGCTGCTGGAAAGGGAGAAAAAGATTTTCCTGGAAAGCCCAAAGGTGCAGCCCGACCTGGAAGATCAGAAATACGTGGTGGGAAGGTTATTGAAACCGGAAGCCAGAAAGGATATTATTGAATTTTTTGCTGCCAATGAGATCACCCCGTCTGCCATGATGGATGTAAGCGACGGATTGAGTTCAGAAATCCTGCACATTTGCCGCCAGAGCAACCTTGGCTGTGTACTGTACGAGGAAAAAATACCCATCCATGAAGATACCCGCAATGCAGCCTACAAATTTGAGCTGGACCCTACCGCATGCGCCCTCAGCGGGGGAGAAGATTATGAATTGTTGTTTACCCTTCCGCCGGCCGAGTATGATAAACTGGTATTGAACGAACAAATCAGCGTTATTGGTTATATGACGGAGCCTGAAAAAGGTAAAAAAATAATAACCAAAGGAGGTAATACGTTTGATATTACTGCGCAGGGCTGGAATGCTTTTTCCTGAGCCGCTGTTGAAGGGATATTAAGATTATGAGGACTACCGTTTTACACAGGATGTTTTTTGTTGCCAGCTGTATAAGCGGATGCCTGGCAGTTTGCATTTTTGTAACCGGCTGCGGCAGTATAAAAAACAGTTTCAACCCCAACATTACTTACAAAAAAGAACAACTACAGGAAGACTACCGGATGTTCCGCAACATACTGGAAGATGCGCACCCCTCCCTTTACTGGTATGCCAGCAAAGACGCACTCGATTATTTTTTTGACGAAGGCTACAAAAATATTCGTGATTCTATGACGGAGCCGCAGTTCAGAACTTTGCTCAGTTATGTGATTTCAAAAATTGATTGCGGGCACACCTCGGTCCGGTTCTCAAAGCAATATGCAAAATATATTGATACGGCAAGGCTGCCGCAGTTTCCGCTGGGCATCAAATTCTGGGATGATTCTGCCGTGATCTATACCAATAACAACCGCAGCGATTCCGTCCTCACAAGGGGCACGATAATAACCGCCATCAACAATGTTCCTATTACAACGGTGAGGGACAGCCTTTTTAATTTTATGGTAACCGATGGTTACAGCATCGGTCACAAATACCAGTCGCTGAGTAACCTCGGCACATTTGGCGGGCTGTACCAGTCGGTGTTTGGCGCTTCCGACAGTTTCAATATCCGATATATTGACAGCAATGGTGTTGAAAATAACAGCGTAGTTAAGTTATTTGATATCAGGAAGGACTCTTCTTTCCGGAGTTTTTTGCGAACCCTGCCGCCGCTCACAAAAAAACAACGAAGGCAAAACAACCGTTTTAGTACCAGGAACATCCAGGTTGACAGTACCGGCAGTACGGCTTATATGACGGTATCGTCTTTCAGCGACGGCAACAGGCTCAAATCCTTTTTTAGAAATAGTTTCAGGGTGTTAAAAGAAAAACAGGTAAAAAACCTGGTGATTGATCTGCGTTACAATGGCGGTGGAAATGTTGCCCTCTCTACTAAACTGACGCAGTATATGACCGATCATCCTTTTAAACTGGCAGATTCTTTATATGCTGTAAGACGGTTGAGCAAATATGAAAAACATATCAAGAACAGTTTCGGCGCCTTGTTTTTTATGAATTTCGTAACCCGTAAAAGAAGTGATGGCCATTATCATTTCGGTTATTTTGAGCGGCATTATTTCAAACCAAAACACCGGCATCATTATACGGGTAACGTTTACATTGTTACCGGGGGTAATTCGTTTTCTGCCAGTACGCTGTTTGTAAATGCGCTAAAGGGGCAAACCAATGTAACCGTGGTGGGTGAGGAAACAGGTGGAGGCGCTTATGGAAATACTGCGTGGTTTATTCCTGATGCAACTTTGCCCAATACCCGCGTGCGGTTCCGGCTACCCCGCTTCCGGATGGTGATGAATAAAAATTATCCGAAAACGGGCCACGGTATTGTACCGGATATTGAAGTGAAACCTTCTGCTGCAGCCATCCGCAAAGGCTATGATGTAAAAATTGAATACATTAAGAAACTGATCTACCAACCTAAAAAAGACAGCACAGGTTTTTGATATTTGTATTGCAGCCTGCTATCCTTAGCAACAGGAATGAGCGCGGCAACTTTATTAATCAGTATACACATTTACCTGGCCAAACGCATCATCAAACCCTACAAAATTAGCGGCATACCCTTTTGCAATACTGCCATATTGTTTATCGAGCCCTGTTACCTGTGCAGGATACAAAGATGCCATTCGCAGTGCTTCTTTTAAATCAATACCCGCTTCCGTAACCAGGTTTTGTACGCCTTTAATCATGGTGAGTGCTGAGCCGGAAAGTGTTCCGTCGGGCAGGGTAAACCGGTCGTGTTTAAATACATGCGGATAGTCGCCACTGCTGGCGGTTACTGCATCGGTAATGATAAATAACCGCTCCTGCATTATTTTTTTGCTGATGCGCAAAGCGGCAAAATCTACATGTATGCCGTCCGGTACAATGCTGCTCATTACCCTGGGGTGGTTGTAAATGGCACCTACCATGCCCGGCGCGCGGTGCTGCAGCGGACTCATGGCGTTAAACAGGTGCGTTGCTGTTGTAATCCCTTTTTCAAACGCGGACATGGCTTGTGCGTAAGTTGCATTGCTATGTCCGGCAGCTATAACAATACCATTGTCTGAGAGCAGTTTTACAATTTCATCGCTGCACTGTTCCGGTGCAATGGTCATAATCTTAATGACGTCTTTGCCATACGCCAGCAGGTCCTGTAGTTCTGCAGGTTCCGGTTGCTTTATGAATTTTTCTATATGGGCGCCTTTTTTTAAAGGATTAAGATACGGTCCTTCCAGGTGAAGGCCGGGCATTCCTTTTCCTCCTTCTTTCCAATATGCTCTTACCGCATCAATCCCTTTATAGAAAACGTCCATTGAATTGGTGGCGAGCGTTATAAAAAATTGCCCGGCACCTCCTTCGCGGCAATACGCATAAGTTGATTCTAAAGCATCCACCGACAAGTCATCTGAAAATAGTTTTCCGTTGCCTCCGTAGATCTGGATATCAATAAAGGCAGGTGCCAATATGTTATTCTTCAGATCTATAATGTCTGCGCCAGACGGAATAGCATCTGCATTTACCAGCCCGGTAACCACCTGGTTTTCCGTTAAAACGGTAAAATTGATAAGAAAACCAGAACCCGTAAAGACACGTGCATTTGTATATGCTTTCATAATAATTATCTTTCGTAAAGTTCCAGCGGCAGCCCATCC
Organism: Chitinophagaceae bacterium; assembly: GCA_039919885.1. GTDB lineage: Bacteria > Bacteroidota > Bacteroidia > Chitinophagales > Chitinophagaceae > JACMLD01. The sequence continues at coordinate 7,353 of JBDSEV010000051.1, forward strand.
GGATCTGCAAAAAAGCTGAAGCGCTTGCCGGTGATCTCATCCACACGCACGGGTTCTGTAAGTACGCCCTTCAAATTTAGCAGCCCGATGGCGGCATCAATATCGTCTACTTCAAAAGCCAGGTGCCGAAGACCACACGCTTCCGGCCGGGATGGCCTTGGCACAGGTTGGGGAAAAGAGAACAATTCTACCTGGTAGTTATCGTTCACCTTTAAATCCAGTTTATACGATTGCCTTGCTGCGCGAAATGTTTCTTTTACAACTTCCAGCTCCAATATATCCGTATAAAATTCTTTTGATACGGCGTAATTGCTGCAGATAATAGCAACATGGTGTATTTTATTCAGTTTGAGTTTGGATGCCATGCGGTGATATAAGTTTTACCGGTTTGCTCAAGGAAGAATGCTGAACGTGTCCGCGTCTTTCCAAAATGGAAATTTATTCCGTGTCGCTTCCAGTGTATCCTTTTCCAGAACCATGGTGAAGACGGCTTCGTCATTTTGCATTGTGTGCAATATTTCCCCGAGGGGATCAACAATCATACTATCACCACTGTGATAAATATTATTGCCATCGTTGCCGACCCGGTTTACGCCCACAACATAGGCCTGGTTTTCAATCGCCCTCGCTTGTAACAACGTTTTCCATGCATGGTTGCGGCGTTCGGGCCAGTTGGCTACGTATATCAATAGATCGTATTCAAGCGGTGCTTGCACCTCAGTTGGCAACGCCTTGGTGGATGCCTGCCTGGCCCAGACCGGGAAGCGAAGGTCGTAACACACCTGCAGGTTTATTCTCCAGCCTTTTACCGACGCAATTAAGCGTTTATTGCCAGCGGTATACTGATCATTCTCCCCGGCAAAAGCAAAACGGTGCCGTTTGTCATAGATACCCAGTTGGCCGTTGGGCAGTACCCACAACAAACGATTGTAATAATTACCTGCCTCTTCTATAATTACGCTTCCTGTTACTATTATTTTCTTTTGAGCGGCCATGCGCTTCATCCAGGTCACAGTGTCCCCATCCATTGTTTCTGCAAGCAATGCGGGTTGCATGCTAAACCCCGTGCTGAACATCTCCGGCAGCACAACAATTTCCGTTTTTTCGCGGATACCATTTATTTTTTGTTCAAACATGGCCAGGTTGGCCTGTTTATCCTGCCAGTGCAGTTCGGATTGTACAATGGTAATGCTGATTGAAGCCATAAGTTTTGCTGAAAGTAAAGATAGGATTTGCGGCAGGAAACGCGTTTTATACCGCAAAATATTTGTACCCGCTATTACCTAACTTCATTGCAATAGGAAACCTGTTGCAGTGAACCGCCGTAAATAATAGTATTCATCTAATCGTCTATGCTTATTACAAAAAACAGGTCCGTTGGCTTTTGGGCGATGGGTGCAATAACGTTTTTTTCTTCGTGCATTTATTCCTCCAAAACACAACACCGCTTATTCAGCGCAGTGGAAAAAAAACAGTTCGATGTCATCATCGTTCCGGGAGTACCGTTTGAAAACAAATTGTGGGACCGGGTAATGAAGGGCCGCGTTTACTGGGCGAAATACCTGTACGACAGGGGCATCGCCAAAAATATTATTTTCTCCGGATCGGCGGTGTATTCTCCCTATTACGAAGGAAAAATTATGGCTTTGTACGCGGAGGCAATTGGTATTCCCAAAACACATGTCTATGCCGAAATAAAAGCGGAGCACAGTACAGAAAACATTTATTATTCGTATAAACTGGCAAAAAAACTGGGATTTAACTCTGTTGCACTGGCTTCTGATCCTTTTCAAACAAAATTATTACGGAAATATATCCGTAAAAAAGTGGATGCCGCCGTACCGGTTATTCCCTTTGTTGTTGATACAATGAAAATATTGGAAGCGGCTATGACCGATCCGCCAATTGATTACCAGCAGGCGTTTAACCCTGGTTTTATCTCCCTTAAAAAACGCGAATCTTTCCGCAAAAGATGGCGTGGTACCAGGGGCAAAAATGTAGATAAAAAGGCGTATGAATAATTCAGTTTTATCGGGCGCAGGAAGGTTTGCCATTTCATCTCCTGCCAGGCTCAAATAGCATCAAAACCATCCTTTACTTCAGTCCAGAAACCATCCAGCGCAATAATGCGTGTTTTAAAAAATGAAATAATGGCGGGCCAATCCTGTTTTTTAAATATGCTTACATTCTTAAGCGTGCCGGTAACACTGCTAACGATCTTGTTATACGCATCGGGCGATTGCAGTTGCCAGTTCCATTCTTCCTGGAGCGCATCCTTCAGCATATTTTTTAGCTGCAATAATTGATCAAAAACCCGGTATTGTTTACCGGCATCAGCGTGGGTAACAACAATTGAAATGGTGGCCATGTCGTTGCCGGCCTCCATTTTAAAATACAAGTCTTTAACCCCGGTTTTATAATTTACCCAGTTTATTTTTTTACCGTCTGCAGCTGGCACCGGCGCCATGTACTGTCCAAAGCTGGTCCAGAACTGCTGTCTTAAAAGCGAGGCTTCCTGTTTGCTGAACATGGTAGACGGCTGGTATTGTTATCCGCTGCATTACAGCCGGAAGATTGTGAACAAACTTTGAATCTTCTTTTATTGATTGGTGTTTAAAGCGGCTTGTCACCGGTTTTCTGCAAGGTTTGTAATTGTTGTTTAATCAAGTCGTATTCGTAGCCTTTTTGCAGCAGGTAATCCTGCGTCTTGCGCAGTTTTACAAACAAATTTGTTTCGTTCGAAACCGATGCCCACTTGTCGACGGCCAGTTTTGTGAGCATTTTTTCGTAATCGTCCCCGTCAATTTCCTTTAACCCCTTTTTGATACAATATTCACTCACCTGTTTTTGCTTCAGCTCATATTTGATTTTTACCTTCCCCCAATGTTTCATCCTGAATTTTCCGCCCGCAAACTGCTGGGCAAACCGCTCTTCGTTCAGGTAATTTTCTTCTATCAGCTGTGCGATACATTCCTCTGCCTGTTGTTTGTATAAGCCCAATGCATACAATTTCTCTTTTACCTCGCTGTGACAACGTTCCTGGTATCCGCAATAATGTTTAGCCTTTTGCAGTGCCTGTTCTTTGCTCAGATACTTTTTAAAAACCATGCTCAAATATAGGCTAAGCAGAAAAAAGAGAAAAAGAGGGCGATGGGCGGCGGGGCCCTATCCGGCAGCCTGGTGATAAGATGAAGTTAAATACTTCCCTGAACGCCCAGGCCGGCAAAACATTTACCCTTATCGTAAATTGCCGGAGCACAAATAGGGTACTTTTGCGCTCCTAAAACGAATGGATTTCAATTGGCGGCAAAAAGCATTCATATAGCATTAGTAGGCAATCCCAACAGTGGCAAGAGCTCCCTGTTCAATTCGTTAACCGGGCTTAACCAAAAAGTAGGCAATTTTCCCGGGGTAACCGTCGATAAAAAAACAGGCAAAGCTGAACTGGCCCCGGGTGTTAACGCCAGTGTTATAGATCTGCCCGGTACTTACAGCCTGTACCCCAAACGCGGCGATGAATGGGTAACCTATAAAGTTTTGCTGAAACAGGATCCGGACGTTCAACCCGATGTGATTCTTTTACTGGTGGATGCAAGCAACCTGAAGCGTAACCTGCTTTTCTGTTCGCAGATAATTGACCTGAAATTCCCTGTGGTGATTGCCCTAACCATGATGGATCTGGCCAAACGAAAGGGGATTGAAATTGATATAGAAGGCCTTGAGCGTGAGTTGGGGGTAGCCGTGGTAACTGTAAATCCAAGAAAAAACAAGGGCATACCGCAGTTAAAAAAAGTGATGCTGCAAACTGCGCAGCAATTGTACCATGTACCCATACGCGATTTTATAAACAACCACGGACTGGCGTCAGCAGCCATTGATGAAGTAAAAAGCGCTTTTCCTGCGGTAAGTGATTACACTGCGATACATTATCTTATTAACCACGAAAGTTTTTTGCTGGACAAAAGAAAGCAGGATACGATTGAATCTATCGAGGTTAAAAGTAAGTTCAATGCCACCAAAACGCAGGCAGACGAGATAATGCAGCGCTATGCGCGCATTAAGCTGATTATGAAACAGCACGTTACAGAGCCTGATCCCCTGCAAAAAACCTTATTTACTGAAAAGCTCGATAATATTCTATTGCACCGTAAATGGGGGTACCTCATTTTACTGGCTGTTTTGTTTTTCCTGTTTCAAAGTGTTTTCTGGCTGGCAACCTTCCCAATGGATGGTATACAATGGGTTTTTGCCAACCTGGGCGGCTGGTTAAATGAAGTGCTTCCGCAGGGATGGCTGAGCGATCTCTTCGTAAATGGTATCATTGCGGGGCTGAGTGGCATCCTTGTATTTGTACCCCAGATAATGATTCTATTTGGATTTATTACCATGCTGGAAGATACCGGCTACATGGCGCGCATCAGCTTCCTAACAGACAAGCTCATGCGCAAAGCAGGCCTCAATGGCAAAAGTGTAATGCCGATGATCAGCGGATTCGCCTGCGCGGTGCCTGCCATCATGAGCGCCCGGAATATTGAAAATAAAAAAGAACGCCTGCTGACCATACTCATTACACCGCTCATGAGCTGCAGTGCGCGCCTTCCGGTATTTACGATTCTTATTGCCCTGGTAATACCCCGTAAAATGCTGCTGGGCTTTATCGGCCTGCAGGGCCTGGTAATGATGGCACTCTACTTAATGGGCATTGTAATGGCATTGCTGGTTTCTTATGTCGCTAAATGGTTTATAAAAATTCAGGAGAAAAGTTTTTTTATACTGGAACTACCGGTGTACCGCGCGCCGCGCTGGAAAAATGTTGTGATAACCATGGTAAACAAAGCAAAGATATTTGTGTTGGATGCCGGCCGCGTAATTATGGTAATTAGTTTAATATTATGGGCGCTGAGCTCTTATGGGCCACCTGCAAAAATGGCTTCCGTGGCGCAGCACTATGATGCCCAGATAATACAACATCCGGAGCAGGCAAAAGCGCTCACCACCCAAAAACAATCAGCATTGCTGCAGCATTCTTTCGCCGGTATATTGGGCAGAAGCATAGAACCGGTAATCCGCCCGCTTGGGTACGACTGGAAAATTGGCATTGCCCTGATCACTTCTTTTGCCGCCAGGGAAGTGTTTGTTGGCACCATGGCAACCCTCTATAGCGTGGAAGGCGGTAAAGATGCCGATGAAACGACCCTTACCCAAAAAATGCAAAATGCCCGCAAACCCGATGGAAGCGTTGTTTATACCCTCGCTTCGGGCGTATCGCTCATGATTTTCTATTTACTCGCCATGCAGTGTATGAGTACCCTCGCTGTGGTAAAACGCGAGACCCGCAGCTGGAAATGGCCCGTTATACAATTGATTTATATGACGGGACTGGCCTATGTAATGAGTTTTATTGCTTACCAGCTACTTAAATAGCGCCATTGTTTTTTTTAGCTGCTTTTGAGAATAAATGGAGGGTTTCCCCGTTAAAGTATTGCATCCAAATCCTGCACAATGAAAACGCTTTATCTCCTGCTGGCAACAGCCTTATTCGGTACAACTGCCGGGGCTCAATCAGAACAATTTAACTATCCTGACGCCTTCTATTTTGTAAAGGAAATAAAAACAGCAGGTCTTGCAGAACGTCCTTTTCACATTGAAATCACTGTAAAAGAAAACCCGGCCGACTCGCTGTCAAAACCGCGTATTTACGCCGTGCAGGTTCGTAAGGGTAAAGAGGATATTATTGGTAAATCGATGGTGTACGCAAGGGTTACCAACGGTGCGTGGAATACCTACAGCATTGACGGCATCACAGAAAAAGATGCCACCCGCATCTGGTTTTACGCGGCCGTAAATGGCAATGGCAGTTTCTATTTCGATAAGCTGCAGTATTCCATAGCAGATGCCAACGGCACACTATTGGAGCGCGACCTTGCCAACCAGTCTTTTGAAGATAAAAAAATACTGAATGGTTATTTTGTAAGTGCTGGTGCTTCCAAAGACCTGCAACTAAAGGCATCTGCGGTTGCCAATGACGGTAAACAATCTTTACAGGTGGTAGTCAGTGGCCAGAAACCAGCAGGATTAAAGGCGGTTGTAAAAAACTAATTGGACCTGAAATTTTTTCGAACCGAAGCTGGCGGTAGCTGCCGCAGGTGTTGATTGATTACCGCTGTTTTTCTAACACTTTCAGCAGGCCCTTTACTTTTTCTTCAATAAAATCCTTCACCCGGTTAAAGTCTGCTGGTTCCACGTGTTTGGGATCGGGTATTTCCCGTCGATAAATTTCCTGGCCGGCATCCATGGACAAGCATCGCCGCAACCCATGGTTACCACTACATCAAAGGGCGCATACGCTGCTACATCCTGCAATGACTTACTATCGTGTTTGCATACCGTTCCGGGCGTCAGCAACAGCTGCTTCCGGGTGCACAGCAATTCCGATCATCCTTTGCGGGCCTTTCTGCGTATACGGTAATACTTACAATCTTTGTATCGCTTTCCCTGTACAGTGCAATTTCATCCGTTGACAAATAATTTGCCAGCACATGATCCGGAATTATAATTTCTTTTTCTTTTTGCAGGGTTGTGTTGCAAAAGCCGCTTGCTGCAATTATATCCAGGTAGGCCTTTTTTTGAATGGCCCCGGAAACACAGCCTGCATAAAGTTCTGCAACTTCCCGCCATTTTGCAGGAAGCTCACCGTCCAGCACAATATCTGAAATAGAAAAGTGTGCGCCGGGCTTCAATACGCGAAATATTTCGCTGAAAACTTTGTGTTTGTTGGGCACCAGGTTCAATACACAGTTGCTTACAATTACGTCTGCAGTATTGCTGGTTACGGGCATACTGTCGATGTCACCGTGCCTGAACTCAACATTGTTAAAGCCCAACTTCTCCGCGTTTCCCCTTGCTTTCTCAATCATTTTCTCTGTAAAATCGATCCCAATTATTTTGCCGTTTTCGCCTGTTATCGAACGGGCAACAAAACAGTCATTACCTGCACCACTGCCCAGGTCAATCACCGTATCACCTGGTTTTATGTTGGCAAATGCAGTGGGCAAGCCGCAGCCCAATCCCAGATCCGCCTCGGCGCTGTATCCTGCCAACGTCGTATAATCATCGGCCATGATATTGTATACTTCATCTCCGCCACAGGCGGCAGTTGCCCCGCAACAGGAACTGGCGTTTTGTTCCCTGGGCTGACTGGCAATCTGGCTGTATTTTTCTTTTACGAGCGCTTTCATTTCATTTTCATGTGTCATAGTATAGGTTTTAATCTTCCAATCACGAGCGGCTGCAAACGAGTTTTAAAATAAAATCTCCTGGTTAACAAGTAACGGTCACGTGTTGGTTCTGTTGCCATAATCGCTGTTAGTTTTTTAGCAACAGGCCTTTTCATTTTTTATTTTCAGGGCCGTAAATAAGGTGCCGAATGCTGCGTTGAATTTTTCAAAGGCATTCCAGTTAATACAGTAACAGCTGCGCGGGCCATCTACCGTTCCATCTACCAGTCCCGCATTTTTTAATTCTTTTAAATGTTGCGACACCGTAGATTGTGCCAGCGGCAAAACTTCCACTATTTCCCCGCAAATGCACTCATTGTGCTGCGCCAGCACTTTAAGAATCGCAATGCGGGCCGGGTGCGCAATTGCCTTGGCAAAATTTGCCAGGTCCTGCTCTTTCTGGGTAAACGCGTCTTTTTTATGAATTGCCATTTATCGTATTTAAGCGATTAATACAGGTATTAAAAAAAGACGGGTTAATGTCTTTTATAATTTATTCATCGCAAAGATACGATTAAACAAATAATTAACCAAAGCTTATTTTCTATTGTGCCATATTCGCCATTATTCCAGGCACCAGGTAAATCTTTTTTTGCCGGTTATTGATGTACCTGAATCCGTGCTCATCAAAATAGCCGTCTTCTTCCAGCATAATCCGTATGTCTTTTTTCCATTCAGGAATAGCAGATCCGGCATTCAATTCAATAGAATAGGCTGTGTTGTAATGCAGCGGGAAATCGCCGCTGCCCGGCACCCCGTTTTGCTGGTCCCACATACCGATAGTTGGCCCGGCGGCGTGGCCATTAAAGCCAATTGGGTGGGTATAGATGCTCGGTTGTATTCCTTCCGCTTTTGCCTGCGCCAACGCACTTGCAAGAATTTCGTTGCCGGTTCTTCCCTCCTTAAACTGGCTCGTGAGAATATCCTGCAATCGGTTGGCTTTTTCGAAAGCCGTTGTTATACCGTTGGGCACGCCTGTTTCGCCGGGTTGTAACATATAGGCGTGCTCCTGTATGTCGGTGTTGAGCCGGAGATAAGTAATGCCAATGTCTACGTGTAACAAATCACCGGGTATAATCACGTCGTCCTTGGGTCGGTTAGAAAAACTGCCCAGATGATCAAAACGCCGGGCATCGTTTCTTTGAATGGAAACAGACGGGTGAAACCAGGTATCAAAACCAAGGTCACGTATCTTTTGCCTGAACCACCATTCCACATCATCTGTAGTGGTAATACCGGGTGTAATTACTTTTTCTGAAAATCCCTCTTCAATTATTTTATGGGTTGCGTTTACCAGTTGTGGGTACACCTGCATTTCCCGTGCAGTTCTTGTCTCCATCCAGCCCACCGCCAGTTTTTCTGCAGATACCACTTTGGCCTTCCATATAGCAGGCAGTTTGTTCATCAGCTCTGTGTAGTCTGTATGATCCAGGCCATCGGCATGCGCAAAATCTGCCGACGTGTTCAACGCAATTTTTGATGGCTTGCGGGTGGCAATGAGATCAATCAGCGCGTCCCATTGATCAGGAAATTTTTTTAAATCCCACGCAGCTTTAATTTCTTCACCCACATTGTATCGGGCAATAGCCAGCTTCTCAAAAAGTTTCTTTCCGGGATGATTATAAAAAACAAGAATGGTTCTTCTTCTTGCATACAGCCATTCCGCGGGCAACATCGTTTTAATGATCGGGTCTTCATTGTATTCCCGCGACACTACTATCCACATATCGATGCCCGTTTTTTCCATCAGTGATGGCAAGAGGTTATTCAGCCGGTCGGCCAGCAACTCGTTTATCACTTTGGCCTGTTCGCGCACGGTTAATACCTGCGCTTCGGCCATGCCCGCAACGAGGATCAATGTAATCAGCAATAGTTTTCTCATGTACAATAACTTTGTATTCAAATATAAGCGGGAAATACGATGCGCGTTTGTTCCTGTTTGAAAGTTTACGCCAGCCTTTAGTGGGATAAAAACTTAATGTATATTAGCATAGCTGTCGGTTTCCACGTGAACATCTTTAACCGGACTCTTATGCGCCACTTTTTTTTGATTATTTTGTATGTTATAAACAGTTGCTTCTTACAGGCGCAGTCGGCGGGCGCAATTGCTGATGCCTTTACAGCAATCGACAGTAGCCTGCGCCACACGCCATGTATGGCCGCCGGTGCAGCAGCTATTTCCCACCGCGCCATGAATGTGTTTTTGGCTGATAAAACCGGCTACCTGGCGGGCAGCCATGACCTTTCCTTTTTTACCAACTACACAACCTTTAATTCAGCTGAAGGAAAGTTTACCGTCGATCATAATTTTCAAAAATCAACCGGCACTGACGCTCCAATAAAAAAACTGTTCAGCTTTGGTATAGAGATGACCGTGGCCAATGGCTTTTCCAAATCATTCCTGGATAAAAGATTCGAAAATGAAATCGGTATTACTTTTAATTATAAATGGCTGGGAAGCGTAGTCACCCGCTTTTCTGATTGTTCCGATGGCGGGCAAAAAAAGGCCATGGATGCGCTACGGAAAACCCTTGTAGCGCAGTTGCAGCTGGAAATAACAAAAGGGTTAACTGACTTTACGCTGGCGCTGAATGAAAGCAATCCGGACAGTGCTTCCCGTAATATAGT
>JBDSEV010000012.1:0-32608 GCA_039919885.1 Chitinophagaceae bacterium
ACGAAAGGCGGGTCACCTCCCCGGAAATTAGTTTAAACCCAACAACCCTTACGGCAGCACCCATCAATACCACTAATACTCATCACTTAAACCTTTAATTATGTCAGTATGGGGTCCATTAGCAGAACGATATGCGGTCAATACACCGGGGCAAAAAAGAAACCAGATAATTCGGCGCCCAGTCCCGGACGCTGCAGCAGGTTTTACAACGGCTAAGCCTTTTAACGGTGCAAAGCAAAACAAAGGCATGGCGTTGTTCCGCGGAAAATTAACGGGAAGTATGCGATGCTGTGCAGGATAGATAGTGTCAATAATTATATTTCTTTTTCCGATAAATTAAATGTCTGGCGGGAAGCGATCCTGCTGCAGACGCCCAAATATGCCGGGGAATTTGTACAGATGGGCAATTGTGGATCCCCCGTGGAAACTCCTGAAGCCTGCCTGGTGATTACACATGGTGTTGGCCCGGTCCGCGAATATGTACTGGGTGTTTCTTTGCTCGATCTGAACAACCGGGAAAAGGAAATCGGTCGACTGCCGGAACCTTTGATTATACCCAACAGCAAAGAACGGGAGGGCTATGTGCCCAATGTGGTATACTCCTTTGGGTCCATCATTCACGGCGATACACTGGTGATTTCATATGCCATGTCGGATTATGCGTCTACCTATGCAACCGTAAACGTGTCCGAATTGCTTGCGGCGTTAGAAGATCCTGCTAATCGGATTTAAAGCACATAGGCCGTGCGGTCATCTCTGCAGCCGCGATCATTTGCACATCGGTTTAAAAATACCTTGAGACCTTTGCAACACCGTTAAACATAAAACAGGTAGGCAATGGTGCTGGCAGTGCCCTGGTTTCCTCCATTTGCAGCAACTTCTTTGCCGCACCCATAGTTTCACTTAATAAAAGTCTCCACCACCAAAAAAATCCGCCCGCCACAAGGAGCGCGAATTCCTATATTTTTGCAGCAACCTCCTGGCAAATTTTAATTATTCTTTTAACCTCCCGATAATGCATCAACTATTTGTACCGCTTAGTTTTAAAAAAACATGTACGGCTGCTATTTTGTTTACTGTATGGATGACGGCCATGCCGGCACAGGTACTGGCCCAGGGAAATATCCACCAGCAATCATCCGTTTATGAGTGGCCCACAGATTCCCTGGTAAAACAAAAGCTGGAGCAATGGCGCGACCAGAAATTTGGGATGATCATTCATTACGGTCTGTATGCCGTTCCCGGTATGATTGAATCATGGGCTTTGTGTTCGGAAGACTGGATAACACGCGACAGTACCAGTGATTACGGCGACTTTAAAAAATGGTACTGGGGTTTGAAAAAAGAATTCAACCCGGTAAATTTTAACCCTGATCAATGGGCGGCAACCGCCAAACAAGCGGGTATGCGCTACGTAGTATTTACCACCAAGCACCACGATGGGTTTTGTATGTTCGATACCAGGCAAACTGATTTTAAAATTACCAATGGCCCTTTCGCAACCAATCCCAAAGCAAATATTGCCAGGTATGTATTTGATGCATTCCGGAAAGAAGGGTTTATGATTGGTGCCTATTTTTCCAAACCCGACTGGCACACCGAAAATTATTGGTGGCCGATGTATGCTACGCCCGACAGGAACGTCAATTATGATATCCGCAAGTTTCCCTGGCGCTGGAATAAATTTAAACAGTTTACGTACAACCAGATAGAGGAACTGATGACTGGCTATGGCAAAATGGATATACTGTGGCTCGATGGCGGCTGGGTAAGACCGTTAGAAACTGTAAATGATGAAGTGCGTTCCTGGGGTGCGGCCATTCCTGCATGGAGCCAGGATATTGATATGCCTAAAATAGCCGGTATGGCCCGCAAGGCGCAACCCGGGCTGCTGATTGTTGACCGAACGGTGCATGGACCGTATGAAAATTACCAGACGCCGGAACAAACCATTCCTAAAGAGCAGCAGGACCATCCCTGGGAAAGCTGCATTACACTGGGCGGTGCATGGGGGTATGTTCCCAATGAACAGTTGAAATCCACCGCTACCATTATCCACCAATTAATTGAAGTAGTAGCAAAAGGCGGGAGCCTGCTGCTGGGCATCGGCCCAAAGCCGGATGGTACGCTGCAGGTAGAAGAAGTTGCCCGGTTGAAAGAAATAGGCGGGTGGCTGTCCGTCAATGGCGCCGCTATTTACAATACCAGGACGATCGCTAAATTTGTTGATGGCAACACTTATTTTACACAGTCCAAAGATTCGGCTACCCAGTACGCGCTCGCCAACCTGCCGGAGAATACCGTGATTCCGCCGGTAATACAATGGACAGGCCATGTGCCGAAAAAAGGCAGCAAGATCAAATTGCTGCAAACCGAAACCAATGTTCAATGGCGGGTGGTGGGTGATACCGTGAAAGTAACGGTACCGGCAGCAGTGCAAAAATTAAACAAATCATTACCGGCCCTCGCTTTTTCATTCAGTATGAAATGATGCCGGCAAGCAGTTGCGTAAAGGACAGCTGCTTTATTTTACCTGTGCCTTTCGTTCGTTTACAAAGGAAATTATTCAACCATGCAATAAGCGGTTAAATTACAAACGCAACAACGATGAAGTATACATTGACAGCACTGATGGCCGCAGTCCTTGCCCTGGCATTACCGGTGATTGCACAAACAAAAACACCCCCTGCCCCCAAAGCTTTGCTGCCTGTACCGTCCGCAGCGCAACTCGCCTGGCATAAAATGGAAACCAACGCCTTTATTCATTTTACCACCAATACGTTTACCGGCCTGGAATGGGGCAACGGAGATGAGAAGGAAACGGTCTTCAACCCTACAGCAGTAGACGCAGGGCAGTGGGCCCGCACTTTAAAGGAAACAGGTTTCAAAACCATGATCTTAACCTGCAAACACCACGATGGATTTTGCCTCTGGCCAAGTAAATACACCACGCATTCTATTAAAAACAGCCCCTACAAAAACGGCAAAGGCGATATTGTTCGTGAAGCAAGTGACGCCTGTAAAAAATACGGATTAAAATTTGGCGTCTACCTGTCTCCGTGGGATAGAAACCAATCAACTTATGGGAAACCCGAATACCTCACTTATTACCGCAACCAATTGAAAGAACTGTTTACACAATATGGCCCGGTGGTTGAAATGTGGTTTGATGGCGCCAATGGCGGAAGCGGGTATTACGGCGGTGCCAATGAAACAAGAAAAATAAATGGCGCAACGTATTACGATTGGCCGGCAACGCTTGCTTTGGTGAAAAGTATGCAGCCCAATGTTGTGTTTTTTAGTGATGCCGGACCCGGCGTCCGGTGGGTTGGCAATGAAGATGGACTGGCAGGTGAAACCAACTGGAATACCATTTCCGCAGATACCTTGTACGCCGGCAAACCTGATATTTATAAATTATTGAATACCGGATCTCCAGACGGCAAACAATGGATTCCCGCAGAAGTAGACGTGTCTATCCGTCCGGGTTGGTTTTACCACAAAGCAGAAGATGAAAAAGTAAAGACGCCGCAGCGGCTGTTTGAAATTTACCTGACTTCTGTGGGGCGCGGGTCTACCTTATTGCTTAATATTCCACCCGATCAGCGGGGACTGTTTAATGAAATCGACGTAGCGTCGTTAAAAGGGTTCAAAGAACTGCTGGATAAAACGTTTGCTAACAACCTGGCAAAGAAAGCCGCTGCTACGGCAAGTAACTACCGGGGAAAGGCAGCCGCTTATGCACCGGCAAATCTTACAGATGGAAAGGAAAATACGTATTGGGCAACCGACGATGTCGTAACTACGGGCAGCGTGGAAATCAATCTGGGTAAAGTAAGCAGCGTAACGTACATCACGCTACAGGAGTATATTCCACTTGGGCAACGTGTGCGATCTTTTTCAGTAGAAGTATGGAAAGACAATGCATGGCAACAGGTTGCGGCAGCTACCACTATTGGTTACAAAAGAATCCTGAAAATAGCACCGGTTGAAACCAGTAAAGTAAGAATAAACATCACCGCATCTAAAGCTTGTCCGGTTATTAGTAATGTTGAAATTTATTAAAACAATGGTTCGTTTTATTTTATTCCTCGGGCTCGCTGTGCTTTCACTTATAGCAATCGGCCAAAATAATATGCCTCCGTTTCGCAACGCGCAATTGCCACTGCAGCAACGGGTAAATGACCTGCTGCAACAACTGACCACTGCTGAAAGGATTTCTTTACTGGGGTACAACAGCCAGGCAGTTGACCGCCTGGGCATACCCGCCTATAACTGGTGGAATGAGGCATTGCATGGTGTGGCAAGGGCCGGAAGGGCAACGGTGTTTCCGCAAGCGATAGGAATGGCGGCCACCTTTAATGACGCTTTGTTGTTAGAAGAAGCCACCGTTATATCTACAGAAGCCAGGGCAAAATACAACCTGGCAGTGGCGCAAGACCGGCATTTGCAGTATATGGGGCTTACATTCTGGTCGCCCAATATTAATATTTTCCGCGATCCGCGCTGGGGCCGGGGACAGGAAACCTACGGTGAAGATCCTTTTCTAACAGCCAGCATGGGTGTTGCGTTCATAAAAGGGTTGCAGGGTACGGATGACCGTTACCTTAAGACGGCAGCAGCTGCCAAACATTTTGCCGTACACAGCGGCCCCGAAGCAGGCCGTCACACTTTCAATGCTGTGGTAGATGAAAAAGATTTGCGGGAGACTTATCTATACGCTTTCAAAAAATTAGTGGACGCCGGCGTTGAATCTGTTATGTGCGCATACAATCGTGTAAATGGAGAACCCTGCTGTACAGGACAAACTTTACTGCAATCCGTACTGCGCAAAGAATGGAAATTCCATGGACACGTGGTTACCGATTGTGGTGCGCTGGATGATGTTTTTAGGCGGCACAAAACGATTGCTACCAGTGTGGCAACAGCTGCTGCCGCAATTAAAGCAGGTGTTAACCTCGATTGCAGCAGCCTGCTGCAGCAAGATGTAATGGCAGCAATTGATCAGCGCCTGCTGACGGTCCAGGAATTGGACAGCGCGCTGGCGGCCATTCTGAGGACACAGCTTAAACTTGGGTTCTACGACCCTGCCGCCGGCAATCCTTTTAGCAAGTACGGCGCCGATAGTGTTGCCGGTGCTTACCATATAAACCTGGCAAGAATTGCAGCACAGCAAAGCATGGTGTTACTCAAGAATAGCACAATGCCAGGAAAAATTAATCCTGTTTTACCGCTCATTAGAAAAGAATATGGCGCCATCATGGTAGTGGGAACCAATGCCGCTTCGCTGGATGCGCTGATGGGCAATTACCATGGGGTAAGCAGCAAGGCCGTGAACTTTGTAGAAGGTATTACGGCAGCCGTGGATGCGGGCACCCGGGTGGAATATGACTTGGGATGTGATTATACAGACACTGTTCATTTTGGAGGAATCTGGGCTGCAGGCAATGCAGATGTTACCGTAGCCGTACTCGGGCTCAACCCGGTCTATGAAGGAGAAGAGGGCGACGCATTTCTTGCGGCCGGCGGTGGCGACAGAAAAAGCTTAAGCCTGCCCGTTAGTCATATTGCCTATTTGAAAGCACTCCGTAAGAGTAATAAAAAACCAATCATAGCCGTAATAACCGCAGGCAGTGCGGTGGATATAACCGCTATTGAACCTTACGCAGACGCCATTATACTTGCCTGGTACCCTGGTGAGCAGGGCGGCAATGCGCTGGCGGATATTCTCTTTGGCGATACATCTCCGGCGGGCCGCCTGCCAGTAACTTTTTACAATGGAACAGATGATTTGCCGGCATACGATAACTATGCGGCAAAAGGTCATACATACCGTTATTATGAAGGCAAACCGCAATTTCCGTTCGGTTATGGGTTGAGCTATACGTCTTTTAATTATGAATGGGCGAAAAGGCCCGCTACTGCAGCAAGCCTGAAAGACAGCCTTTCATTTTCCGTAAACATTAAAAACACGGGCGGTTACAATGGAGATGAAGTGGTGCAGGTGTATATCAAGTACCCGCCGGCAGAACGCATGCCGCTGCAA
Source organism: Chitinophagaceae bacterium (assembly GCA_039919885.1). Lineage (GTDB taxonomy): Bacteria > Bacteroidota > Bacteroidia > Chitinophagales > Chitinophagaceae > JACMLD01. The sequence continues at coordinate 6,047 of JBDSEV010000012.1, forward strand.
GAACTGAAAGCTTTCAAGCGCGTACACGTGACGAAAACCAATACCGAAGTGATCGAATTTCGGATACCGGTTACTGAATTACAAAAATGGGATCTGCAAACACAACAGTGGCAATTATACAAAGGCAATTACACCATTGTAGTGGGTAGCGCTTCAAACAGTGAAAAACTGGCGGCAACTTTTAAAGTGAAATAATACTTGCACCATAGTTTGAAACGTGACGCTGTATTAGTGATGCGTGCAACCCTCTAACGAAAGCATATAAGAAAATTCTAATCATGTCCAATCTAAAAATATTAGTGTTTGTTCTATTGTGCTGTTTTTCTTCCGCGCAGTCAGGGGCCCAGTTAAAAAGAGATTCAGTGGCTTCATTTACCCGGTATGTAGATCCCTACATTGGTACCGGTTTTCACGGGCATGTGTTTATGGGTGCCAATGTTCCTTTTGGCGCCGTGCAGCTGGGGCCGGTAAACCTATCCGAAGGCTGGGATTGGTGCTCCGGTTATCATTATTCCGATTCAACCATCATTGGGTTCTCACATACTCACCTGAGCGGTACCGGCATCGGCGACCTGGGCGATATCTTGCTGATGCCAGCAACCGGTGAGGTGATAACCAGTAAGGGTTCAGTTAAAAATATCGCCGCAGGCAATACTTCTTTATTTACGCACAAAGAGGAAATCGCACGGCCTGGTTATTACAGCGTGCAATTACAGCGTTACCAGATCAAAGCAGAACTAACTGCTTCAATGCGGGTGGGCTTTCACCAATATACGTTCCCTGCGTCTGCCTCCGCACATATTGTGGTGGATTTGGTGCAAGGTATTGGGTGGGACAAGCCCGTAGATACCTACATCAGGCAGATCAATGATTCCACCATTGCTGGTTACCGGTTTTCAAAAGGCTGGGCTGCAGATCAGCGTATTTATTTTACGGCTGTTTTTTCAAAACCGTTCCAACAATTGTCTTTGTATAAAAATCAGCAATTGCAATCGGGAAATGTGATCATGGGCGATAGTGTAAAAGCAGTGGCGCATTTTTCAACGGTGGCAGGAGAGGTGATCAGGGTTAAGGTGGGTATTTCACCCGTGAGCAGTGAGAACGCAATGGCAAATATTATTGCAGAAATACCCCATTGGGATTTTGAAGCGGTGAAAGCTGCTGCAGGCAATGCCTGGAATAAAGAGCTTGGCAAACTGGCCGTTACAATACAGGACGATGCGCGCAAACGTGTTTTTTATACGGCGCTGTACCATACCATGATGGCACCTTCCGTTTTCAATGATTTCAACGGGGACTATTACGGAACCGATAAGCAGGTTCATCCGAAAGCGAATTTTACCAACCTCACCACTTTTTCTTTGTGGGATGTTTACCGGGCCGCGTCGCCTTTGTATACATTGCTGCACAACGATAAAGTAAGCGATGTGATCAATTCAATGCTGGCTATTTACCAGCAGCAGGGGCGATTGCCGGTCTGGCATTTAATGGGCAATGAAACCAACACCATGCCCGGTAACAGTGCTACGCAGGTGGTAGCGGACGCTTACCTGAAAGGCATCAAAGGGTTCGACACATTGCTGGCTTATGAAGCGGTGAAACAAACGGCTATGCAGGATCTTCGCGGGCTGCGCTATGTTAAAAAACTTGGATTTATTCCGGCAGACAGCATGGTTGAATCGGTGGCGATGGGCATGGAATACGCCATTGCGGATGCCTGCATTGCGCTAATGGCTAAGCGGATGGGGAAAATGGACGATTATTTGTACTTCAGCAAAAGAGGGGAATATTATAAAAATTATTTTGACAGTAGTATTGGTTTCGTACGGGGAAGAATAACCGAAAATACGTGGCGAACGCCGTTCAGCCCCTTTGTGTCCGAACACATGAAGGATGATTTTTGTGAAGGCAATGCCTGGCAATACACCTGGCTGGTGCCGCAAAACGTGGAGGGATTGCTGCAGTTGCTGGGCGGGGAAAAAAAATTTGTTGCAAAGCTGGATGCATTGTTTACGCAAAAAGGCTCATTGGGTGCGTCGGCTTCTGCAGACATTACTGGTTTAATAGGCCAATACGCCCACGGCAATGAACCGGGACACCATATCCCTTATCTCTATATGTTTGCTGGTCGGCCGTGGAAAACAGCTGATAAGATTAGGTATATAACAGATAGTCTTTATTCTGATAAACCCGATGGCATTTGCGGCAATGAAGATGCGGGCCAGATGTCTGCCTGGTATATCTGGAGCGTGTTGGGCCTGTACCCGGTTCATCCGGCAAACGGTGTTTATGTATTTGGAAGTCCATCGGTAGATGAAGCGTCTATACAGTTGCCGGACAATAAAATCTTTCACATGATTGTAAAGAATAACAATGCAGCAAATAAATACATACAACGGGTATTTTTGAATAGCAAACCCTATACGAAATCATTTCTGCTACACGGCGATATTGTCAATGGCGGCTTACTTACGATAGAAATGGGCAGTTTACCCTCCAAAACCTGGGGTGTGTCCCTGGCCGACCGGCCGTATTCATCCAAATAGTGCTGAAAGGAGCGCGCGGGAAAGCCAATTTTGCTTAGGTACGGATTTCTTACCAGGCAATCTAACGGCGATAGAATCTTCATCGATTGCTTATAATCAATCAATTAGAAGCAACTTTTTAAATCTTTTGTAATTAAACGGCGTATTGTTATTAATATTATTTTACCGTTATGTTAAAGTTTATTAAGTTCGGGAAACTTTTTAAACACGCGCTTCTTTTTACCAAACTTGAAGAAAAGGTATGCTGATTGAAGGTCTTTTAAAACAGCAGATTATCAGGATTCTCTATTTCGAGAAGACTTTGCCGATCCTGGACATTGCGGCATGTGTTGGTAAAAGCGTGCCGTATGTGACCAAGGCGCTGAATGAATTGGTACAGGAAGGATTTATCACGGTAAATGGATTTGCCTCTTCAAGTGGCGGAAGAAAACCACAGGTATTTTCGCTGAAGGCAGGTACGCACTACATCATTGCCGTTGCTATGGATCAGCTGTACATGGAAATTACCATTTCAGATTTACTCAATAACCCTGTTTTACCGCCTGAAACACACGAATTAAAGTTGTTGAACAACGATACTGCTTTAACGGAACTCACCCACATTATCAGGAATTGTATTAAAAGATCGGGTATAAATCATAGTGATATTGTAGGCGTGGGTATTGGTACCCCGGGCTTTACCAATACGCGGCTCGGCATTAATTATTCCTACCTGCGGCCGCCCGGGGATGAAACATTTTGTGATTACATGGGCCGGGCACTTGACATGCCGGTAAGCATAGACAACGACGCCAGTTTAATAGCCCTTTCTGAATTAAAATATGGGTTGGCAAAAGGAAAGGAAGAAGTAATGGTGATTAATATAGGCTGGGGTATTGGTTTGGGAATGATCGTTAATGGTGTTTTATTCAGGGGCTTCACAGGTTATGCCGGTGAGCTGAGTCATATACCCATTTCTGAAAATGATACCCTGTGCGAGTGCGGTAAAAAAGGCTGCCTCGAAACCGAAGCCACTTTGCGGGTAATTACCGCCAGGGCGATGAAAGACATCCAGGAAGGAAAGATAACTGGTTTAAGTTATGACCCGGGCCTGGAGCAAATGAGCGAAATTATAATGGTAGCGGCCAATAAAGGCGACCAGTACGCAATAGAATTGTTATCGGACATGGGTTACAAAATAGGAAAGGCGATTGCGATTCTTATCCATATTGTAAATCCTGAGCTGATAGTGTTGAGTGGACGAGGTGCAGCGGTAGGTAAGATATTGCTGGCGCCCATTCAGCAAGCCCTGAATAAATACTGTATTCCGAGATTATCTGAATTTACCAATGTAAAAGTATCCAAACTGGGCAGAAAGGCAGAACTGGTGGGTGCGGCTGCATTGGTAATGGAAAATTTGGCGAAGCCTGTTACTGCACACATAGAGAAAATGAAGGAAGCGATTAACTGAGGTGTGCTACTGACTGCTGGTTGGCCTGGCTCAATAATTAAGTACATAAACCTTATCCCCCGTCTGGATACGGCACTATCTGCCGATGAACTACGATTGCATGCCCAATTGAACCATGGAATAAATCCGTCAGGGTATTAGCTCATTTATTATAACGCGCTCATTTTTCAACAATCTGTTCTTAATCTTTTAACTAAACTGCTTATGTCAAAAATCAAACAAATTTTGTCTGTCTTTTTTGTGCTATGCGGCTCATTTGCCATGGCACAGGAAAGATCCATCACGGGTATGGTGATGGGTGCAAACAAAGCGCCGGTCGCCAGCGCAACGGTTTCCCAGAAGGGCACAAAAAACGCGACCGTTACTTCCGACAACGGAAGTTTTTCCATCAAAGTCTCAGGAAACAATGTTGTGCTGATTGTAAGTTCCGTGGGTTTTACTCCCAGGGAAATTGCGGTAGGCGCCGGCTCAACTACTGTTGAAGTAAATCTTGCTGATGACAGCAAGCAATTGGGCGAAGTAGTAGTAACTGCATTGGGTATTTCGCGCCAGGCTAAAAGCCTTGTATATGCTGCGCAGGTGGTAAAACCCGCCGAATTAACAGGAGTACGCGACCCCAACAACATCCTTAATTCACTGCAGGGCAAAGTTGCCAATGCAACTATTACACAGGGATCGGGCGGCGTAGGTAGCGGCGCAAGGATTGTATTGCGTGGTAACCGTTCGCTGCAGCAAAGTAACAACGCACTTATTGTTGTGGACGGCGTTCCAATTACAAACGGAACGAACGGAACAGCTGGCAGCGACTTTGGCAGCGTGCAAGGTTCTGACGGCGCTTCCAGCATTAACCCCGATGACATTGAATCGATGACGATTCTCCGCGGTGCATCTGCTGCAGCATTGTATGGCAGCCAGGCTGGTAACGGAGTAATTGTAATTACCACAAAAAAAGGTACAAAAGATAAAACTTCCATCAGTGTCAATTCAGGGATTGTTTTCGAAAGCGTATTTGCATTACCGAAAGTGCAGAATTCATACGGCCAGGGTGGCAGCGGCATCCTTGATATTTCCTCGGGTGAGAGTTGGGGCGCCAAACTTACAGGACAATCTATTACAGATTACCTGGGTAATCCGGGCACGTACACTGCGCAGCCAGACAATATTAAAGATTTTTTCAGAACAGGTGTAAGCCTTAATAATTCCATTGGTATTTCCGGTGGAAGTGAAAAAATGCAGACTTATCTGTCCTATACCAATAATAACACACAGGGTGTAGTACCGGGCAATGATCTTAACAGGAATATCATTAACCTGCGCATCAGCAACCAGATTAGCAAACGATTGTCTACAGATGCCAAGATTACCTATATCAATCAGAAAATTGACAACAGGCCAAGAACAGGGGAGGAGAATGCCCCTGCTATTGATATCTACCAGATACCAAGAAATGTTAGCACGGAGCAGGCAAAAAACTATAAAATGGTAAACAACGTGGGGGTGGACATGCCTACTGCATGGCCTTCTACGTTGAATTCTATTTATCAGAATCCTTATTGGCTAATCAACAAAAGCGCCATCAACGAAAAAAGAGATCGCCTGATGGGATTTCTAACAGCCAAGTATAAAATTACCGACTGGTTGAGCATACAGGGCCGCGCCAATATTGATAAAATATTTGACCGCACCGAGACCCAGTATGCAACCGGTACTATTTTGTGGGCCAGCCAGGCCGGTGGGTATTATGACAACGGCAATATCACTACCACCAAGCAATGGTACGACGCCATGCTGGAAGGAAATAACGTTATTACAAAAGATTTAAAAATCGATTACCGGGTTGGATTTATTTTCCAGGACGACAAATACGAGGGTCTTGCAACAACGGCCAACGGATTGAACGTAACCAATAAGTTTAGCCTTAATTATGCCACCAATCCTGCCATTACTTCTGCTGCGTCCCAGGTACAGACCCAATCGGTTTTTGGCCAGGTTAACCTCGCGTGGAAGAATGCAATATTTTTGGATGCTAGTTTAAGGAACGACTGGGATTCACGCATTGGCGCTCCGCACACTTACCAGTATCCATCTGTGGGCGTTTCTGCTGTTTTATCGGATTTGTTTACTGTTCCTGCGCCGTTTTCTTTCCTGAAAGCAAGCGTAAACTATGCTGAGGTTGGCAATGGTGGTCTCGGTCAATTGTTGAAACCAACTTATGCTTATAGCCAGGGGTCCGGAAACGGATTTTTACAGCGTGGTACTACGCTTCCTTTCCCGGATTTAAAACCAGAAATTGTGAAGAGTTATGAAGCTGGTATAGAAGCAAGGTTTATCAACAACAGGATTGGTTTTACATTTACTTACTATAAGAGCAATTCTTATAACCAGTTACTGCGGCTGGATTTGCCACCGGCTTCCGGCTATGGCTCCAAATATATCAATGCTGGCAATATTCAGAATAAGGGTATAGAACTCGTGATTAGCGGAACACCGGTTCGCTCCAGGGATTTCTCCTGGGATGTGACTTTCAACCTTGGAGTTAACCGCAATAAAATTGTTAAGCTGGATCCATCTATCACCAAAACAACACTTGCTGGCGGATACGGCAGGTCAGGTACACCTATTGTTGAAGAGGGTGGTAGTTTTGGAGACCTGGTGGCTTTTCAATGGAAAAGAGACAGCAAGGGTAACTTCATTGTAAATCCAAATGGTACACCGTTAACAACAGATGTTGCCGGCGAAGAGCAGGCCTACATCGGCAACTTCAATCCCAAGGCGACCCTTGGCCTTACTAATACTTTTGATTACAAACGTTTTTCAGTAAGAATATTGGTTGACGGGCGTGCAGGTGGTGTGGTAATTTCAGGAACAGAAATGAACCTGGCCTACAGCGGTATCACAGAAGGTACAGAACAATACAGGGATGCAGCTTCCTGGAGCCTCGGTGGCGTAGATAACACTGGTGCTGCAGTAAGTTCTAAAATAAGTGCACAGCAATTCTGGCAGACCGCTTCGGGAAAACGATATGGAGTCGGCGAATTTTTCGCATACAATGCAACCAACTTCCGGGTTAGAGAGTTATCTATCGGATACAATATCCCGGTTGGAAGCAAATTTTTTATCAAGGATGCAAGATTTTCCCTGGTAGCCCGTAACCTTTTGTGGTTATACAGGGGTAAATCAATTTTGGATATTCCCGGGGTTGAAAAAAGAAAGATGTGGTTTGATCCCGACATGAGTTTAGGTAATGGTAATTACCAGGGCGTTGAGTATGGTACTTTGCCCGGCACACGTTCTTTGGGTGTTAATCTTAAACTTTCTTTTTAACCCGAAAAAACTATTGAACATGAAAAAATTAAATCAGTTATTTAAATTCAGGCAGGGGTTTGCAGCGCTGACAATTGTTGCACTTGTCCTGGCGGGTTGTACGAAAAAGTTTGACGATATCAATACGGATCAGAACAGTATTGCTACAGTTGGCCCGGCAGAAATTCCGTTTCTTTTCTCAAAGGCCCAGGCAACAGCCACCAACAGCCAGTGGAACTACCAGGTGGCGGAGAATCTTTTTTCTGACCAGTATGCTCAGTATTTTGCCTGTGCAGCCACCTATTTTCCTTCTGACCGTCTTGTAATAAGAATGGATTGGGTAGGTGCCGCCTTTAGCCCGATGTATACCGATGTGGTGCCACAGCTGCAATCTATTTTTGCCGCGAGTGATCCCAAGTCTGCCGAGTACGCGCTGGCCAATATCTGGTGGGTGTATACTTTTCATAAAATCACCGACTACTGGGGACCGATTCCTTATTTTCAGGCCGGTATTCCTGCAACCTCAGTTGCGTACGATCCACAAGATAAAATCTATGATGATTTTTTCGTGAGACTAACGGACGCGGTTAATGTATTGAAAGGAAAAACAACAGAAACGCCCTTTGGTACTTTTGACCTGGTATACGGTGGTAACGTAAACAAATGGATTAAATTTGCTAACACCCTTCGTCTACGGCTTGCGATGCGCATTTCGAAAGTAAATGCAACAAAAGCAAAAACAGAAGCTGAAGCAGCTTATGCTTCAGGGGTGTTAACAGCCAGTCCGGATGATGATGCGCTGATAGCCAGGAGCACCAAAGGCGGCGATGGCAATGGTTTGTCTATCATGTCTGACTGGAACGAATTCCGTATGAGCGCTTCCATGGAATCCGTTCTGAAAGGCTACAATGATCCGCGTCTACCGGTTTATTTTTTACCCGCAGTGTCAACCGGTACCTACGAAGGCATGAGAAATGGATTGTCTGTTGCCCAGTTGGGTGATGCGGCAAATAAAGCAGATAACAATTCACATGTAGGACCCAGGTGGACATCCATTGGTATTGCCGGTGGTTCGGCAACGCACCTGGAAACCCGTCAAAATATAATGGCAACAGCAGAGGCTTACTTTCTCCGTGCAGAAGGTACATTGCTGGGCTGGAATATGGGTGGTACAGCACAGACATTGTACGAAGCCGGTATTAAGAATTCCATGAACCAGTGGGGCATTACGGATGCTGCAGCCATTACTGCATATACAAACAGCCTTGCGGTGCCTGTAGCGCCCAACGATTTATTGAACTCCCCTGCGATGACCAATATTCCCGTTAAATTTGGTGCAACGGCCGGTGTGCAACTGGAGCAAATTATGACACAAAAATGGTTGTCTATTTTTCCTGATGGTATGGAAGCATGGGCCGATTACCGCAGGAGTCATGTATTGAAACTTTACCCGGTTGCCAATTCAGACAACCCGGATATCACTAATACAGCAACCCAGTGGATCAGGAGAATTCCATTCCTTGTTTCTGAGAAGAACGTAAACGGGGCAGAAGTTACAAAAGCGGCTGCTTTGTTAGGTGGACCTGATAAAGTAACCACGCCGCTGTGGTGGGATAAGAACTAATAACAAAAAAATGATACCTTAAAGATTCCATTCGCCCCTTTGCGGATGGAATCTTTTTTAATAACAACTGGTACGGTTTATTTAAAGCACGCTTTTCATGGCTTCCCTTACAAAATATATTTTTTTATTTTGCTTAATAACAGTGACCGCTGGTTGTAAGCAAAAAAACAATACCCTGTTTACTGCTGCAGCCCCGGAAGAAACGGGTGTCAATTTTCAGAATACACTTTTTGATAATCCCAATTTCAACATCCTTAAATATTCTTATTTCTATAACGGTGGCGGTGTTGCCATTGGTGATATCAACAATGATGGATTACAGGATATTTTATTTACGGGCAATATGGTTAAAAACCGTCTATACCTTAATAAGGGCAATTTTAAATTTGAAAACATTACAGATAAAGCCGGCATTGCAGACAAGCAAGGTTGGTGCACCGGCGCCACAATGGCCGATATAAATGGCGATGGAAAACTTGATATCTATATCTGCCGATCAGCTGACGGCAATGCAGTCATGAGAAAGAATTTATTGTTCATCAACAACGGTAACCTGGGCTTTACCGAACAATCGGCAGCCTACGGCCTGGACAACGACGGCTTTTCTACCCAGGCTGCATTCTTTGATTATGACAAAGATGGCGATCTGGATATGTTTCTCATCAATCATTCTTTGCAACAATACACCACCGGTGCCGCGGAGAACCCAGGCTGGCGCAACGAACGCAAACCTGCCTTTGAATGTAAACTTTACCGCAACGATCCGGGTACTGCCGGGCATCCCTTTTATACCGATGTATCCGAACAGTCAGGTATTATTTCCAATGTGCTCACTTTTGGTTTAGGGCTTGCCGTATCGGATATCAACAATGATGGCTGGCCGGATATCTATGTATCCAATGACTTCAATGAACCTGACTATCTTTTTATCAATAACAGGAATGGCAGTTTTACCAACGAGTTGCCAAAAGCAATGGACCAGTCATCTTTATATTCAATGGGTTCCGACGCAGCGGATTATAACAATGACGGCCAGGTTGACCTTGTAACACTTGATATGTTACCAGAAGACAATTCCACTATTAAAATGCATAGTGGCGCGGAAAATTTCGATAAGTTCCAGTCATTGTTCACCCATGGGTTTTATTACCAGTACAGCCGCAATATGCTACACCAAAACAATGGAGACGGCACCTTCAGCGAGGTAGGTCAACTCGCTGGTGTATCCAATACAGACTGGAGTTGGGCAGCACTTTTCGGGGATTACGACAATGACGGGTATAAGGATCTGTTTATCACCAACGGGTATGTAAAAGATTATACTGAGATGGATTTTTTAAAATATTCTGTTGACCGAGCCGTGCGTTCAAAACAAAACGGTGCAGTGGATCCGGTATCGGAGTATATACAAAAGATGCCCGGTATTCAAATTGCTAACTACATGTTTCAAAACAAAGGCAACAGTCATTTTGAAATGAAAACAACTGCCTGGGGACTTGACCAGAAAGGTGTTTCTGCCGGTGCAGCCTATGCAGATCTTGACAACGACGGCGATCTTGACCTTGTGGTAAATAACACCAATGCTGTTGCCGCGCTGTATAAAAACAATGCGGAAACAGTTATCAAAAATAATTACCTCCGTGTACAATTGGATGGTGGTACCGGCAATCAGCGCGGTATTGGCGCCAAAGTAAAGTTGTATTGTAAGGGACAATTGTTTTACCAGGAACAATCACCGGTGCGCGGCTTCCAGTCATCCTGTGACCCGATACTTAATTTTGGTGTCGGCAAAAATGCCATCATCGATTCGGTATTGGTCATTTGGCCCAATGATAATTTTCAGCAAATTTTTTCGGTGAAGCCCAACCAGACGTTGTTGCTAAAGATCAATGATGCTAACAAAAAATGGGTCTATGATACTGCTGCCGCTAAAGGACATGCACTCCTTTCGCAAACCATTCTGCCAGCGGTCCAGCACCGCGAAAACATTTTCAATGATTTTACCGTACAGTCGTTATTGCCGAATTACCTCAGCCGTCAGGGACCGTGTATCGCAGTGGCAGATATCAACCACGACGGATTGGAAGATTTTTTTATGGGTGGAGCGAAAGGCCAGCCGGGGCAACTTTTCGTCCAAAATAAAGACAATAGCTTTTCACCAAAAATTAATGCAGCATTTTTAAAAGATGCGGCAGCTGAAGATGTGGGAGCCACTTTTTTTGATGCCGATAATGATGGCGATGCCGATTTGTATGTTGTTGCAGGGGGCTATGAATTTGATGACGGCGATGCAGCGCTGCAGGATCGACTTTACATAAACGACGGTAAAGGCAATTTTACTAAAAAAGAAAATGCGCTTCCTGTTTTTCTAACCAGCAAAGGCTGCGTGAAAGCCACCGATATAGATGGCGATGGGGATGTCGATCTTTTTGTAGGCGGAAGGGTAGTGCCCGGCAAATATCCTACTGCGCCCCGCAGTTATATTCTACTGAATAATGGCAAGGGAAACTTTACAGATGCTACCCAACAAACCTGTGCCGCACTGGTGCAGCCAGGCATGGTTACCGATGCTTTGTGGATGGATATCAACAACGATAAACAACCCGACCTGGTACTGGTAGGAGAGTGGATGCCGATAAAAGTTTTCACCAATGCAAAAGGTGTTTTATCAGATGTATCTTCCACCTATATCCACTTTGCCAGTACAGGCTGGTGGAACCGAATCAGCGCGGCAGATATGGATGGCGACGGCGATATGGACCTGGTGATTGGAAACTGCGGCAGCAATACCCAGTTTCATGTAAAAGAAAAAGAACCCATGCAAATTTACTTCAAAGACTTTGACGGCAACGGATCCATTGATCCCGTGCTGTGTTATTATATTGACGGAATCTCCTACCCGGCAGCATCCAGGGACGACCTCACGGACCAGTTGCCCGGGTTAAAGAAAAAATTTCTTGAATACAAGCAGTACGCAAATGCTACTATAAGCGATGTGTTTTCAGCAGACCAATTGAAAGATGCCGGCGTATTGCAGGCAGCAACCATGCAAACCGTTTACCTTGAAAACCAGGGTGCCGGCGGTTTTGTTTTGCATGAGCTGCCCTTGCCTGCGCAATATGCCCCTGTATATTCAATCGTACTGGAAGATCTTAATAACGATGGAAAAAAAGATATCCTGCTGGCAGGAAATAATACCTGGACCCGGATAAAATTTGGCCGGTACAGTGCCAACCATGGAGTGCTTCTGCTGGGCGATGGCAAAAATGCGTTTGCCTATGCACCGCAGGATAAAAGTGGCTTGACTTTGAGAGGCAATGTGCGAAGCATGGAAGTGATTCATGCCGGAAATAAAACGAAAATATTGGCAGGTATCAATGATGATAAAGTCATTCTAATAGCTGAAAAATGAAAAACAGTTTTGAAGGACAAATAGCCATGGTTACCGGCGCAGCTTCCGGTCTTGGATTTGTGGTCGCCAAACGACTGTACAACGAAGGGGTAAAACTGGTAATGATTGATCAAAACGAGGAGGAGCTACACCAGGCAGCCTTACAACTGCCGGGAACAAACGCTTTATTCGCAATGGATGTGAGTAACGAGCAACTGGTAAAACAGGCGGTGGCAGCAGCAGTAACAGCCCTGGGCGCAATCGACATATTGGTAAATTGCGCGGGCATTACCGGCATCACGGCAGTAAAAAGCCACGAAGCAGCAACAGCCGACGTGCAGAAAGTATTCAATATAAATTTTTTTGGCTCCTGGTATACGTCGAAATATGTGTTGCCGCACATGCTTGCAAACAATTACGGCCGTATTCTTCATTTTGCTTCTATTGCCGGAAAAGAAGGCAACGCAGGAATGCTTGCGTATTCAGCATCCAAAGCGGCGGTGATTGGTATGACCAAAGTACAGGGCAAAGAATATGCGGACACTGGTATTACTGTAAATGCACTTGCTCCGGCGGTTATTAGAACGGCTTTGGTAGATGCCATGCCAGCGGACCAGGTAAAATATATGACGGACAAAATTCCCATGAAACGTTGTGGTACAATCGGGGAAGTTGCTGATATCGCTACCTACATTGTATCGCCCCGGAATAGTTTTACTACCGGTTTTGTTTTTGATCTCAGTGGCGGCCGTGCCACGTATTGACGTCGTTATTTCACAAAATAAAATTATGAACAACGCACCTGATACCGCCACCATTTCCGTTGGCGTAGTTGGCCTTGGTTTGATGGGTTGCAGCATTACAACCTGCCTTGTGATGGCGGGTCATACCGTGATTGCAGTGGCGCCGGTTTCCGTTGACTTGTTGCACGCAGCGAAAAGAATCCGCACGCACCTGCGGCATTCAGCAGAGCAAGGGTTGGTGTCAGCGCCGGTAGAAGATTATATGACCCGGGTAAGCATCACAGAGGATTATGCCCTGTTGAAAAATTGCCAGTTAGTCATCGAATGCACGCTGGAAGACACTACAATAAAAAAATCAGTATACGATAAAATCGAAGCAGTGATCAGCCCTGTTGCTATCCTGGCAAGCAACACATCGGCCATACCGATTAGTATATTGCAGCAGCTGACTTTGTTCCCGGATAGGTTTTTTGGATTGCATTGGGCAGAGCCCTCGCATACAACGCGGTTCCTTGAAATTATTTGCGGCGACGCAAGTGATCCCGCAAAAGCGGAGTTTTTGTATGCACTCTCGCATCAATGGAATAAAGAACCAACCCTGGTAAAAAAAGATATCCGGGGATTTATTGCCAACCGACTTATGTATGCGATGTACCGCGAAGCTATCCACCTGGTAGAAAACGGGTATGCCACGGTTGAGGATGTGGACAGGGCCTGCCGGAATAATACCGGTTACTGGATGACATTGGTAGGTGTCTTCCGCTGGATGGATCTTACCGGCGTGCCTGCCTATCACACGGTGATGAAAGATTTGTTTCCCAGCTTGCATAATGGCACTGAAGTGCCAGCACTCATCAACAAAATAGTCAGTGAAGGGGGCAAAGGCGTAGCCAATGGTAAAGGATTTTATACCTACACGCCGGAAGAAGCAAAAGAATGGGAAGAAACGTTCACCGCCTTTAGTTATGATATACGTAAGCTGGCGTTAAAATATCCGGCAGATATCGTAGCGCAGCGATTGGCAAACAAGAAGAAAGATTAGCGAAGGTGCTGGGTTTTTTGATTGGCCTTATTTGTCAACCATGCCGCCAGCACGCGGCTGTTTTCATCTGGGGTGCTGATGATAATTTCATCTAAAGCTGCAGCATTACCGGCTGCCCACTCGCTTAATACATTGTTGGCTGCATAAATTAAAGCGGTGCTGTTCTTCAATTGTTTCATTTCTTCAGCTTCCTTTTTTGTATTTCCGGTTTTTGAGTAACACTGCAGTAAAAGAAAATGCTCCAGGCGTTCATCAATGTCTTCCTGGTACGGTTTACCCACACCCAGTCTTTCCGGCCACTGCCGTGCAATGCTTATTTCATCAATGGCCTTTTTATAATTGTTTGTTTTCAGGTGCAGCACCGCAAGCATCAGGTGGGCTTCCTTGTACAACCGGCGGCCATCAGTGGCACCTTCATAGGGGATAACTACAATTTTATCAAGCACTTTTGCTGCTGCTGCGTATTGTTGATTGAATAAATATGTTTTTGCAAGCAGCATACCCATGATGTAGTTCGCAGGATGCTTTTGGTAGTAGGGTTGTACTATCGCCAATGCTAATCCATACCGCTCCTCTTTGTTGTAGTGCTCTGTAAGTTGTTTATTGGAGCGCCATTGTTGTCTGTCCAGCGCAATTGATTTTTTCAAATCCTTTTCCACAGCGACGCTGTCGCTTGCCACCAGCCGCGCCCTGGCAGCATAGAAGTTTGCATCCAGTGGTTGCTCACCGCACTCATTCAGCAGGGCAGCGGCCTTCGTCATGTTGCCGCAGGCGCCTTCTATGAGGGCCAATAGGTAAGTTGGCTGCCAATCCCCGGTTGCTTTTACAAACCATTGCAGCGGTTCAGCACTTTCTGGCCGGAATGGAAAGGCCGTTTGGGTATCGGACGTTTTTGCTTTTTGATAATATGTGTTTTCGGCAGCGGTATTTTTGTTGAGGTAAGCAAGCCAGTAATTTACTTCAGCTGAAGCGGGATACAATTGCAAAGCAGCGATGCAATCTTTTTTACAACCCAGGTCGTAGTACCAAAGTGCAAGTTCCAACCAGGTTTGGTCGGGCATTTCATTTTGCAAAGCATGCCGCAAACTATCCCTTGCCGCCGCGGTGTTGTTCCACAGGCATTGCTCAAATTTTACAAAACTGTTCAATGGGTCAAGCCCATCAATGCGTTGAAGGATTTCCCGCGCACCGGACATATTATTTTGCAGGCGGTATGCTACAGCCAGCACCTGCAAGGCTGCTATATTTTGCTGGTTGTAAACCAATGCCTTCTCTGCATAATGGATGGCTTGTTCGTTGCTTGTATCCACATTGGAGAAATATATTTTTGCCAGTTCGGTAAAAGCAGGGGTGCGGTATTCTTCGGATTGCGTAGCCAGATCAAACCCGTCGATAGCATCTGTCCGGTTGCCGATCTTTTTATTAGCCAGTCCGTAATAATAATTGGCCGCCGGGTCGTACGTGTTGATGCGCAATGCCTTTTTTGCAAAACTGACTGCACTATCATAATTCCGTTTCCGATATGCTAACTGGCTCATATCGGCCAGCGCCGGCACAAAACCTGGTTCTTTTTCCAGGCACGCACGTAGTTTCTCTTCCGCAAGCGCATAACGCCGGAAATAACTGCTGTTTTTTCCCTGCAGGTATAGTCCGTACATTGATTGTTGATCAAAATTTTGGGCAATAGCATCAGGACGGCCAAGGTTATCAGTGGTATCGGCCCCCTTCCACATTAGCATGGCATTGCCCAGTTTCACCTCTATATGTTCACTTTTACTGCTCGTGCGTATCGAATCTGCAAATATACCCAGGGGCTGCAGTGCAACTGGCTTTTCATATACTATTTTGCCATCCTGCATTACCGTTAGTTTTTCATTGATGGTTTGCACAGGAGATAAGTAAATCTTTAACCAACCGGTATCCTGCACAACATTTAGCGCGGCGTACTGGTTGGCGAATACAAAACCTTTTATATTCATTACAGGGTACCAGTATTCTGTCCAGGTATCCGTTGCATAAGGTGCAAACCCGCGGTGTTTGAATGGTGTCAGCGCACTGGCTTCAGACGATTGGTTAAATAAACGTCCGCTCTGTATTTCCGTGTACTGGCCATCTGTATCGGTCATCAGGTCTTCCCATATCATACCCTGGCGCGACAGTCCCCAAATCCACAGTTTTTTACCGGGCTTGTCATCATGGTCCGAATACCGAACCACGCCGTAATTGTCATCATGCCAGTAACCGCCAAAAAATTTACTGTACTTTCCAAAAACATGGTAAGATTTATAGCCGCCGAAATTATTGTTGTTGTACCAGGCAATCGCTTTATTTTTTTTCGTATTGAACGGCCATTCACCTACTTCTCCTTCATGACCTAAAAATTTGGTGCCCGGGTATATATATTCCAGGTTGCCGGATGCCTTAATACCCGCATTCATCCAATGATAATAGGGCTGCTCCAGGCCGGATGCATTAAACCAGAATGAATGGGTGGTAAAATAGGCTTTATCTGCCGGCAGGTTGATTTCTATACGCCACGGGGTGCGGGTTAACAGATCGAGCGCCCCCACGGTGCAGCTAACACTGCCATCCGGATTTTTTTTTGTTGCGTAATCAACCGGCGTAGCACAATTCGGCGTATGCCCGATGGTGCCAAAATTAGATTCGATGCCGCCGCTGGTCCATGCGCCGCGCATAGCAACATCGCGGAATTTCACCACGTGGTTAAAATAGATAAATTCTTTACCCGTTTTTTTTTCTGTTGCCGCCCAGATTTTACCGCCGATTTCCGGTAGCACCAGTACCTTGATAAAATCATTTTCCAGTTCTATTACTTTCCATTCCTTTTGTACCGGTGTATTGGTATATCCGTCAAAATGATTATACGGGTAAATAAGTGAGGCAGGGTCTGGTACCGGGTCCGGATCGCTGAACGGATAAGTGGTAAAAGTTTTTTGATAGATGGTAATGCGGGCTGCCTGCTGTGCATTCAAACCCGTAAAAACCAGTACAGAAAAAAGGGACGTTATTAACTTCATAGCGGCTATTATATGATCACAATAAAAATAAGGTATTTGTTGTAAAGGCAAGCCCGGTCTTATTGTAATTGCATTGCGCGGTAAACAAGGAATCAATTTAATACTGCTATATATTTTTTACTTAGTTTTATTCGTGAATCAATCCACACATCAAGAAATATGAGACTATCCCTTTCAATAGTGCTATGCCTTTTGTTATCTGCAAACATGGTAGCACAAAGCTATACGCCCAGCCCGGAAAACATACAGGCGCGTGAATGGTTTAACAATGCGCGCTTTGGACTTTTTATTCATTGGGGCCCATTCAGTATTCCCGGTTCGGGCGAATGGGTGATGAATGAACGCGGCATTACGGTTAAGAACTATACGCGCCTGATGGATTTTTTTAACCCGGTAGATTTTAATGCTGAGCAATGGGTGCGCATCGCGAAAAACGCAGGCATGAAATACATCACACTTATTACCAGGCACCATGATGGTTTCAGCATGTGGGATACGAAATACAGTGATTTTAATATCATGAACACCCACTATAAAAAAGACATTGTAAAATTGATTGCAGACGAATGCCATAAGCAGGGCATCAAACTGTATTTGTATTATTCTTTGCTTGACTGGCGCCGGGAAGACTACCCGCATGAGACGGGGCGTACGGGTCAGAAATCCGGTCGCACCGGCAAAGGCGATTATAGCAGCTACCTGCAGTTTATGAAAAATCAGCTGACGGAATTGCTGACCAACTACGGCTCGATTGGAGGGATATGGTTCGACGGACACTGGGATCAGACTGCGCCGGAGGGAACGAAGGATCGGCCTTCCAGGCTCGACTGGAAATACGACGAAATATACAGCCTCATTCATAAATTGCAGCCGCAGTGCATGATCGGTAACAATCATCACCTGACACCTTTTACAGGAGAAGACTTCCAGATGTTTGAAAGGGATTTGCCAGGCGAAAATAAATCAGGGTTAAGTTTCCAGAAAACCTCAGGATTGCCATTGGAAACCTGCGAAACAATGAATGGTTCATGGGGATATAATATTACCGATACAAATTACAAATCTGCAAAACAGGTTATTCATTATCTCATCAATGCTGCTGGCCGCAATGCCAACCTGCTGCTTAACGTGGGGCCCATGCCTAACGGTAAGATACAACCCGAGTTTACCGACACCTTGCAGGCAACCGGAAAATGGCTGCAGCAATACGGCGAAACAATTTATGGTACCAGCGGTAATATTATTGCGCCGCAAAAATGGGGCGTGGTTACCGCCAGGGCCAACATATATTATGCACATATCATCAGCAAGCCGGAAGCGAATTCCATTTTTATACCGCTGACGAAGGAAAAGATAGCAGGTGTTTCTTTGTACCCTGCGAAAACACCTTTGAAATACAAACAACAGGCAGACGGTGTAATGGTGACGCTTGACGGAATAAAAATGGACAATGTTGATACGGTTGTTCAGCTGGATATCAGGTAATCCTGTTTTTACGCCGGTGCAGGCTGAGCCGCGTCGGTATCGGCCCCCAAAGCTTAGGTAAGAGGCTGTCAACCAAACGGTGGCAGTGTTATTGCCCGTGCGTTCTAGTAGATATATCTTTTCTGCTTTGTACTTTAATGGCTTATTTTTGACGGATTAAAGTGATTTAAATATGGCTGAAAAAATTGTGGAATTGCGTCATGTAAACATTTATCAGGGCAGCAACCTTGTATTGCAGGAAGTAAATATCAGTATAGAAAAGGGGGAATTTGTTTACCTGGTAGGGAAGACAGGTACCGGCAAATCAAGTTTATTGAAGACCTTGTACGGAGACCTGGCGTTAGCGCAGGGCGAAGGTACCGTGGCAGGTTTTAACCTGAAAGAAATGGATTGGAAGAAAGTTCCTTTTCTCAGGAGAAACCTGGGCGTAGTTTTTCAGGATTTCCAATTGCTCACTGATCGAAATGTAAACAATAACCTGAAATTTGTTTTGAAAGCAACGGGTTGGAAAGACGAGAAATTGATGGATGAAAAGATATCGGATGTGCTGGATAAGGTAGGTCTTAAAACAAAAGGTTTTAAAATGCCGTTTGAAATGAGTGGGGGAGAGCAGCAGCGGGTAGACATTGCGCGGGCGCTATTGAATTCGCCAAAATTGATCCTTGCAGATGAGCCTACCGGAAATCTTGATCCGGAAACTTCCGATGAAATTATGCAACTGTTATTCCAAATTGGCAAAGACTATGGTACTACCATTGTAATGGCAACGCACGATTATATTGTAATAAAAAAATTTCCTGCAAGAATGATTAAAACGGAAAAAGGAAAGGTAGAAGACAATGCTACCATATCAATGCTTTGATTTTCTCAGCATTTAATGCATTATTGTAAGTGCTGCACAAAATTTTTTGTCGCAGCATTTTTTCTTCGGGGGTAAAGGGCTGGTGATACAGCTGGATAATTATCTGCTTAATCGCCTCGGCAGTATTTCCCACATGGCAGGCGCTTTCCAGGCCGGTATCTTCAACAGCAGCATCGTTCACTACGCAATGTCTTCCGTTGAACAAAGCATTCACCAGTTTTAATTTGATACCGGTTTCATTAAAAGAGGGTAGTACATTTATTTGCGCTTTCAAAATAAGGTCGCGCATTTCGTCTTCTGCCGGGTTTGCCAGCAGGCAAATGTTTTCTTTTTGTTCTGCTAATTTGTGCAGCCTGGTAGAAGGGTTTTTTCCAGCAATTACAAATGGCACTTTAATATCATTGAATACTTTCTCAATCAGCCAGATAGCCGCTTTTTCATTTTCTGCTACGGAGAGATTGCCGTGGTATACGCAATAAGTGCCCATGCCTTCCAGGCTTTTTATTTCGTTCCATGGAACAAATACTGGTACATACGTGATATTATTTGCGTGGAATTTTTGCTGGTAAATGCGCACATCTTTTTGGGCCACCGCAACAATCGGAAACCGGCGGGCCAGGCGTTTTTCGTATTTTTTTAGTAGCCGGCTTTCATTGTAATAATAAAGTTTCTTAAACAGCGATCCGGCATGCCGGTATAGTTGGTAGTAGTAAGCGTATTCAATGTTGTGCAGGCGCACGACAATCTTGCGATGCAGAAATTTTTCATTGTTGGTGAGATAAGTACAATGAATGCCTTCAAGCAATATCGGGTAATCGTCCTTCAATAAATTGTTGATTAGTTCATGACTGGAGCGCGAGCAAACGATATAAGGAAATTTTACGGAGAAGCCTTTATGCCCTTCATTCCGGTGGTAATAATATACTTCTTCGCAGTACCTGTTCAGTTCCGGTTGCCTTCCCCTGCCATACTCAAAACAGTGCAGGTAAATGCGTACGCCTGCGTCTTTTAATGCTTTCAGCTTGCAAAAAAGATCAAACACACCGCCATAATCAAGTGGGTACGGAACATCGTGACAAACGATATGTAAGTGTTGTTGCCTCACACGTAATCAGGATAATATTTTTTTATAAAAGGCCACTAATTTTTTTTCCTCGTTTTGCCAGTTTAAAGACTGTGACGCATACCCGCAGTTGACAGCCAGTCGGTTGTATAAGTCACGGTTGGTTAACATTTCATTTAATTGCCGGGCTATGTTACCCGGTGAGCGATCTGCTATTAGAACAGCTATTTCGTATAAATTGTTTATTTCCTGGTAGGCCGGGAAAGCGACACACAACTGGGGAATACCCGCCTGCATATAATCAAAGAAACGGTTGGCCAGTGAAAAATAATTACTGGCGCCGGTATCATCAAATAAAGTAATTCCGATAACAGCTTCCCGCGTGACCTGTTTCAACTGCCGGGGTTCCAGTTTACCTTTAAATATTACTTTTTGCTGTAACCCGTATTCTTCCACCAATGCCCTGGTAGCGTCCATAAAATTACCATCACCGTAAATATGCAAAGGAACCATTACCCATTGCATTGCCGGAATTAGCGTTTCGAAACTCCTCCCTTCGTTCACTGCACCCTGGTAAATAATAAACGGCGTTTTTGCAGGTGGAACAATAAAAGGCTCAAACAAGGCTATACTACGGATCACTTCATACCGGCTACTGTACATCCTGTTAAATTCATCCGCAATTATTTTGTTTACGGTGTAGCCATGGACAAACGCAGGCACACTGAACTTTTCTATTCTTTTCCAGATTTTATATATGGCAGGGCGTGTAACAATCTCTTTCATCTCGCAAAACAATTCGTGTGCGTCGTATATACGCGGTATTTTTTTCAAAACACTCGTAAGGTAGCAGGGGAGAATTGTATCAAGATCGATGGCGCAGATAGCGTCTGCCCGCTGGAAGAGTAAGTATAGAAATAAGCGGATATTGAAGACGGCATACAGTAAGAATCCGCTGTAAAAGGGCGTTCTGAGTCTTTTCTGCCTAAAGGATTGCTGCACCAACGGGATTGCGTTGCGGGGCCGGCGGCCAACCAGCAATACATCATAACCAGCGTGGGCCAAGGTGTTGCAGATTCTGATCATCCGCTGATCATAACTGGTATCGTTAAAAATGGTGAAAATGATTTTTTTGCCCATGCCGGTCTGCTCCCTATACACTTGGTAATCTGGTTAAAGATCAATGTTGTAGTCCAAAAATCGCCTAAAATAAAGAAAATTGCCCGGCTACTCAACTGTTTATCGCAAAAGCGGGCAGTAAAATCACAAAAATTATCTGTTTATCAAAGCAGTTTTTGAATTATTTGTCTACCTTTGCGGCCGAATTAATAAGATGTCAATTTCTCGGATGCCTAAAAAAAATTAAGATGCCGTATTTAACAAAAGAAAAAAAAGCTGACTTTTTCACAAATTTTGGTGGCAAAGCAACCAATACAGGTTCTATTGAAGGACAGGTGGCTTTACTGACTGAGCGTATTTCCCAGATTTCCAAACACCTGCAGGAAAACAAAAAAGATTTCTCCACCAACCGCGGTTTAATGCAAATGGTAGGTAAAAGAAAAAGGTTGCTTACCTATTTAAGCAAGCATAATCTTACCAGTTACCGCGACCTCATTCAAAAACTCGGACTTAGAAAATAATTATATATTTTTCAAATATTCCCAACCTGTCGCAGGTTGGGAATATTTGTCTTTGGATGTTTTTGCTGAAGCAGATCAATATTTATCACACATTATTAAGGCTACGCCACTTGCCCTGTCCCCACCGCGCTACCAGATGCATTACGCAGCACTTAGTTCAGAAATTCAAACTTTATGTTATCACAACCAATTCAATCTAAATTCACCATCAGTGATGGCCGTGAGGTTATTATTGAAACCGGCAAACTCGCCCGCCAGGCAGATGGCGCAGTGACTGTTCGCCAGGGAAATTGCGTTATACTTGCTACAGTTGTAGCTAATAAAGAAGCAAAAGAAGGACAAAGCTTTTTTCCCCTCACGGTAGATTACCAGGAGAAATTTGCTTCCGCCGGCCGTATACCTGGTTCATTCTTTAAAAGAGAAGCCCGCTTAAATGATTATGAGGTGCTGACTTCCCGTTTGATTGACCGCGCATTGCGGCCCCTTTTCCCGGATGATTATTTTTGTGAAGTACAGGTGCTGGTATCACTTATTTCAAGCGATGAAGAAGTAATGCCCGATGCACTTGCCTGTCTTGCCGCTTCCGCAGCGCTGGCCGTTTCTGATATTCCCGTGCAGGAAATTATTTCTGAGATAAGGGTAGCAAGAGTGGATGGTAAGTTTATACTGAATCCGTTCCGTAGTGAACTGGCAAAAGCAGATATGGAATTCATTATCGCTGCTACGGATAAGAACATTATGATGGTGGAAGGGGAATCAAAAGAATGTTCCGAAGAAGATTTGATTAAAGCCATTGAACTTGGGCATGAAGCCATTAAGGTACAGGTGAAAGCCCAGGAAGAATTGCGTAAACTAAAAGGTGTCACCACTAAAAGAGACTATAAGAAACCAGAGCATGATGAAGTGCTGCGCGAAAAAGTGAAAGCCTTTGCGTCTGCTAAAGTATATGAAGTAGCAAAGGGCGGCCTGAGCAAACATGATCGTTCGGATAAATTTTCTTTGATTGGTGATGAATTAATGACCCACCTCAAAGCCGAATACAACATTGCTGAAGGAGAAAGCCTCGCTGACAATGTCAAGAAATTCGCTAAACATTATTACCACGATGTACAGTATGATGTGGTAAGGGATATGATGCTGAATGATAAAATGCGCCTGGATGGCCGTGGTCTGGAAGATGTTCGTCCGCTGACGATGGAAATTGATGTTTTGCCTTCACCACATGGCGCTGCATTGTTCACCCGTGGTGAAACACAGTCACTCACCACCGTTACATTGGGTACACCGCTGGATTCTTTATTGATTGAAAGCGCTGCCAAGTCTGAGTATTCTAAATTCCTTTTACATTATAATTTTCCACCTTTTTCAACCGGAGAAGTGAAAATGATGCGTGGTGTTGGCCGCCGCGAGGTAGGACACGGTAACCTTGCCCTCCGCTCTTTGCGGCAGATGATGCCGGGTGGGGAATATCCTTATACCGTACGCGTAGTGAGTGACATCCTGGAATCAAACGGATCTTCTTCAATGGCCACGGTTTGTGCCGGTTCGCTGGCATTGATGGATGCAGGCGTTCCAATACCCAAGCATGTTAGCGGGGTGGCCATGGGCCTGATTTCCAAAGAAGGACAATTTGCGGTACTAACTGATATCCTGGGCGATGAGGATCACCTGGGTGATATGGACTTTAAAGTAACCGGTACACGCGACGGTATCTGTGCCGTACAAATGGATATAAAAGTGGATGGCCTGAGCATGGATGTAATGCGCAAGGCACTTTCGCAGGCACGCGCCGGCCGCCTGCACATTATTGAGGCTATGTATGCAACCATTCCTGCGGCACGTACCGATGTTAAACCGCATGCGCCACGCATGGTTAAGTTGTTCATCGATAAAGAATTCATCGGCGCGGTAATCGGGCCAGGTGGTAAAATTATACAGGAAATTCAGCGTGAAACTGGCGCTACCATCAACCTTGAAGAGAAGAACGAAATGGGAGAGGTGAGCATTTTCAGCGCCAATAAAGATGGCGTTGAAAAAGCAGTTGCCTGGATCAAGGGCATTGTTTCCGTACCTGAAGTAGGCGATGTGTACGAAGCAAAGGTGAAATCAATTATGCCTTACGGAGCTTTTGTGGAATTTATGCCAGGTAAACAAGGCTTGTTGCACATTTCTGAGGTGAGCTGGAAACGGCTTGAAACACTGGAAGGTGTATTGAACGAAGGCGACACCGTAAAGGTTAAACTGACCGGTACTGATCCCAAAACGGGCAAGTTTAAATTGTCCCGGAAGGTATTGCTGCCAAAACCTGAGGGTCAGCAAAGACAAGACTAGTTTCAATAACGATACCTTTTTAACCCCGGCCATTGCAAAGCAGTGCCGGGGTTTTTTCATTAACTTACCCTCCTGATTTATTCAACCTGGTGGTACGCATTATTATCAAAATTATCAAAGTAAAAATCCATGTCAACCCATATTGAATTTACAATCATCGTTACAGACATCGCACAGCGGGAAATGCTGATTGCGCTGTTGTCAGCGGCCGGAGCCAGCGGATTTGAAGAGGAAAAAGACCGGTTGAAAGCATTTGTTCCGGAAGCAGACTATCCAGGTGAGTTATTTGATAAAATAATTAAGGATAAAGCGTTAAACTACTCAAAATCATTAATTAAAGAGAAAAATTGGAATGCGGAATGGGAAGCGGATTTTAAGCCCGTGGTGGTGGGCAGTTTTTGTGCTATCCGGGCGGCATTCCATACGGCAAACAGCACCGTTGCGCATGATATCGTCGTCACCCCTAAAATGAGTTTTGGGACCGGGCACCACGCCACCACCTTTATGATGGTACAGGCAATGGAGCAAATTGAATTTCAAAGGAAATCGGTTTTTGATTTCGGCACCGGTACAGGGGTACTGGCAATATTGGCTGAAAAGCTCGGCGCGTCAGCCATAACCGCAATCGACAATGATGACTGGAGCATTACGAATGCTACAGAGAATTTTAATTCAAATAATTGTGATAAAATATTGCTGGACAAAAATCAGGGGATTGCTACCTATGGCAGTTTCGACATCATTCTTGCTAATATCAATCGTCATGTAATTCTCGCAAGTCTGCCACTTATCAAACAACATCTGGCGGTGCATGGCGTTGTATTATTTAGCGGCCTGCTCATTGGCGATGCCGAGGTGGTAATTGCGGCAGCTAAGGAACAGCAACTGAACCTGGAGCGACAGTGGGAGACAGGCGGATGGATATGTTTGCAGATGGCAAACAGTAAATAATTGCCGGTATATTTTGCCCGTTTTTTAGTATTTTTATAGTTCCACTTCAACCAATATTGCTGATGAAAGAGATCCTCATTATTTTATTGGCATACCTCATCGGCTCACTGCCCACGGCGGTCTGGGTGAGCAAATATTTTTTCAGCATAGACATACGGGAATACGGCAGCGGTAATGCCGGTGCCACCAATACTTTTAGGGTGCTCGGCAGAAAATGGGGCACGTTTGTGATGGTGGCAGATATGCTTAAAGGCCTCGCCGCAGTAAAGTTAGTTTGGCTGCTCCCTTATTATTTCGACCACGACCTTGCGCGTACCAGCTTGCAGATCGGACTGGGTCTTGCGGCAGTACTTGGGCACATTTACCCTATATGGGCCGATTTCAGGGGCGGTAAAGGCGTGGCTACGCTGTTTGGTCTGGTGCTTGGTATATCGCCCTGGTCAGCCCTCTGTTGCAGTGGTGTATTTTTGCTGGTGCTTTACCTCACCCGTTTTGTTTCGCTGAGTTCCATTTTAGCCAGTGCTGCCTTCCCCATCTTCATCCTGGTGGTTTTTAATGTAGACAATCATCCGTACAGAATATTTGCAGTGGGTGTGGCGCTGCTGGTGATACTAACCCACCAGAAGAATATTGGCAGGTTATTGAAGGGCAATGAAAGCAAAGTCCCGATTCTGAAACATCGCGACAGGCGACGGCAGCGCCGCGTGGTTTCGCGGTAAACTGATTGTTATTTCTTCTTTAAGCTGGTCAAGAACCGGCTTTTTTGTTGCATGGAAATCTGGAAGGAATAATTCCTGTTAAAATTGACCTATGAAACACCTGTTTTTATTTTGCCACCTGTTAACTTGGTACAACTATTGATTTTAAGCCTGAAAAAGAACCAAATGAAGCACTATCTAACTTTCCTCGCCTTTATCATTTTCGCCAGCGGCTGCTCAAGGAACGCAGTAACGGGCCGAAATCAACTGAAGCTTTTATCCGACGGCGAAGTGCGGACGATGGCAGCTACTGAATATAAGCAGTTTCTAACATCCAATAAAGTGGTTAGCGCCGCTGTAAGCAAAGACGCTGAAATGGTGAGGAGAATAGGCGG
>JBDSEV010000045.1:0-41644 GCA_039919885.1 Chitinophagaceae bacterium
TGAGGTCTGGGATAATGCGGAAGCGGATGCATTCCTGGTCCGCCTGCCTAATCAGATCATAGATCACGCTTTCCTGTTCGGGCGCGATGGTTGAATAAATTTCATTGATTTCCATCTGCTTTGAAACTGTGAGGGCGTCCCTGATATTGCTTAATATAGGGTAGGTAGACAGTTCATGTACATTACTTTCTTCTTCGCAAAAACCAACAATCTGGGTATTAAGGCTTTCCTCTTCAAGATAGGTCGCCAGTTTTTTTGCCATATCGTTATAACCGAGTATGATCACTTTTTTTGAAAGGTGTTCACCATGGCGGAAATAGTGGCGCAGTAGCAGGTATATAAACCGGTTAAGCAGCAAAAAAGTGGCGCTTAAAACAATAACAGAAATGATAAAAATCCGGGAAAGTTCGGTTTGGCGGAAAAAAAACAGGTACATCATTATTACCGCGAGCCATAGAATATATACGCGCATGCTCTTGCGGGCAAATATCTCGAACGACATGATGTGGTACTCATTGTAGATGGCCGAAATCCAGCACAAGACCAGCCAGGAAGTATTCAGGAATAGCAAAAACCGGAAATAGGCGTTTACAAATTCGGGTTGTATTCTCGAAATAAATATAAGCGTAATGGTGACAGCCAGGTTAAGTGTTAAAAGATCCAGGCCAGCGATGGACGCCTGCAAAAATCTTATAAAGCGACGATTCATACATCTAAATTGAGCGAAAATTAAAAAAGATCGTTGCCGGAAGTAATCAGTGTTGCTTCCTGTTATTTTTAATTGGTGTTTTAATAAACTTCACAACATACAAGCTATGCATAGTGTTGTGCAAAGCCTTTTATTCTGCCGCAATGGGTTTTCCTGGTTCAATAAGCCAATGGGAGAAGCGCACTGCGGCATAAACAGTTATAATAAATGCTGCCGTTGTATATAACGGCAGCATTTATCAATTATTATAGAAAAAGCGACTATGTGTACCGGCAGGTACCAATAATATCTGGGGTATGGAGGGAATGCGCGCTTATTCAAACTGGTTTTTGATCAGGTAGCCGTTGTCTTTTAACAGCTTTTCTTTTTGGAAATTATCCACATCTGATGCTACCATTTCTTTTACCAGCATCGCCAGGTCATATTTAGGCTTCCATTTCAGTTTGGTATTGGCCTTGGTGGGGTCGCCAATCAGCAGTTCCACTTCTGTAGGACGGAAATACTTAGGGTCTACCGCCACTACTTCAGTTCCCGCTTTTACCTGGTACAAAGGATTTGTGCACTTAACAATATATCCTCTTTCTTTGGCTCCTTCCCCTTTGAATTCTACTTCAATACCCACCTCAGCAAAAGCCATCCGCACAAATTCTCTTACCCGGGTAGTTACGCCCGTGGCAATCACATAATCTTCCGCCGTTTCCTGCTGCAATATCAGCCACATCGCTTCTATATAATCTTTCGCATGGCCCCAGTCGCGCTGAGAATCCAGGTTGCCAAGGTATATTTTGTCTTGTAAACCAAGTGCTATTTTAGCAACTGCCCGGGTGATTTTACGGGTTACAAACGTTTCACCACGCAAAGGGCTTTCATGATTGAACAAAATACCATTACATGCAAACATTCCATAGGCTTCCCTGTAATTGACCGTTATCCAATACGCATACATTTTTGCAACGGCGTAAGGACTGCGCGGATAAAAAGGCGTGGTTTCCTTTTGCGGTACTTCCTGAACAAGGCCGTACAATTCTGAAGTGGAAGCCTGGTAAATCTTGGTTTTCTTTTCCATTCCAAGTATGCGAATGGCTTCCAGCAGCCTGAGTGTGCCAATTCCATCTGCATTAGCAGTATATTCCGGTGTATCGAAACTTACCTTTACATGGCTCATAGCACCCAGGTTGTAAATTTCATCTGGTTGCGTTTGCTGTATAATCCTGATTAAATTAGTAGAATCGGTAAGGTCTCCATAATGCAGCGTCAGGCGCAGGTTTTTCTCATGCGGGTCCTGGTACAGGTGATCGATACGATCGGTATTGAACAGGGAGCTTCTTCTTTTGATACCATGAACATTGTATCCTTTGGCAAGCAGAAACTCCACCAGGTAAGCACCATCCTGTCCGGTAATTCCCGTAATCAACGCTGTTTTCATGTAAAATTTATTTAAGATTTAAAATTCGGCAAAAAGTAAATAAGTAATATTCCTAAAAGGTTTGAGAGGCTAAGAACAAATGTATTGATAAGTGCTGAGCACAGCAACTCACCGTACGCCCGAAGCTACGGGCTTCCTTGATTGTAAAAAATCTTCGTAAGCTGACTTAATACCTGTGGTTAGCGGAATGCTATGACGCCAGCCAAGCCCATGCAATTTTGAAACATCCATCAGTTTTCTTGGTGTTCCATCTGGTTTACTTTTATCAAAAAGGATTTCACCTTTAAAACCGGTAGTTTCTTTTATAAGGGTGGCCAGTTCAGCGATACTGAGATCTTCGCCTGTGCCAATATTTACAAGCTCCTTTTTATCATAGTGCTTCATTAGAAAAAAGCAAGCTTCAGCAAGGTCATCGGCATATAAAAACTCTCTTTTGGGTGTACCGGTTCCCCAGACAGTTACGGAAGGAAGTTCATTTTCACGCGCTTCGTGGAAACGGCGGATGAGTCCCGGTAATACGTGTGAGTTGGTAGGATGGTAATTATCACCTTTGCCGTACAAGTTGGTAGGCATAACGCTGATGAAGTTAGCACCGTATTGCTCCCTGTAGGCTTCACATAATTTTATACCCGCAATTTTAGCGATTGCGTATGGTTCATTGCTTTCTTCCAGCAATCCAGTGAGTAAATATTCCTCTTTTATAGGTTGCGGCGCCAATTTTGGGTAGATACAGGAACTACCAAGAAAAAGTAATTTTTCAGCACCATTTTTCCAGGCGGAATGAATGATATTTGATTCAATCAACAGGTTATCATAAAGAAAATCTGCCTTGAATTTACTGTTGGCAATGATGCCCCCCACTTTTGCAGCAGCAAGAAAAATAAATTCTGGCTTTTCCTGTTCAAAGAAATCTGAAACTGCCTGTTGGTTGCGCAAATCGAGCTCCTTAGAATTTCTGAACACCAGGTTATTGTAACCTTTACTTTCAAGGTTCCGTCTTATTGCGGATCCAACCATACCACCATGACCAGCGATGTAAATTTTTTGATTATGTTCCATTTGTGATTTTAGAGTAGAAATTGCTATAAAGTTCAATTTGTAATTAAGAAGTAACCAGTGCTCTTACTTAAATGCATATAACCATTGTTGTTTCTTAAAATATTTTCCCCTGCTATCTTCACTGAGTATCTCCACATTACTGGTTTCTATTTCTGCATGCATCATATAACCCAATGATGGCAATATCACTTTTACCGTTTTGTTTTTAACTGATACAACCTGTCCTTTCTGCATCACAAGCGGACCGCCAATAACACGAACATGATCGTTCAGATTTACCGTGGCCTTTTCAACGCGTACGTCTGTATAATCAGCAAGAAAATCGCGTACGGCCTGGATCTCTTCTCCGCGTACTTCTGCTGGCTTTCCCAGCCAATAAACAAAGTTAATGACACCATCTGTAAGACGTACGGGCAACTGTTGCGTTTCATCTATACAGACAAACACATAAGAAGTAAACAATGGTTCCAGCGCCATTTTTTTTCGATCGCTCCATTGTTTTTTTACCCGGTTCATCGGGCAATAATGTTCAATTTTTTTACGGCTAAGCAGGTTGGACACTTTGTTCTCCCACCGCGGCCGGGTATAAACCACATACCACTTTTTTGTTACGCTATACATAAAAGAACCTGTTTGCATTTCTTAACGATAATTTTAAAAACAAAAAGCATTTAGTAATTCCAATACCCTAACCGCTTAAATGCCTTTTTCAAACCTTTTTTATTTTATGAGCCTGTCTGCTACCACTACCATCACTGATAACGCTGCAATAAAAGCCGGCAACAACTGCCGCGCGTTACTTACACTAGCAATTTTATTCCTGTTAGGCTCTATATACACGACATCGTTCGATTTTAAGTAATAAAACGCGGAGGTCAGCGTAGAAGGGGCATTCAAATTAATCCTTCGTACAATCTTCTTTCCCTCTTCTTCCCGGATTAGCAAAACGTTTTCTCTTTTACCATAAATCGTTAAATCTCCTGCCAGTCCTATTGCCTCAAGAATGCTGATTTTTTCATTCGGAACCGTAATTACGGTTGGATGACCCACCTCTCCAAGAACCGTTACCCTGAAATTCAGAAACCTGATGGTTATTAAAGGGTCTACCAGTAATTTTTTTATATTCAAACTGTCAACCAGGTTTTCGTTCAATTCTTTTACTGTTAGGCCTTCCGCCTTTATTGAACCTAAAACCGGGAACTGGATATTACCGTCTTCATTTACAAGATACCCTACGTTTTGAACCGTTGCACCGTTGGCGCTAGCCGAAGTTGTTGTAGGAATACTTGGCGCATTGAAAAGCATCGTGGCGTCAGAATTCAAACTACTTACATAAATACTAAGTAAATCATTCTTATGAATAACCGGGGAGGGGGCATTGTAGGCTGTCTGGTAAATTCCGTTCTGGATATCATAAAAATAAGTTGTCTTCTTGGTGTTAACACAAGATGTTATCATTAGAAATGACAACGGAATGATAAACAATAATTGGAATTTGAAGCAACGCGTCCACGCCGGTACATAACTCATAGTTATAACGTAAATGTATAATAATCAACAAATTATGGCTGCAATATGTTAGATGGGCTTTTCCGTAGAAAAAGAATAATAACGCGGGTAATAAAGGATAGTGGATTGTACCTACTATAAGGAAGCGTAGTGACGCTTAATAGTTGCACAAATGGATACAATTATTTTGGCTGCCTTCACCCTGGGCCAGGTTTCCAGAAAATTATCTGCTTGTGTAATTGTAACAAGCTGAGTGCAAAGGAAACAAATTTTTTCTTACAAAACAATGGTAAAAACACCTAGTTGACGGAGAATTAAAAGAATCAGCAATCAATATTGGGTTATAAGGTGTATTTAGCTGATTTCAAGGTGCTTATGCAGTGTTAATTTTACGTAATCAGTTAAACTTTATTATTAAAAAAACTAGTCCGGGTGTTTGAATAATTCAACTAAATAACAGTTGTTACCGTGTTGCTTTATTAATCATTTTAATGCCCGTTTCAGTAATCTTGTTGGCTTTGCTGGACACCACCTTGGCTACGCCCAATTCTACCACTGTACCAAGCGCTTTTTTAACAATATTTGATGAACCCATCACAAAGATTTTTTTTGACAAGAAGCCGGCGGCAAGGCCAAGGGCTCCTTTGAATACGTTTTTGCCAAAACCAGGCGATTTAATAGTACTGCTGAAAGCTCCCTTAATTAGATTAATTGGTTTCAAATCATGCATGATTTGCTTCGCAGTATTCTTCAGATCTTCCTCCTGCTCAAGTGCGCGGGCTTCTAATTGTGCAATGCGCGCGTCTATATCACCGGATGTGTAAGTAATGGCTTTCATTCTTTGGCTTTTAAAAATTTTGTAATTATAAAATTACTGACAGGGGTCTTTACGAGGCTGGTCCGGTTTATATGAAAAACAATACCGGCAATACCATATAATCCCGCTACAATAAAAAATCCGAAATAATTTTTTCCAAGCCACTCACCTATCAGCAGCGCAAGTCCAACGCTCAGGCAAAGTAAAAAAAAGCCCAAAAATATCCCGATCACCAGCGACGAAGCTGCATCTGATACAGTGTCCGAAGTTTTGTCCGCAATTTTTAACTTAATTAAAGTGGCTTTTGTTTCTGCGTATTCACCCGCCTTGGACAGGAGTGTCTCAAATTGATTATGTTCTGGGGCTGCTTCCATTGTAAAAAGATTTATGGTATGCCGGTATAAAGAGAAATTAATTATAAATGATGTAAGCTACTTAAGACAATGCATTTTTAGCATCGTGTTTCAGGCTGTTGATTTTCATCCGGCCCTTTTCTTCTACATCTTCTGCGTCCGATTTAACATTTGCATACGATTCTTTAACGCCGTCTATGAAATCACTGAAAGAACCTTTTAATGAGTCGCCCAGGTCCCCTGTTTTCTTTGATATTTTTTTTCTAGTATCTGATCCTTTTTCAGGAGCCAGTAATATACCTGCCAGTGCGCCTACTGCAGCACCTGCTAAAAATCCTAATAGTGTTTTAGTGTTAGCCATAATTGTAAATTTAAAAAGATGATTAATTTTTTACCTCAGCTCCTAATACCCCAAAACGTTGCCAAATAGTTAGTATTTTCTATTTGAAGTCAATTTATTTCGTTTCAACTGAGGCGCTTTCCTCCTGTATTGATTATTACACAAATTTATCAAGCGGGCTGTGTACTATTTTCCACAAAAAATATGTCTTTCCACGGGCACGCGTTGCCAAAATTGGCTTAGTTAACAATATCAGTGGTATGACTTTATTCCCGTCTCAAATTTTACCTGCTTTAAATATGGCATAATTATAATATTAATCGTATTGTAGAAATTAGCTGAACCTCACACATCACCGCCTACTAAAAATAATAAGGCTCAATTACAAGAACGTATGCAGAATGGGACCATGTTACAATATTTTCACTGGTATTATCCAACAGATGGGAGTTTATGGAAACAACTAAAAAAAGACGCCGGGGCGCTGGTGGAAATGGGCATAACTGCTGTGTGGCTTCCACCGGCTTTTAAGGCGGATGCAGGCGGAATGAGTGTGGGTTATGATATATATGATCTGTATGATTTGGGGGAATTTGAACAAAAGAGTTCATTACGTACAAAATACGGCAACAAACTGGAATATCTGGATGCCATCAGGATGGCCCACGAGAAAGGGTTACAGGTTTATGTTGATATTGTGGTAAATCATCTTGCGGGCGCGGATGAATCCGAAACAATCAAAGTAAGGAAGGTTGATCCAGAAAATAGAAATGAGTTTATTTCTGAACCGTACGATATTGAAGCGTTTACAAAGTTTACCTACCCCGGGAGGCAGAAAAAGTATTCAGCATTTGAATGGGACCACCGCTGCTTCACGGGGGTTGATTTTGATAATATGACAAAAGAGTCCGGAATCTACAGCATTATGAACGAGTATGGGGAAGGATGGGAGGATGTTGTGGATGAGGAAAAAGGAAATTATGATTACCTGATGTATGCAGATATCGAGTTCCGTAACCCCGCTGTCCGTGAAGAATTGAAGAGATGGGCGGATTGGTACTACAATGAAACCAAATTCGACGGTGTGAGACTCGATGCTGTTAAACATATATCACCAGATTTTTACCGTGATTGGTTAGATTACGTGCGTACAAGTACAAAAAAGGATTTATTTGCCGTAGGCGAATATTGGGCGCCCGGTAACCTTACCTTAATGCTGCGGTATATTGATGCAACGGACGGAAAAATGTCGCTTTTTGATGCTGCGCTTCACCACAATCTGCACAACGCTTCAAAAAGCGGCAAAGACTATGATCTCACTACAATATTTGACAATACATTATTGTCCTCCAGGCCTGAACTTGCTGTTACAGTAGTAGACAATCATGACACCCAACCCTTGCAGGCACTGGAAGCGCCGGTAGAACCATGGTTTAAACCGATTGCCTATGCCTTGATCTTATTAATAGAAAAAGGATATCCATGTGTTTTTTATCCGGATATTTTTGGCGCCACTTATACAGACAAAGGAAGTGATGGAAATGAATATGAAATTTATCTGCCTGGCTGCGAAAATATCGACAAATTATTAGCGGCGCGGAAATCATACGCGTATGGTGTGCAGCGGAATTATTTTGATCATGGTAACTGCATCGGCTGGACGCGGGAAGGCATTCCAGAAATGGTAACTTCCGGGTGTGCTGTGTTATTGTCAAATGGTGACGAGGGATTTAAGAAAATGGAGATGGGACCGGCCCATAAAGGCAAAACATTTATTGATTATCTCGGAAAATTTACCGCTGAAGTGCAAATAGACGAGGATGGATTTGGTGAATTCCACTGTCTTCCGGGGTCGGTATCCGTTTGGATACAAAAATAGTAATACTCAATATTGCCGTAATCTTAAAAGCATAGATCATGGAACATATTCTTTATTTAGAAATAGAAAACAATATTCACTCGGCGCGGGTAATACCGCTGGCCCACCCGCATCACCAACTCTACCATGTAATGTTTGAAGATGGTTATGAAAACATGTTTTTTACTGATGTAGAGACGGGAAATTGGGTAGAGGAAGATCTGGGAGAGACGGAGCTGGCCCTTAGCCTGGGTGCAAAGCTTGGTAAATTGGAAGACAGTAATTTTCTGTCGCGCAAGACACTTGCCTGGTGCCGTGCTTCGATCGCTGATATGATTATAACTTTTGGATTTTGCACATACACCGATGACGGAGTTACAATTTTTGAAGTATATGCGGACAACAGAAAGTTTTTGTGCAACCTGGTAAAAAATAAAGACGGCAAATGGACCATGTATGGATCTACGAGGCCTGTGATGGAGTACCAGTATACCAATCAGGTGCAGGTAATCATGAGCATATTTGAAGGAATGGCAGACCAGAAATAAGTTACTATATCGGCCCATATTTTAATCACAGCCTGTCCACAGGTTATAAAAAAATCAAATGAAGCGAAAATTCGTTCTTAGCCAAATTATCATGTTAGTGTTTTTGTCTGCCAGTGTTAGCAGTTGTGAAGCCATAGGCGGCATATTTAAAGCAGGCGTTTGGTCCGGCGTATTACTGGTAGTAGGCCTTATAGCCCTCGTTATTTTTATAATTTCCCGCCTTGGTGGAAAAAAGTAAGAAGTAATGCTGACAAAAAAAAAGAGGATACAGCAGTACCCTCTTTTAACCTTAAAACCAAAACCCTCTACCTATGAAATGATGTATTCAATAACTTCAGCTGCATAAACGCGTAGGTAAGTCCATTTAGCTGGCAACGAATTAATTTCCGCAGGTTTTCATGCAAAAACGGTTCATTCAAAATGTTTCTGTAAGCCACAATCATCTTTTTCTCGCTCACTTCGCAGGATTTCAATATATCGTTTTGATTTACCAGCATTACCGCTTTTACCTGCGGATTACTGTTGCCGTCAATTTCAACATTATCTTTTTTTATTCTTCCCCCCATCGTTTCAATCTGGCTTGATAGTTCAATGGCGTACTGGTTAGTTTCCTGCGCCAGCGTTAAAACGGTTCTTTTTAATTGTTTATCATTAACATTGGAGGCGAAAGATTCGAATTCCGACTTTCTTTCTTTCAACAATTTGAAAAGAATGTCTAACTTTTCCAGTACAAAACTTGGAATTTTGTTTACGGTTGAGAATATCATGGCAAGCTTTTTATGGTACTAGCAATACAAATCGTCAAATAATTGTCCAATTTATATACCACCTTTTGCAGCGCTGAGGCATAATTTTTTTACGCCAGATATGTGGATGATGGATTAATTAAGGCAAATTTTTCCACAATTTGCAGGGTCAAACTTATAATATTTAGAATGAAAGGAATTATTGACAAATTAAAGATTCACAACAGAATCCGGGTTGGCTACGGTACAGCGTTTTTCCTGTTATTGATTTGTTACCTGGTTACACTTATTCACAACCGGCAATTGTTGAAACAGGCTGAACTGGTAGACCGTAGCAATAATACCATCATTCATCTTCAAAAAATAATGTCTGATTTAAAAGACGGTGAGACAGGTGCACGTGGTTATGCCATTATGAAGGATCCCCGTTTCCTGGAACCTTTTTTAACCAGCAGGGGTAGGGTAGCATCAAGTTTTAAGCTGCTGCAGGCAGAAAGCCATGGTGATCGCTCACAGCAAAAAAGCCTGGATAGCCTCAAAACGCTAACCGATTTAAAATTCCGGACCATTCAAGGGGATATTCAAGTGATCGAGCGCCACAATTTTGAAATTTCCGACAGTGTAAGAAGCATGACCAGCGCGGGTAAAAAAGTCATGGATTCAATACGTTTACTGGCCACCCGAATACAATTGAATGAAGAACGAAATCTGGCGGAAAACAGGCAGGGTATGAAAACCCAGTTTCGTACCCTCAGCGTAATTATCGTAGTATCACTAGTTATCGCGTTCTTGCTCCTTATATTTGGGTTCCTTACCTATTTAAGAGAAAATAAAGCGCGCAGGGAAGCGGATGAGAAAGTTCAGCAATACCAGGAGCAGCTTCGCGTACGCATTATGGAACTGCGGGGTGTAAATAAAGAGTTGCTACAAATGCGGAGTATAGAAAAATTTGCATCTACGGGGCGTATCGCGCGGACCATTGCACATGAAGTGAGAAATCCCCTGACCAACATCAACCTGGCAATGGAACAATTAAAAAGCGATGTGCAGGAAAACGACGATAACGCTATTTTATTTGAAATGGTGAACCGCAACAGTAACCGAATAAACCAGCTTATTACGGATTTATTGAATTCGACCAAATTTGCCGAACTGAGTTACAATAAAACGTCCATCAATGTTTTATTGGATGATGCGCTGGAGCTTGCACAGGATCGCGTTGCGCTGTACAACATAACCGTGGTAAAAAATTATAGCGACGATATATGCGCTGTGGCGGTAGATAAAGAGAAATTGAAAATTGCTTTTCTAAATATTATTGTGAACGCCATTGAAGCGATGGAACCGGGTAAAGGAATTCTGACCGTTTCCACAAAGGGTGAGAACAATAAATGTGTGATAGAAATAGCCGACAATGGTTCGGGAATGGACAAAGAATCAATGGGGCGGTTGTTTGAACCCTACTTCACCAGTAAGCCAAAAGGAAACGGTCTGGGTTTGACAAATACGCAAAATATTATACTCAACCATAAGGGAACCATTCAGGCTGAAAGTGAAAAAGGCGGCGGGACTACATTTATAATTGCGTTGGATTTTGTCCAATAATACAATAGACTAAAAAAGCCTTTACGACTTGCGTAAAGGCTTTTTTAGGTGCGCGGTTCAATTAAAGATTTTGAATCCAATCAATCACTTCGTCTTTTGTTTTGCCTACTTTTTTCTGTATTCTACCTACCAACTCATCGTCTTTTCCATCTTCATATAAAAGATCATCATCTGTAAGGTCTGCGTATTGCTGTTTTGCTTTGCCTTTAACATCGTTCCATGCTCCTTTCAGTTTTAATTTCCAGCTGTCCATAAAAATTATTTTAAGTTTTAAAAAATGCACGCTCCATTCAATATTGCTGAAGCCTGCAACTATAACTATATAAATTGTTTGCCAGAATTCAAATTGCCGGAATCGCGGGCACCTAACTTATTCCGCGGGTTGCAGTTTCAGAAAACCAGGTAATCGTAAGCATCGAGTGTAGAAAATAATGCCCTATATGTGGAATAATCGGAGAATGATTTTCGTTAGAGCAACTTTTGAATGGCATAATCTATTACATCCCTGGAAAATGGTTTGCTGATAAACAGATCGGCACCTTCTAATTGTGCTTTTTTTCGCTCGGGCAAACCATCATGCGCAGTAATCATTACAATTTTTATTGTCGGGTAGTTTTCTTTCACGTAGGAAATAAAATCAAGCCCCAGGCCATCAGGCAGGTGATTATCGAGAAACAAAATAGCTGGGGTGTCCTGTAGCAGCGATTGTCTTGCTTCCGCAAGATTATTCACAAAAGAAGGGTGTAGCTGTTTTTGTCTCAAAATGCCACTCAGCAGGAAACAAATGTCAACCTCATCGTCTACTATAAGGGCTTTCAATATATACTAATTGTAAGGTTTACTATATTCAATAGTTGTTCATAAAAAACATTACGTCTTCACGGTAGGTATGCAGCAATTAATCTGCCAGTAACTAATTGTTTTTCTGTGAAAAACTGGGACCCGGTTGCATCATTAAAAAACGAACATTTGTTGATATCGGCGGTAGTACATAAGTCTGCGAGGTTTCTGGCAAGCTATTTTAAATAGCCAATTATACGCGCTTCGGTCATTGTAATATTGGTTATATTGGGTGCAAGTGCAGAACGAACAAGGTTACATTGCGGGGAACTAAAATTTTAAATTCTTTATGCTTCACAAAATTAAGCGGGCGTTCCAGTTTTTAAAGCAGGTGATTATTGATTTTGGCGATGACAAAGCAATGAAATTCAGCGCTTCACTTTCGTATTATACTATATTTTCAATAGCACCTTTTCTTGCTATAATTATCTCCTTCGGCAGTTTCTTTTTTGCGAAAGAAGCAATCCAGGGCGAGCTTTATCCGCAGATTAATCAGTTGGTGGGCAACGAGGCGGCATTGCAAATTCAGGAAATGATCACCAACATCCATTTATCGAAAAATAGCTTTTTTGCAACGGTAATCAGCCTGATTGTACTAATTCTGGGCGCAACCGGCATCTTTACCGAAATACAGGACTCCATCAATCATATCTGGGGTTTAAAAAGTAAACCCAAACGCGGGCTACTCAAGATGGTACTGAACCGGCTTATTTCCTTTTCGTTGATAATAAGCCTTGGCTTTCTGCTGATGGTTTCGCTCTTATTAAATACGGTGGTTGAAGCACTCAGCAATCAATTAATGAAATTGCTACCAGGTAACGGCGTGTATGTAGTAACAATTCTTAATAATTGCCTGATGTTTATGCTGCTGTCGCTTCTTTTTGGCATTATTTTTAAAGTTTTACCAGATGCCAAGATTAAATGGAAAGATGTAATGGTGGGTGCAATTACCACTTCCATACTTTTTATGATTGGCAAGTTTTGTATTGGATTATACCTGGGACGCAGTAATATGGGCAGTATTTACGGAACAGCAGGGTCAATAATAATAGTAATGCTTTGGGTTTATTATAGCGCAGTTATTCTTTATTTTGGTGCAGAATTTACTAAAGTCTACGCCCAGCATTATGGAAGTGAAATTTTACCAAACGACTATGCAGTCTGGATAAAAACCAAAGAGGTGGAATTGCCTGCTAAACCAATGGAGCATACAAATTTTAATTAATTTCAATATATAAAATAACGACTTATGAAGCGCATTCTTCTTATTGATGACGACATGGATATGTGCACCCTGCTCGGCAGATTTTTACAACGGAAAGGGTTTGAAACAGATGCAGCGTACAGCGGCAATAAGGGCATCGCTAAATTTAAAGAGCAGCATTTTGACGTAGTATTGTGCGATTTCAGGTTGGGTGATAAAGAAGGCCGCGAAGTATTGAAAGAAATTAAAGAAATTAACCCGCATGCGGTAGTAATTATCATTACCGGTTATTCGGATATAAAAATCGCCGTAGATGTAATTAAACACGGCGCGTTTGATTATATCACCAAGCCTCTAATCCCCGAAGAAGTACTTAACGTTATCAATAAATCATTGCAGGAACCGGCATCGTCTGGTACAGGATCCGCTGCAAAAAAGAATAACGGCCCCGCTGCAAATGATGGAGAATTTCTTAGAGGGCAGGCAGGTACTACCCGCGAATTATATAAGCAAATTGAACTGGTGGCGCCGACAAACTATAGTATTATTTTGTATGGTGAAAGCGGAACAGGAAAGGAAGTAATGGCCAAAACAATTCATCTCTCCAGTGCACGCAAAGACAAACCATTTGTAGCATTGGATTGCGGAACCCTGTCGAAAGAATTGGTTGGTAGTGAGTTGTTTGGACACATGAAGGGTTCTTTTACGGGCGCCCTGGGCGATAAGGAAGGCCTTTTTGAAGTTGCCAATGGCGGCACACTTTTTTTGGACGAGGTAGCCAATCTTTCGCTTGATATACAGGCATCGCTGTTGCGTGTTATACAGGAAAGGAAATTTAAAAGAGTAGGGGGGAACAAAGAAATCAATGCGGATGTGCGCATATTGGTAGCATCAAACGAAAACTTGCAAGACGCCTACCGCAGGGGTAAGTTCAGGGAAGACTTATACCACCGGTTTAATGAATTTTCTATTAATATTCCACCGTTAAGGGAGCGTAAGGAAGACATTACGCTGTTTGCTGACTTCTTTTTGAAGCAATCCTGTGCGGAACTGAATAAAGAAATTAGCGGGTTCGAAGACGAAGTAATGCAGATGTTTATTAATTATTCATGGCCTGGCAACCTGCGCGAATTTCGGAACGTTATCCGTCGTGCCGCCCTCCTTACCAATGCGGGTTTGATTGGAAGCAAGGTTTTACCCTGGGAAATGACACAACATAACCCTTTAAAGGACGAAGCTGCTGCTGCCAGTGGTAGTAATTTTCAGTCTGCAATGGCGGTATCATCAGATGCTGTACCCGCTGCCCCGCGGCAACCTTTTGATTTGAAAAACGCTGCATCACAGGCAGAGTACGAAACCATTATGAATGTGTTAAAACAAGTGAATTTTAATAAGTCAAAAGCCGCTGATATTCTGAAAATTGATAGAAAAACGCTTTACAATAAGCTGCGCGTTTATGAATCACATCAGCATAATGGGGAATAAACGCTACACTCTTGTGCCCGGATGGGCTTACTAATGAAGAAACCGCTGAATGGCAGGGGTTTTTGATGCGCTGAATGAATTGACGATATAGGTACAAGCTTTGCCTTTAATTGAATAGTTCTCAAACATTAATAATCACCTTAAAACATATTTTATGATAGCACCTGGAACAATGACTACGCTAAGTTATGTAACAGAAAAGTTACGCTTGAAAAGACAGGATAATGAATTTACCATTACACCAGAGGGGTTTACTATTGGAAATGGAAAATTTTACAAACCGGAAGATCTGACTATTATTAAAACTTTCCGTTTCGAAGGTGCTTCTGACCCGGCAGATGCTTCTGTTTTATACGTTATCGAAGCCACCGATGGTTTAATAGGATATAGCATTGATGCCTACGGCGTTTATAGTAATCACGATGATGATGGTTACGATGATTTCCTGAGAAAAATAAAAGTTGAAGACAGGGATGAGCAGCAAATTTTCGAAGAAAAGCCAGAGGAAAAGCCAATTATGTCTTAACAACAAAGAATATTACAAAAAAGCCATTGATTTTTCAGTGGCTTTTTTTATGCTGTTAAACACGAGCGACTGTTGACGGCGATTGTGACACACAGCAAAGAATATTTTTCATCCCTATCTTTATATTTAATTAAACATGTTGTATGCATGGATGCTTTTGCTAACCGTATCACCCGGCTATTTAATATTCATTATCCCATTATACAAGCCGGAATGGTTTGGAACAGCGGCTGGAAACTGGCCAGCGCTGTAAGCAACGCAGGTGGCCTGGGCACAATTGGAAGCGGAAGTATGTACCCCGATATCCTGCGGACACATATACAAAAATGCAGGGCCGCTACGGTCAAACCCTTTGCCGTCAATGTGCCCCTGCTGTACCCGGATATTGAGAAACACATGGCCGTAATCATCGAAGAGAAAGTACCGGTGGTTTTTACTTCAGCAGGCAACCCTGCCACCTGGACAAGACTTTTGAAAGACCAAGGAATAATTGTAGTACATGTGGTAAGTAGCAGCCGGTTTGCAAAGAAAGCGGCGGATGCGGGTTGTGATGCCGTAGTGGCAGAAGGTTTTGAAGCAGGCGGGCACAATGGGCGGGAAGAAACCACCAGTATGGTATTGGTGCCAGCCGTGGCAGCTGCTGTTGACATTCCCGTTATTGCGGCTGGGGGTATTGCGAACGGTCGACAGATGATGGCTGCGATGGTGTTGGGTGCAGAAGCTGTGCAGATGGGTACCCGCTTTGTGGCCAGCGAGGAAGCTTCTTCACATGCATCTTTCAAAAACCTGGTCGTCAATAGCAGTGAGGGAGATACCGTGCTTAGCCTTAAAAAACTAGTGCCGGTTCGTTTGATCCGGAACCAATTTTCTGCCGCCGTCGCTGCTGCAGAACAGCGTGGTGCCACCCCCGAGGAACTATTGGGATTGCTTGGCAGTGGCAGGGCAAAAAAAGGAATGTTTGAAGGCGACCTGTCAGCCGGTGAACTTGAAATAGGCCAGGTAAGCGCGCTGGTAAAACAAATTCTGCCTGCCGCAAAAATTGTTGAAGAAACCTGGCGGGAATTTGGTCAGGCTGTTGCGAATCCTTTTAGACCATGAGCACGATTTCCAACAAACTGATGTTGAGATTGCAGGAGGATTACAAATGGAAAACTCGACTGCTTGACCCAGCGAAATGTTTTACTTGATAATTTATGGAATGAAGAAGTAATCATTGTTGTGCCTGTCGAATTAGCAATCGCTGGTAATGCTATAAAAGGAAAGAAAGTTAATTGCCGACGCGCCTAACGGTCGTGCCGGACAAGTGATACCTGCGTCGACTCAACGCTTATTAGGATAGTTGCCCAAAGCGATGAAGTTGAACGGAGCGTCGCAAGCATGCATCAGCAGGGATAAAATGCCGGCCAACAAAAACTGTTGGAGTCAGTGATGGTCAGCTTTTTCGGAAAGCCCATTTCCACATTTCTTTCCAGGTAGCTTTTTTGCCATACAGCAAAATACCGATTCTATAAATTTTTGCGCTTATCCAGGTAGTAACCAAAAATCCGAGCACAAGTAAGGTCATGCTCAGGCCCAGTTGCCAGTACGGCACCGTGCCCGGTACACCAAAGGGGATCCTTGCCATCATTACAATGGGAGAAAAGAAGGGTATGATGCTGCTCCAGGTGGCCAGCGAACTATCAGGATGGGTAATCGCATTTATCATAATTACAATGGCAAGTATGATGGGCATTGTGATGGGAAACATCAGGCTTTGCGCATCCTGCGGGTCTTCATTTACAGAACTGCCTACTGCGGCAAACAAAGCCGCATAGAATAAATAGCCAAACAAAAAATAAAAGATAAAACAGCTTACCACCAGCAACCAGTTAACAGATGATAATTCATTGGAAGCTTTTGCAAGCCCTATCAGTGCTTCGTTGCCCTGCATGTTCATCTGGCCGCCGGGTATACTTTTGTTGGCCTCGTTTACCTGTATCAAAATATCGTGTGGAATCAGCGCGCCGATAATGCTGGAAAAAACGGTTATCAAAATAATCCACATTAGAAACTGGGTCAGCCCCACTGCACCTATCCCGATGATTTTGCCCATCATCAGCTCAAATGGTTTTACAGAAGAAATGATCACCTCGGCAATACGGTTGGTCTTTTCTTCCATTACCCCACGCATTACCATGGCTCCATAGATAAACAAAGTAATGTAGATAAGAAATCCTGCGCCATAACCAACTCCATACGCCACCACCGAGTTGCCATCCTGCGAATGTGCACCGGCACCGATTCTTTTTTCCTCCAGTTCAATTCTCCTGGATGCTTCCCGTACAGAATCAATATTGCTGTTGTTTACATTGTACATGGCCATCAGCATATTATTCTCCAGGCCTTTTCTTATTTTATCTTCAATGCTGTTTACAGCAGATACTGCAAAACTTTTCCTGGAATACAATCTCCATTTCTTGGTGGTATTGATGCCCGAATAGGGTGCAAATAAAATAGCACTGTAGCCCTTTTTCTCGTAATTATTGGTATCCACCACCGGGTTAAGCACCAGCTTGATGGACTTAACGCTGTCGGTCTCTCTTTTGAACACGCCGGAATTATCAATGATGGCAACTTTTTCTTTATCCGTATTTTTTATGGTAATGATTACAATGATGCCAATTAATGCTGCAAAGAATAAAGGAGTCAGGAAAGTAGAAAGGATAAAAGTCCTGTTTTTTACCCTGGTAAGGTATTCACGCTTTATGATAAGCCAGATCTTGCTCATACACTGATGGATTTTTGCGATTCGGTATTATACTACTTTCTGAAACTGTCTTGAAACAGCGGTGCCTTCCACTAATTTTATGAAAATATCATTGAGTGAAGGTAGTATTTCATGAAACTCACTTACGCTGGCCTGCTGTTGTATAAAATGCTGCAGCACATCATTGGTGCCGTACCCCTCTTTTATCTTTACCACCAGCCCGTGGTTGTTTTCTGTGTCTTTTATTTCAAATGCGTTGCTTGTCAGTACGGGTGGCAGTTTGTCGAGCGCGATATGAAAAAGGTTTTCTTTGTATTGCTGCTTTACGTTTTGCACGGTGCCATCAAGTATTTTGCATCCTTTATTGACCAGCATTATATGATCACACATTTCTTCTGCCTGTTCCATGCGGTGGGTACTAAAAATAATGCTGCAGCCACTTTTTGCCAGTTTGTATATTTCTTCTTT
Source organism: Chitinophagaceae bacterium (assembly GCA_039919885.1). GTDB lineage: Bacteria > Bacteroidota > Bacteroidia > Chitinophagales > Chitinophagaceae > JACMLD01. The sequence goes on from JBDSEV010000045.1 coordinate 18,240, forward strand.
TATAAGGTTACTGTTAACGGGATCAAGACCGCTAAAAGGCTCATCCAGTATAATAAGTTTGGGTTCGTGCAACACGGTAATAACAAATTGCAATTTTTGACCCATCCCCTTACTGAGGTCTTCAATTTTTTTGTTCCACCAGGTTTCCATTTCAAATTTGGTAAACCAGGTTTTTATTTTTTTATACGCATCCCGCCTGCCAAGACCTTTTAACTGTGCCAGGTACATTGCCTGTTCTCCAATCTTCATTTTTTTATAAAGGCCTCTTTCTTCTGGCATGTAGCCAATGCGCAGTGCATCTTTTTCGGGTTGAAATTTTTTGCCATCAAAAATAATTTCGCCCTCATCCGGGAAAAAGATGCCGGTAATCATGCGCAGCAGCGTTGTTTTACCAGCGCCATTGGGTCCCAGCAATCCAAAGATGGATCCGGGTTCAATGGAGAAGCTGATATCGTCTACGGCTTTCTGGGTAGCATAATATTTTTTAAGATGGCGGACTTCCAGAAGTGGCATGGAGGTATAAATTTGGTCAAATATAATCTTAGGTTCGCTGGCCGGCGGGGAAATTCCGGCACAGCTACTGATAAGACGCTTATTAGTGGAGATTATTACAATTGCCGACCGGTATTTTTTATTGCACGGAAACGCTTGCACTATAAAATTATTGGTTGGCAAAGGATGTGTGAGCAGCCAAAGTAAGCATGTGGTTCATCACCCAATAACTGCTATTCTCATTCATATCCCCAGGTACAGCTGCCCCAAATGCTTTGCCAGTCGGCCTTTGGCTCATTTAACAGTCGCATCATATTTACGGCGCTTACCATCCATTTGCCGCTGGTTGCTACCGGGAACCGGAGTTTACCCAGCTCATCTGTTTGGTATTGCTGCCGGGTGGTTTTGCCATTGATGCGGTGCCATACATTCACGAGGTGTTTTGTAAGTGGTCTGTTTCTAAATAGTAGCTTAACGGCCAGGCTATCATTGTCTTTCAACGTATATGGGTTGAGCAACGGAATAATATCTAATGGTAAATTGGTGGCTTTGCTAACATTGCTTTTTTTGTCGCCCACCTGCAACAACGTTTTTACACTGCGCTGGTAAACTTCCCTGCCCGATGAATCTGTTTCATGGTGCGCAATTCGGTATGCCATGGCGGCTGTAAGCCCATCTTCTTTTAGATAAGCATTGAATTTTACGGCGTCCAGCTGAATAAAGGAATTGGTGGAATTGAATGTTATCATGGGCGTTCCTTCGTCAGAGATGGTCAGCTGCAGCGAGTCGCCGGCAGCTTCCGACACGTGGCCCGCCAAATCGTCTATAATATTGTTGAGGTAAAGCTGGAGGCTTTTTACTTTAGCGCGGTTACCGCCCCAGTTGCTGCCGTCAAAATCTTCGCCGACCCAGAAGCGTGTGTTGATATTTTCACCGGGCTGGTACATGAATTTTTCTGGTTGCAGCCAAAATTCATGTGCCAGCAGGGGCCCTACCAAAAAAGAAATGATAAAAAATAAGAAGGATTTTTTCATTTGTTGGATGAAACAAGATCAAACGCGGGGTGCGGTTGCCAATGTGTCGTTGTACCTTTTTAAGCGGTCAAAAAAAATCGGTTTTCCCTTGTAAAATTTGTTTTAAAAAAGAGGCAAGGCATTACTTAAGCAACTCATCCATATTGCGGTTGTTGTCAATTTTTCCCTTTGCTTCCAGCATGCGCATATCCTTGGCATCCTGTAGAAAATTGGAGGCAAAAATAAATGAATTGAGTTTTTCATTTTTGCTGAATATAATGTCCTGGTTGCTCCCTTCCCATTCTTTGAGGCCCTGGTACATGTAAATGATGTTGTCGCCCGTTTCCATTACACTGTTCATGTCGTGGGTATTCACCACTGTGGTAATTTTATATTCAACGGTGATTTCCTGAATAAGCTTATCAACAACCATGGATGTTTGCGGATCAAGCCCTGAATTGGGTTCATCACAAAATAAATATTTTGGATTTAAAACAATGGCTCTTGCGATACCCACTCTTTTCTTCATACCACCGCTTATTTCTGCCGGAAATTTTTTATTGGCATCTTTCAGGTTCACTCTTTCCAATACTTCATTTACTCTTTTTCGTTTTTCGTTGTAGGTCCATTTCGTAAACATGTTCAGTGGAAACATGATGTTTTTTTCCACCGTAAGACTGTCAAACAGCGCTGAACCCTGGAAAAGCATGCCTATTTGCTGGCGTAATTCCTTTCGTTTCTCCTCGTCCATCTCAGAAAAATTTACACCATCGTAAATAATTTCTCCCTGGTCCGGTTCAAACAGCCCTACCAGGCATTTCATGAGAACGGTTTTTCCGCTGCCGCTGGTGCCTATTATCAGGTTGCACTTTCCAGCCTGCAGTACGGCGCTGACATCATTCAGCACCACCTTTTCGCCAAAGCTTTTTCTTATGTTTTTGAATTCAATCATATATTATCCGGCTGGAGAATTAAGGAGCAACTGTGCAAGTATATAATCAGAGAAAAGAATCATGATACAACTTATTACAACCGCTTTTGTACTGGATCTGCCAATTTCAAGCGCACCACCTTTTACGTGGTAGCCATAATAGGCGGGTATACTGGAAATAATGAATGCGAATGTGTAAGACTTTATCAATGCAAACCAGACATTAAAGGGAACAAAGTTTTGCATCAACCCCTTATCAAAATCATACGAGGATAAAATACCTGAACCCAACCCGGCAATTCTGCCACCCCATATACCCAACCCGGCAGAGAGTACAACCAGCAAAGGTATCATCAGCAGGGCTGCAACAATCCTTGGCATAATCAGGTAAGCTTTGGTATTGATGCCCATTATTTCCAGCGCATCAATCTGCTCACTCACCCGCATGTTGCCCAGTTCGCTGGCTATTTTACTGCCTACCACGCCTGCCAAAACAATACAAACCAGGGTGGGCGCAAATTCAAGAATAACGGTATCCCGTACAATTTGCGCGATGCTTGCTTTGGGAATGATGGGGCTTACCAACTGGTAGGCAGTCTGAACGGCCGATACCGCCCCCATAAAAAATGATATAATCACAACAATGCCCAGGGAGCCAATCCCGATTTCTGCACACTGGTGCATGAATTCTTTCCAGTACACCCGCATGTTCTCCGGTTTGGAAAACATGCCTTTCAACATCAGCAGGTAGCGGCCCAGGTCAGTAAAAATGGTCATAGTTAATGGTATTAGCTATCGGCTTGCAGCTTTTAGTTGCGGTAAAAATTTAACCACTAAAATCTTGCATCATTCTTTATCGGTATTATCTCCGTTTTCTCACGCTATCAAACAATTAAACAACGGCAATAAGCCTTCACTTATTCTATTGTTACTTTACTGTCGTTGTCAATATTGGTTCTCTTATCAAAAATAAAATCTATAAACCGCGCCTCCTCTTTTTTTCCTTTCACCAGTTGGCTGCTCCTGCCCATTTCCAAGCCCTTATTGTCATAGGCCTTGATCAGTAATTTGCGCGAAAAATCTTTATTAAAAATAAAATAGATACTCAGCATATTGTCTGTGCCGTCTTTGCTCTTAAGAATAATTTTGCCGATATCAATAGATTTTAGCGCGTTGCTGTCTGTTTTAGTAATGGTGACACCGTAAGAAGATTTCACCCCTTTGCTTACGCCTTTTGCTACTTCACTCACTGCCTGTCCGGCTTTCTCACTGGCTGTTTTTATTTTTTCATTTACGTTGTCGCCATTGCAAGCGGCAAGCGCAAGGCTCAAAAAAAATAAAAAGTATTTTATTGATGGTTTCATACTTCTAATGGTTCAACGCGTCGTACAAGGCGGAGGCTGGAGTGTCATCATCACTTCCATGCAGTAACACAAATACTTTCCGTTGCGGACTGTACGCCTGCTTTCTGATGCGTTTTTCCTGCTTATTATCCCGTAAATTACTGCCTATTCCTCATTTTTTATAACTCTTTACTGACTTTCTTAAAGCCTTTCCACCAGCTTGTTTTTTCTTTGGGTGAGAAAGCGGCCGGTTCACCTGTTAGTGTTTTCGATTTTATTTGTGCATCTATAACGGTAACCAGCGCCATGTTGTAAATACTGCGTACGGAACTGCCCAGTTGTAAAACGTGCACCGGTTTTTTTAGCCCCAGCAATATCGGGCCGATGGCATCAGCACCACCCACTTCTTTTAAAAGGTTATAGGCTACGTTGCCTGCTGCGAGGTTGGGAAAAATAAGGGTATTGACGTCCTGGTCTACCAGCTCGCTGAACGGGTAATTGTCGCGCAAAATTTCTTTGTTAAAAGCCACGCTTGCCTGCATTTCGCCATCTACCAGCAAAGAAGGATTTTTTTCTTTTACGATTTTTCTTGCTGCCGCCACTAGTTTTGCTTCTGGCGAATCACTGCTACCGAAATTGGAATAACTGAGCATTGCGATGCGCGGCGTAAGATTAAAATTGCGAACTTCCTTGGCAACCATTAACGTGATGTCCGCCAGTTCTTCGGCGGTGGGATTGAAATTGACCGTTGTATCGGCCATAAAAAGTGGACCGCGCTTGGTCAATAACAGGTACATACCCGCAATCTTTTTAACCCCATCTTCGGTGCCAATTGTTTGCAAGGCCGGACGAATGGTATCAGCATAGTTTTTTGTGAGGCCGGAAATCATACCGTCCGCCTCACCGGTTTCTACCATCATGCACCCGAAATAACTGCGGTTTTTCATCACCTTGGCCGCATCATATAAATTCAGCCCCTTGCGTTGTCTTTTTGCAAAAAACAGGGCGCCGTATTCCTTTCTTTTTTCATCGTAGTCATCTAGTTGCGGATCTACAATGGGCATATCCTCCAGTTCAATGCCATTGGCATCGGCTATTGATCGAATCTTTTTTTCGTTGCCCAGTAAGATGGGATATGCCACGCCTTCGTCAAAACAAATTTGAGCAACTTTTAAAATTTTCAGGTTATCTGCTTCAGCAAATACCACGCGTTTTGGATCACGCCGGGCTTTGTTGCCAATGATGCGCATCAACTGATTGTCAAGTCCCAGCCTTTTGTTAAGGTTAATGCTGTAAGATTCCCAATTGGTAATAATGGTTTGTGCCACACCACTTTCAATGGCTGCTTTTGCAACGGCGGGGGCCACCGTAGACAGCAGGCGTGGATCCAAAGGCTTCGGAATGATATAAGTTGGACCGAAAGAAATGGTTTTCTCGTTGTACGCCATGTTTACAATATCTGGCACCGGCGATTTGGCCAGTTCTGCCAGGGCATGTACCGCAGCCAACTTCATGGCTTCATTTATCTGGGTGGCGCGCACATCCAACGCACCGCGGAATATATATGGGAAGCCAAGTACATTGTTCACCTGGTTGGGATAATCACTCCTTCCCGTAGCCAAAATCAGGTCATCACGGGTATCAATAGCCGCTTCATAAGAAATTTCCGGATCCGGGTTGGCCATGGCAAAAACAATGGGTCGCCTGGCCATGCTTTTTACCATTTCGGGGGTCACCACGTTGCCCACGCTCAATCCGAGGAATACATCTGCATCTTTCATGGCAGCGGTCAGTGTAATATCTGGGTTTTTAACCGCAAGCAACCGGCGGTCTTCTCCCAGGTCGGCCCGCTGATCGTGTATAACGCCTGCTATATCAAAAAGAATAAAATTTTCATGTTTTGCACCCAGGGCCAGGTACAATTTTACACAAGCCATCGCGGCGGCGCCGGCTCCATTGACCACGATTTTTACTTTGTCAATTTTTTTCTTTTGCAGTTCCAGTGCATTCAGCAATGCGGCGCTGCTGATGATGGCGGTACCGTGCTGGTCATCGTGCATCACCGGAATTTTGAGCTGACTGCGCAGTTGCTGTTCTATATAAAAACATTCCGGCGCCTTAATGTCTTCCAGGTTAATGCCACCAAAAGTAGGCTCCAGTGATTTTACTATTTGTACAAATTTTTCGGGATCCTTCTCGTTGATTTCAATGTCAAAAACATCAATATCAGCAAATATTTTGAAGAGCACGCCCTTGCCTTCCATAACGGGTTTGCTGGCTTCGGGGCCAATGTCGCCGAGTCCGAGAACGGCGGTACCGTTGGTGATAACAGCTACCAGGTTGCCTTTGGCAGTGTATTTATAAACGTTTTCCGGGAGCGCGAAAATCTCTTTGCAGGGTTCAGCCACACCGGGACTGTATGCCAGCGATAAATCGCGTTGCGTTTTTGCTTCTTTGGTAGGCACCACTTCAATTTTTCCGGGTCTTCCTTTGGAATGATATTCAAGCGCCTGTTCCCTCCTGAGTTTCTTTTGCATAGGCTATTAAGAATGACGTGCAAAGTACGGAAATATAGATAGATGGGGTTTTATGGAAATTAGGCGGCCAGCGGTGGGAGGGAGAGGGGGCTTCTCTTGCGTCGCACACTTGTACGGAAGCAATTTTGGCGACCGTTTGCAGCGGCATCTTACACGTTTCCAACCAGGAATAATTATAACTAATAGGCACCGTTTCCGAAATTTTTAAATGGCGAACAATTGAGCTCAAACGCATAAGAATTGTTTTGGCAATAAAGCGCAGGGTTGCGCACGCTTCGCAGAATGCCGGCGCGACGTGGTTAGGGCACGCCGCCGCATCTGACGCATCAATAATCACGAAACCAAGGCTGATGGAATCGTCCATCCATTTTGGTGTCCGTGCCCTACTATGTTGGTGTCTTCATCAAAGATTTAAGAAAATAAATTTTGCAATTCAAAAACCTTTCCTATTTTTACAGTGTACTATTTGAATAGTACACTAAATCACTAATATGATAGATATCCAGAACCTGCACTTCGCTTACCGGAAAAAACCGGTGTTTACCGGCTTGAGTCTGCAGCTGCAACCGGGTCATATCTACGGACTGCTTGGTAAGAACGGCACCGGCAAATCCACCTTACTAAGAAATATCGCCGGTTTGTTGTTTCCGGACCAGGGAAAAATTGAAGTACTCGGCTTTACGCCCGGCCGGCGACAGCCTGCTTTTTTACAGGAAATTTTTATGGTGCCGGAAGAATTTTACCTGCCAGATGTGCCTTTGTGGCACCTGGTGGAATACCATGCACCATTCTACCCAAGATTTAACAAGGCGCAGTTTGAGCAATACATTGCAGCGTTTGAAATACCCGCCGGCAGCACATTGCAAAACATGAGTTATGGCCAGAAGAAAAAAGTACTGATAAGTTTTGGACTCGCCACCAATGCCGCAATGCTGTTGATGGATGAGCCTACCAACGGACTGGATATTATGAGCAAAAGCCAATTCAGGAAAGTAATGGCCGGTGCGCTGGATGAAAAGAAATGCGTTGTCATCAGCACCCACCAGGTAAAAGATTTGGAGAACCTGATAGACCGTATCACGGTGATTGACGAAGGAAAGATACTTTTTGATCAAACTGTAGATACCATCAGCCGGAAATTATCTTTCCAGATTTCTTTTGACAGCGAAGAAGTAAAGCACGCAATTTATGGTGAATCTTCTTTGCGTGGTTCCGCCATCATCACTGCCAATACAGCGGGAGAAGAAAGTAAACTTGACCTTGAATTATTATACAAAGCTATTATTCTGAATGGCACAGCTATAACAGCGGTTTTTAAAGACTAAAATAATTATATGAATCAATCATTCAATGCCGCGCGCTGGTGGTTACTGGTGGGCAAACACTGGGCAGAAAATAAGAAAAAATATATGCTGTCGATGACCGCCATAGCAGGTCTTCTGTTTTTATGGTTTATTGTGATACTGGTTGTTGACACGCACAGGGGCGTTAATATATCTATGCAAGTCAGTACCTACTATACCGGTTTGTTTGTGGCAGGTTGCTTGTATGCCAGTATATTGTTTGCCGACCTCGGTTCAAAAACGAGGGGTCTTAACTACCTGGTAATGCCTGCGTCTCACCTGGAAAAGACGCTTTGCGCATTGTTTTATGGTGTCGTCGTTTTTTTCGCGTGTTATACGACGCTGTTTTACCTGGCCGATTTTGTAATGATAAAAGCGGGCAATGCCATTGCATACAATTACTGGTTAAAGAACCACGAAACGGGGAAGGTGTTTGAACCCCAGCAAGTCTTCAATGTATTTGCCGGGCGGGATGAGCCGTCCAATCAGCCGGGGTTTATATTTTACCTGCTGTTGTTTTATATTGTACTGCAAGCTGCGTTCATTTATGGCTCGGTATTTTTTGCCAAATTCAGTTTTATTAAAACCATTATTTCACTGCTGGCCCTCGGCCTATTCCTGGCTTTCATAATAGGAAAAGTTATTACCGGCATCCTCCCGCCTGGCAGTTACCATCATGGCGTTAATAGTTATCAGTTGTACACAGTCACGTCCACTGCTTCGGGTAACGGAATGATGATTTACAGTGATGCTGCTACCGATAAACTGGTCACGCTTCCCAATTGGATCAGTGATGTGCTGTTGTTTTTACTGAAGTATGCGTTTGCGCCAATGTTTTGGATGGCAACATATTTCAGGTTGAAGGAAAAAGAAATTTGAGGCCTTAAATCTATTTTATGCAATTCAGAGAATCACAAGCTATATACCTGCAGATCGCTGACTATGTGTGCGAGAAAATATTGCTGAAAGAATGGAAAACAGATACGCGCGTTCCTTCGGTGCGCGAGCTGGCCGTTCAGCTGGAAGTTAATCCGAATACGGTGATGCGCGCATTCGATTTTTTACAGCAACAGGATATCATTTACAACCAGCGCGGCATTGGTTATTTTGTAGGCGCCGCTGCCTATAAGAATGCAGTGCAATACCGCAAAGATGCATTCAGTGAAAAAGATCTGCCGGCGCTCTTCCGCAACATGTATTTGCTGGGTATGGAACTGGAAGAGTTAAAACCCCGTTTCGATAAATATAAAAAACAGCATTTTCCAAACTGAAACACCTGATATATGAAGACAAGTAATAAAATTATACTGGCCACTTTTCTTACCCCGCTTGTGATACTTACGGCACTTAATCTTACATTGTATGCAAAGTATAAATCAGGTAACTATACGGACATGAAGAGTATAGCAGAAAACCGGTACACCAGTACGCTCTTGAAAAAAACAACTTATGTATCGGTATATGGATTGACTAATTTTCATATCATTCCTTCCGATACCTTAAAGCTTGAGATAGAAAAAAGTAGCCACAGCTATTTGCACCATTCCGAAACCGGGGATTCTCTGATAATTCACGGTGATTCCCTCGTAACAGAGGCAGACGGCTCGCCCCGTAGCATGCGCAGCAACGAAGCAGTGAATTTGTACATTCCTTCAGCAGTTACCATTGCAGTTACCAATTCGGAGATTGAACTACACGGAAGCAAAGACAGCACCAGGCCGGTTTCTTATCATTTCTTACTTAGTTCATCAAACTTTACTATCGCGGAAAATCATTACAATGATTCAGGGCATCTATATTTTAACCAATTAACCATTGAGGCGTCAAAATCTTCTGAAACTGAACTGAGTGCTTATACCCGGGTGGCTGACTTGAAACTTATGCTGCACGAATCTGTTTTTGCAGACAACGGGGCATTCATTAACCGGCTGGTCATCCAGGCAGATAATTTGTCTGGCATAAGCCTCAAAGGAGATAATCTCAATAAGATAACACCTGTAAAATAAATTTACTGGTTTACCCGCGTACCGCTTCTTCAATTACAATATGCATTTACCTGGTTGCTTCCATCACCGGTAACTCAATATGAGAGGGAAACTGCGCTGACCGGTAAATGGTCTGTACCGCTTTAATAAAATCTTTTTCGGTTGCTTCAAAAATATTTGGCACGTATCGTTGTGGATTCCGATCAATAAGCGGGAACCAGGTGCTTTGTAACTGGACCATTATTTTGTGGCCTTTTTTGAAAACGTGGTTGATGCTGTGCAGGTCAATATTATATGTTTCTACCTTGCCCGGTGTGATTAGTTCCGGATGCTCAAAACTATTGCGGAACCGACCACGGAAAACATCATTGGCAATCATTAGCTGGTAGCCGCCCATCCGGATGTCTGCAGGATATTCTGCCGGATAAACGTCAATTAATTTTACCACCCAGTCTGCATCACTGCCAGTGGTGGCAGCGAATAGTTTTGCAAGCACGTTACCCGTAACCGTTATATCATTTCCCAGCACCGGGGTTTCCCAGCTTAGCACGTCAGGCCGGTTGTGAACAAAGCGCTGATCTTCCAGCAGCCAGGTGCGCCACCTGGACCCCGGTCCGTAAGTTTCTTCAATGGGCCTTGTACGGTATGGCACCGGGTGCGCAGGATCTGCTGTATAAACATCTATTGCGGCACCGCTAGTGGCGGCCGGTTTGTCGAATGATAATTTGCCCGCGGCATCGAAATACAGGTTCTTTGTTACTGCAGCGGCCGGCGGCCAGCTATCATAGTTTTTCCATTGGTTCGACCCCGTTTGAAAAGTAATGGCTTCGGCAAAATTGCCTTCACCTTTTCCTTTTAAATAATACGCAAACCATTTTGCCTGAATGTCTTTTCTGAAGCTGCTGCCAGTAGCGGTGTCAAAATTAATATTGCCCAGTTTGTTGCCGGGTCCGTGAGCCCAACCACCGTGGTTCCAGGGGCCAATAACAATGTGATTTTTATGACCTGCATCTTTTTTCTCCCACAGTTCGTAGGTTTTCAGTGGACCATAAAAATCTTCCTGGTCCCACCAGCCAGCTACGTTCATAATGTGTACCCTGGGCGAATCGAGACTGGTTCCGAGACCCTGTTGCTGCCAGAACTTGTCGTAGTTGGGATGGCTGGCATAATTATTCCAGGAGGGAATGGTCTGGTGGAAGTATTTTTTGTTTACGTTTGATAAAGGTCCGAGTTGCAGGTACCAGTCATATACGTCGAAACTGCCGAAAGGAAACAACGAATCCGTTTTGGAAGCCTCTTCCATAAATGCATATTCAAACCCATAGCTTAAACGGAATGCACCATTGTGGTGAAAGTCGTCTCCAATAAACATATCGGCAGGGGTTGCCTGTTCCGAAACGGCAACCAGTGCGGGGTGTGGATCAATGGCGCCCATTACTGTCGTCCAACCATCATAGGAAATGCCGTACATACCCGCCTTACCATTGTTGTTTTTTATATTGGCGAGTAACCAGGTAAACGTATCATAGGTATCAGTGCTTTCATCAATTGCTGACGGATCTTTTTTATCGCGGTTAAATCGCTGCATCTCAAACTTTCCTTCGCTTTTGTAACGGCCACGGATATCCTGGTAAACAAAAATATATCCCTCCAGCGCCATGTCCTTAACATAGTCTACTTTTTCAGGACTGGGATTGTCACTTACCCCGTAAGGTGTTCTCGATAATAAAAAAGGCAGTGGCGACGACGGATCCTTCGGGATAAAAATAACGGTATTGAGTTTGATGCCATCCCGCATCGGGATCAGTACTTCCTGGCGGCTGTATTTGTCGGCAGGTTGTTGCGCGAAACTTTGCTGGTAGAGGCAAAAAAGTATGGGCAAGATGCAAATACAGCGGAAACTTGGTATCATAAGAAGTGTTTGGTATAAAAAGGATGATTTTCCTAAATTACTTAAACACTCGCAATAAAACATACATTTAAAATACTACGGACGCACCCAGCCATGCCATCATACCCATGCCTACTGCGATGGCATCTTCGTCGATATTAAAATTTGGGGTATGTACACCGGAAGTAATACCCATGGCTTCGTTCATTACACCCAACCGGTAAAAACAACCGGGAACTAACTGTGTATAATAGCCGAAATCTTCTGCCCCCATCCGGAGTTCTGTTGTTCCAATGTTTTCGCTGCCCATGAATTCTTCTGCCAGCGTTTTTGCCACAATGTTTAAAGCTTCATTGTTATACACGGATGGATAGCCAACATCAATATGCAAATCTATTTCGGCGCCCATGCTGTGCACCAGCTCGGTAGATAATTTGCGAATGATATCGTGGGCTTTGTACCGCCATATTTCATCCATGGCGCGAAAGGTACCCATCAGTTTCACTTCACCCGGAATAACGTTGGTCGTATGGCCGCCCTGGAAAGAGGTGATGGACAATACCGAAGCGTCAAAAGGATTGCGGTTCCGGCTAATCACCTGTTGTAAGGCAACGATTAAATGCGACGCAATTAAAATAGTATCTGCCGCTACCTGCGGGGAAGCTGCATGGCCGCCTTTCCCCCTGATGGTGATGTAAATTTCATCTGCACTTGCCATCACCTTTCCTTCCTTGAAGCTCAGTTTACCAACGGGCAAACCAGTATGCACGTGCAGTCCGAAAATGGCCTGTGGCGCAGGATGTTGAAGCACACCTTCTTTTATCAGCAAACTGGCGCCACCCGGGTTTCGTTCTTCGCCCGGCTGAAAAATTAATTTGATACTGCCTTCCCAGTGGTCTTTTAATTCATGCAGAATCTTTGCTGCCCCCAAAAGGATGCTGGTATGTACATCGTGACCGCATGCATGCATCACACCCTGGTTGGTGGAAATATAATCCACCTTATTTTCTTCCTGTATCGGTAATGCATCCATGTCTGCCCGGAGCGCGATGGTTTTTTTTTCGGGGTTTTTCCCTTTTATCAATCCAACAACACCGGTAGTGGCCATTACCTGGAACGGAATGCCCAATAGGGTTAACTTTTCCTGTATAAATGCGGATGTTTTAAATTCCTGGTAGCTTAGTTCAGGATTTGCGTGCAGGTGATGCCGGATGGCAATGGTCTCCGGCGCATATTTTTTGGCGAGCTCCCTGATTTGTTCTTTCAGCATGCCGCAAAAATAGGCAATTGCTTTATTGGACTACCATTTTGGGACTTTGCATTTCGGGTGCCGGGCACCGATTTATGGATTGAGGTCGGCTATTTTTACTTCCACCGTGTCACGTACAATAAATACGCTGTTAGGGAATTCGTTCGACAACGATTTGCGGTAATCTTCTGCATCTTCCCGGTCTTTAAAGTTACCTACCCGCAGCCGAAAATAGGGCGCCTGGTAAAGCAGGTACGCTTTGAGTTCCGGATACAATTGGTATATTTTTGTTTTGGCGGCAATGGCGGCATTGCGGTCGCTGGTGTTGATAACCTGTATGCGGTAACCAGCCACATTGCGGCGCGATTCGCGCGTTGTCACTTCATTTATTTGGGTCTGTTTTTTTATAAGCACATCAACCCTGGGGTCTTTATGGATAACGATGGAAGAGGTAGAATCTGTTTGTGCGATGCAAGCAAAAGAAGACCAGCAAACCAACACCAGCATGAACATATTTTTCATTCTATAATTTTTATTGAAATTGATGAGACCCTGCCATATTTCTACAATATTCACTTAAACAAAATCATTGCCAAAGCCCGGCGTTTGGTAAGCCGCCATAAAAATAAACTTATTCCGGTTGTTCTTTAACAATTTGCACAATGCTGCTACAACCCAGGCGGGAAGCGCCGGCTGCAACCAGTTGTGCCGCAAACGCAGCTGTTTTAATGCCACCCGAAGCCTTGATCTTTGTACTTGGCGGCAGGTGTTTACGCATGAGGGCAACGGCTGCCACCGTAGCGCCGGTTTCCGCATAGCCGGTAGAAGTCTTCATAAAGTCAATGCCCAATGGCCCAAATACGGCACAGCACTGAATGATTTCTGCGTCGGTTAAAATTCCACTTTCTATGATGATCTTGATAACCCTGCCTTTGTTGTGCACCACTTCGGTTGCCAGCTGTACTTCCCTGGCAAGAAATGTCCAGTCGTTCATCCGCAATGCAACGAGGTTGATCACCATATCAAGCTCATCGGCACCGTCTATAATGGCGAGTACCGTTTCTGCAATTTTTGCTTCCGTAGCAGAATAGCCAAAGGGAAAACCGATGACGGTCGCAACTTTTACGTCCGTTGGGTCCAGTATGGTCTTTACCCGTTTTACAAATGGGGGAGGAATACAGACCGCCGCAAAACCAAACTCAGCGGCTTCTTTGCACAATTTCTCTGCGTCGGCCACGGTGGTAAAAGGTTTCAAAATGGTATGGTCGATATACGGTGCAAGGTTCATTAACTCAAATTAATTTAATATGGTTTTAATCGGGTTGTTCCAGTAAAAAGTATCTAATCATCCCAGCAAATGTGTGTATTCATCCGCGAAACATTATTTTTTACCGTTAACCAATTTATTGTACCGAAGTTACCTCATTTCAGTAATTTCAGTAAGTCACTTTCTACTAATAAAAACCAGAACAACATGAGAAAACCAGTTTTTGGGACGGGGAAGCATATATACATGCTCCTTCCGGTCTTGCTTTTTCTACAGCATCTGACTGCGCAATCTAGCTTTCCGGTAAACGGCGTTGCTGACCCTAAAGATGCCAGTTATGCATTTACCAATGCCACAATTTTTAAAGATGGTCAGGCTTCTGTAACAAATGCCACCCTGGTAATAAAAGATGGTAAAATAGTGGCCATTGGCGCTAATGTGGTCGTTCCAAAAGACGCAGTAGTGGTGGACTGCAAAGGCAAATATATTTATCCCTCCTTTATTGATATTTACAGTGACTACGGCATTGCCGCCCCGCAACGGCAGGGCGGTGGATTTAATTTTGGCGGTCCTGGCCAAATTACTTCCAACCAGAAAGGGGTATTTGGTTGGAACCAGGCCATACACAGCGATGCAGAAGGCGCAAAACTTTTTGTTGCAGACAATGCAAAAGCGATACCATTGCGGGAAGCGGGTTTTGGCACGGTGCTAATGCACCAGAAAGATGGTATTGCACGGGGCACCGGCGTACTGGCAACACTGGCTACAGAGAAAGAAAATCTTGTAATTGTAAAGGAGAAAGCGTCTGCGCATTACTCATTAAACAGGGGCAGTTCTACGCAATCTTATCCCAATTCTGTAATGGGATCGATTGCGTTGTTGCGTCAGACTTACCTGGATGCACAATGGTACAAAAGTAATCCTGCTGCAGAAGGGGTCAATCTTTCGCTGAAAGCATTCAATGAAACACAGGAGTTGCCACAGATATTTGATGGCGGTGACAAATGGACTGACATTCGCGCAGACAGAATAGGAGATGAGTTTGGCGTTCAGTACATTATTAAAGGCGGCGGCAATGAATACCAGCGTATCAAAGAAATCGCCGCCACCAAAGCAACCTTTATTTTGCCGCTCAATTTTCCGCAGGCCATGGATGTAGATGATCCGAATGATGCGCGGTTTGTTTCACTGGCAGATATGAAAAATTGGGAACTGGCACCTACTAACCCGGCCGCTTTTGAAAAAGCCAACATTCCTTTTTGTCTTACGGCTGCGGATTTGCGCGATAGTAAACAATTTTTGACCAGCCTGCGCAAGGCCATCGAATATGGCCTGTCAGAAAGCAGGGCTTTTGAGGCATTGACAAAAACGCCTGCCACGCTACTCGGTGTTTACGACAAGGTAGGCAGCCTGGATGCTGGTAAACTGGCCAACTTCCTCATCACATCCGGACCTGTTTTCAATGAAAAAACAATCATCTACCAAAATTGGATACAAGGAGAAAAATACAATATTAACGATGGCAGCTGGAATACAATTGCGGGTACTTACAATTTATCGATAACAAGTTCCGGTGGTGCTGTCACCAACTATACGCTTGATGTAAAAAATAAAACCACCGCGAGTGTTATTGGCCGGGATACACTCACCAGTAAATTCAGTTCAGACGGTAAGTTAGTCAACCTAAGTTTTTCCAACACGCCTGCCCGCAAAATGCCTCCTGGTGATTCTGCGCGGCCGGCACCACCGGCAGGTGGCAGACCCGGCGGTGGCTTTGGTGCAGGAAGAGGGGGCAGCGTTGGTGCCGCAATCCGATTGTCGGGCGTGCGCAATGGTGGCACCTGGCAGGGCAATGGAGAAGATTCTTCGGGCAATAAAGTTTTCTGGACAGCCACCTTTGAGAAAGCGGCATTGGAAAAAACAGACAGCGCGCATCGTAAACTACCCTTGCATTTAGGTAAAGTAACTTTTCCGTTTGATGGCTATGGCTGGGATTCTCTGCCAAAAGAACAATCGTTGCTAATTAAAAACGCTACGGTTTGGACCAGTGAAAAAGAAAGCCAGCTTGAAGGCACCGATGTATTGCTAAAAAATGGAAAAATCGTCCAGGTGGGTAAAAACCTGTCTGATGCAGGCGCCAAAATAATTGACGGCACCGGTAAATACGTTACGGCAGGTATCATCGATGAGCACTCTCATATTGCAGTGTCATCAATTAATGAAGGCGGTCAGTCTGTTACTTCCGAGGTAAGGATTGCCGATAACCTTAATCCGGATGATATCAATATCTACCGCCAGCTTAGTGGTGGCGTAACTTCCTCTCATATACTGCATGGTTCTGCCAATACCATCGGCGGTCAAACCCAACTGATCAAATTACGCTGGGGCGTTACCGATGAGGCACTAAAATTTCAGCAATCGGATCCTTTTATAAAATTTGCGCTGGGCGAAAATGTAAAACGCACCACTGCTACGCAGGGCAACAATCGCTTTCCCGATACGCGCATGGGCGTGGAAGAAGTATTGACAGACGCATTTCAGCGGGCCAGCGATTACCAGAAAGCAATGAAGGCTGCAGAAGAAAATAATAAAAAGAAGGGTGCGGTACGGGTGGTTGTCCGCCGCGATCTGGAGCTGGATGCATTGGTAGAGATTTTAAATAACAAAAGATTTATTACCTGTCATTCTTATATACAAAGTGAAATTACCGCTGCGATGCGGGTAGGCGATAAATTCGGTTTCAGGTTTAATACATTCACGCATATACTGGAGGGCTATAAAGTAGCCGATAAAATGAAAGCCCATGGTGCAAATGCATCTACGTTTAGCGACTGGTGGGCATACAAAGTTGAGGTGCAGGATGCAATTCCGCAGAATGCAACGATTATGCAGCGGGTGGGACTGAACGTAGCCATCAATTCGGATGATGCAGAGATGGCGCGGCGCCTTAACCAGGAAGCAGCAAAAAGTGTAAAATATGGAGGGATGAGCGAAGCGGATGCATGGAAGATGGTAACCATCAATCCCGCGACCATGCTGCATGTGGCAGACCGCGTGGGTAGCATAAAAGTGGGTAAAGACGCCGACATTGTGGTTTGGAGCGATAATCCGCTGAGCATCTATGCAAAACCTGAAAAGACCATTGTAGACGGTATTGTCTATTTTGATATGGAACACGACTTGCAGGTGCGGAAACAGATAGCCGCAGAACGGAACCGGCTGGTGCAGAAAATGATCGGTGAGAAAAAGAATGGTGCGCCGATGGCGCCCGCAACACCCAGTTTCCAGGTTTTACTAAGTTGCGGCGATCATGAACACCACGATGGCCTTATAACGGTGGATGCAGCGGACATAACCAATGCTAACCAATAAAAATTAAGACAACAATGAAAAATCTTTTATATACAGCAGTATGCATGTTAATGGCAGGGACGGTCTTTGCGCAGGAAGACGTTTACCCGGTAGCGCCTGCAACCGGTGTAACATTTATCACCAATGCCACCATACATGTGGGCAACGGACAGGTGATCAGCAACGGCACCATTAAAATAAACAACGGCAAGATTGAGCAGGTGGGGCAAAGCGTTCCGATTCCCGCAGACGTGAAAGTATTTGATGTAAAAGGCAAACAGGTCTATCCTGGTATGATATTGCCGAATACCGACGTTGGTCTGAAAGAAATCGGCAGCGGGGTAAGAGGTTCGAATGATTACACTGAAATAGGGGAGTACAACCCCAGCGTGCGTTCAATTGTTGCTTACAACACGGATTCTAAAATTATCAATACGTTAAAAGCCAACGGCATTTTACTGGCGTGTGTGGTACCTTCTGGTGGGGTTATCAGCGGTTCTTCCTCGGTAGTGCAGTTTGATGCCTGGAATTGGGAAGACGCTGCGTACAAAATGGAAAATGCCATTCACGTAAACATGCCCAGTTTTATTGTTCGTGTTGGACGACGCGGTGGCGGTCCCGGTATGTTTGGCGCGCAGCCGCCTACTGATCCTACAAAAGAAGCACTTGCTACAATCGCGGATATCAAAGATTTTTTTACGCAGGCAAAAGCTTATCTGCAGGAAACGGCACACAAAGAAATTAATCTGAAGTATGAAGCAGTAAAAGGATTGTTTGATAAAAAGCAGAAATTGTTTGTCCATGGAGACCAGGTGAAGCAGATGCTGGTGGCGATTGATTTTGTAAAAGAATTTGGGTTTGATGTAGTGCTGGTGGGTGCAAGCGAAAGCTGGCAGATAGCAGATTTGCTCAAACAAAATAATATAGCTGTTATTTTAAACCAGCAGCACAGCCTGCCTTCTGCGGAAGACGATGATGTGGACCAGCCGTATAAAACACCGGCCACTTTGCAAAAGGCAGGTGTATTGTTTGCGCTGAATGATGATCACGAAGAAAGTCGTTACCGGAACCTGGCTTTTAATGCCGGTACCGCTGCGGCGTACGGATTAACCAAAGAGCAGGCCTTGCAGGCGATTACGCTGAACGCTGCCACGATATTGGGTGTGGCCGATAAAACAGGATCGATTGAAGCAGGCAAGGATGCCAATATCATTGTGAGTGAAGGGGATTTGCTGGACATGAAAAGCAGTATTATCACCCATGCATTTATACAAGGCCGGCTCGTTTCGTTGGATAATAAACAGCACCAGTTGTATGAAAGGTACAAGTACAAGTATGGGTTAAAATAGATAAATGGTATTGTATTACACACAACAACGCCCCGGAATTTTCGGGGCGTTCTTGTGTGCTGCGCATAGGTAGGCAAATGGTATTCATCCTTTTTAATTTCCAGGAGCACAAGGCGTCCCTACAGGACGCTATTTAATGGATTCATGTTTCTACCCACAAAGTGTTCCGCTGGAACACGGATTAGCCTGGGTTAAACCCGTGTTGCTGTTTTCTAACTTTGGGGTTTTCCGCTGGAACACGGACGGATCGTATTCATTCGACTGCTTCTTAAATTGTTTTATATAATTTTTTTCATTTGCCGAAATCAGGAGCACAACGCGTCCCTGCAGAACGCTCTTTAACCTTTAAATTTTTTCTACTCACAAGGTGTTCCGCTGGAACACGGAGCGGCATCTTTAGCCATATGTTTGTTCTCATTGCCTTAGTGCTAAACTGGGACACGTATCGGGCCGATTAGCACTATTGTTGTTTCCTTTGCGCCAGGTGCTAAGCTGGAACACGTAGCGACACAAGAAGGCAAACCGCTTTTTTTGAGTTGTTTTTGTTCCGTAGGAACAATTTGTGGGTAGAAAAATCAATGGGTTGGATATCGTTCCGTAGGAATGTCTTGTGCAATTGCGGAAGGGTGTAATACCCAATAAATAATCACGGAATTTTGTATATTTAGTAACCTTATCCCGACAATATGCCTAACACCTATACGCAACTGCATGTTCAATTTGTCTTTGCTGTAAAATACCGGGCGGCCTTAATTCAAAAAGAGTGGAAAGAGGAATTGTATAAATGCATCACCGGCCTTGCCAATTCGAATAATCATAAGATGCTTCAGATAAATGGAATGCCCGACCATATTCATATATTACTTGGCATGCGTCCCGCACAATCAATTGCATCATTTGTTCAAAGCACAAAGACAGAAACCGCAAAGTGGATTAAAGGCAAGAAATTTTGCGCATCACCGTTTGCATGGCAGGAAGGCTACGGGGCCTTCACCTATTCTAAAAGCCATGTGCCCGATGTCATTCGTTATATACAAAACCAGGAAGCACATCACAAAAAACAATCATTCCTGGATGAATATCGACACTTTTTAAATGTTTTTGAAATTGAATATGACGAACAATATCTTTTTACAGATCCTGAGTGAGCACAAGGCGTCCCTACAGGACGCTGTGTAACCGTACAATTTTTCTACCCACAAGGCGTCCCTACAGGACGGGAATGTTCGCTTTGTTTTCCTCTACCTATAAGGTGTTCCGCCGGAACACGGAGCGGCTTTTTCTACCACAATTTGTTTCACTTGAACACGTAGCAGCCTGATAAGTTATTGGTGCTTTCTTATCTGGGTGTTAAGCTGAAACGCAGCGCGAACGGATTTTATTTATCTGCTTATAAATTAGCCTGGTATTTTCTATTTGTTTCTTCAGAATCCAGAAGCACAAAGCGTCCCTACAGGACGCTGTGTAACCGTACAATTTTTCTACCCACAAGGCGTCCCTACAGGACGCGAATGCCTGCTTCGTTTTCTTCATCCACAAGGTGTTCCGATGGAATACCAAGCAGCCTTCTCTACCATAATGTGTTTCGCTGAGGCTGGACAGCCTTTTCTATCATAGGATGTTTTGCTGGAACACGAAGCAGCCTGACTCGCATTTGTTTTTTTTTCGGGTGTTACGCTGAAGCATGAAGCGAAACCGAATCGTTTTTTTGAATTGCTGTTTTTTGTTCCGTAGGAACAATTTGTGGGTAGAAAAATCAATGCGTTGGATATCGTTCCGTAGGAACGTCTTGTGCAATTGCGGAGCGGAATATTTCTTGCAATAATTTCATTGAATGGATTATTGCAACTACGTGCGGTTCTACTGTTGCCATGTTGCTGCACGTTGGTGCTACCCGGCAATAAAAAAAGCATCCACTTTCGTGAATGCCTTTCCCTGATAATTTAATGCAACGATATACGGTCAGTTATGCCGCATCCTTTCCGTGGCAATTTTTATATTTTTTGCCACTTCCACACGGACATGGATCATTGCGGCCTACTTTCGGTCCCACTTTTACCGGTTCTTGTTTTACAGTGGCGCTCGCGGGATCATAATAATCTTTTTCATTGGCGGCATAGTCATTGCCGGCGGCGTCAATAGCTTCCTTATTTGCCTGCAAGCGGCTCATATCTGTTTTCTGCTCACGACCTTCTTTAATAGGCGCCGCATTGTTTTGTTCATTTGGTATGGCGCAATGCGAAAGAAAACTCACTATGTCTTTGTTTACTTCGCTGTCCATCTGCCGGAAAATGTCAAAAGCTTCCACCTTGTAAATAACCAGCGGATCTTTCTGTTCAAGGTAAGCGGTCTGCACACTTTGCTTTAAATCATCCATTCTCCGCAAGTGCTCTTTCCAGGCATCGTCAATTATAACAAGGGTAATGGTTTTCTCCAGCGTATTTACGAGTTCTTTTCCATCGGTACCCAGCGTTTTTTGCATATTGGCCAATACCTGAATGCCCTTGCGCCCATCGCTGAAAGGTACTACCACATTCTCAATATGATTGCCCTGTGACGCGCGTATGTTTTTGAATACCGGTATAGAATAGGTTGCCAGTTCAGTCATTTTCTGCTGGTAATTACCCATGGCTTCCTGGTATAATTTTTCCGTTACTTCATTGGCGCTGCCCCTTTCCAATTCATCCCTGGTGATGGTAGTATCCATTCCATAATTTACAATCACCGCCAGTTTAAAGCCTTCAAAATCGCTTTGCTCACGGAAAGAATTGACGAGTCCTTCCGACACCGTATAAAATGCATTATCCAAATCCAACGCAAGTCGTTCGCCAAACAAAGCATGGTTGCGTTTTTCATACACTACTTTGCGTTGTTTGTTCATCACATCGTCATACTCCAGCAGGCGCTTGCGAATGCCAAAATTATTTTCTTCTACTTTTTTCTGGGCGCGTTCAATTGATTTGGTAATCATGCTGTGCTGAATCACTTCACCCTCTTTGTAACCAAACCTGTCCATTAAACCAGCGATGCGTTCGCTACCAAATAAACGCATTAATTCGTCTTCCAGCGATACATAGAATTGCGTTGTACCCGGATCACCCTGCCGGCCGGCCCTACCCCGTAGCTGCCTGTCTACACGACGGCTCTCATGCCGCTCTGTACCTACAATTGCCAAACCTCCGGCTTCCTTTACACCTGGTCCGAGTTTGATGTCTGTACCACGGCCAGCCATATTAGTAGCAATCGTAATGGCGCCCGGTAAACCGGCTTCTGCCACTACCTGTGCTTCACGGGCGTGCTGTTTTGCGTTCAATACATTGTGCGGAATTTTTTTACCGTTCAGCATCTTGCTCAGCAATTCACTTACTTCAACCGAAGTGGTTCCCACCAGCACCGGGCGGCCCGCATTGCGTAATCTTTCAATTTCATCTATAACAGCGCCGTATTTTTCACGCTTGGTCTTGTACACCAGATCCTGGTTGTCTATTCTAATGGCGGGCACATTGGTAGGGATGTTTACCACATCCAGTTTATAAATATCCCATAACTCTGCTGCTTCTGTTTCTGCGGTACCCGTCATACCCGCAAGCTTATGGTACATACGAAAATAGTTCTGCAGCGTAATGGTGGCATAGGTTTGCGTTGCGGCTTCAATCTTTACGTTTTCTTTCGCTTCAATGGCCTGGTGCAATCCATCACTGTAGCGGCGGCCATCCATGATACGGCCGGTCTGCTCATCTACAATTTTTACCTGTCCTTCAATTACCACGTATTCAACATCTTTGTCAAACAATGTATATGCTTTCAACAGTTGCTGCACCGTGTGGATGCGGTCTGCTTTGATGGCGTATTCATTGAGGATGGCTTCTTTTTTATGCAGTTTTTCATCCGGGTCCATTTGTTCATCCCGGTCAAGCGCCGCCAGCTTCAGTGAAATGTCGGGCAGTACAAAAAACTCCTGGTCTTCACCGCTTTTTGTTATCATCAACAAGCCTTTGTCGGTTAAATCTACCTGGTTGTTTTTTTCATCGATGTGAAAAAACAATTCCTCGTCTACTTTGGGCATTTCTTTTTGCTGATCTGCGAGGTAGTAATTCTCGATCTTCTGTAGTTTTACTTTGATGCCGGGCTCGCTGGTAAATTTAATCAGCGCACTGTTTTTAGGAAGCCCGCGCCACGCGCGCATCAGCGCAAGTCCGCCATCTTTGGGATCATCGCTGCCTTCGGCAAATTTCTTCTTTGCTTCAATCAGAAATTTATTGGTAGCCTGGCGTTGCGCGTCAAATAATTGCAACACGCGGGGTTTCAGAATATGGTATTGCTGATCATCGCCTTTGGGTACCGGGCCGGAAATAATCAAGGGCGTTCTGGCGTCGTCAATTAATACGCTGTCTACTTCATCCACCATGGCAAAATGATGTTTGCGTTGCACCATTTCATCGGGGGTATGCACCATGTTGTCGCGCAGGTAGTCAAAGCCAAACTCATTGTTGGTGCCGTAGGTAATATCGGCCTGGTAGGCTTTGCGGCGTTCTTCACTATTGGGCTGATGTTTATCTATGCAGTCTACGGTTAGGCCCAGCCATTCAAAAATGGTTCCGTTCCATTCACTGTCGCGGCGGGCGAGGTAATCGTTCACTGTTACGATGTGCAC
>JBDSEV010000094.1:0-37684 GCA_039919885.1 Chitinophagaceae bacterium
GGCGGCCTGGCCGCGTAATTTTCTTTGTACTGCATTAAACCGGCTGCTGTCAACAAAGGGTTGCGCTTTATCCCATATTTTTTGAAACCCCCTCGCTTCCTGCACCCCATACGCGTAACGGTAACACAATTCATTCCAAAGGGAACGTCCGTTTTTCATCTTAAAATCCCATGGTAAATGGTGAAACCAGAGCAGCAACTCATCAGGACAGGTACCGGGATTATTAAAAAGCGAAGTCAGGGGTTCATGGTATTGTTCTACCGCATCGCTGCCGGTCTTTGTTCGATTGAACCCTATCCCCAAACTATCCGCCTGGTGATAATAGGGCGGCGTCCAATCGGCACGCATTCTTGCAGGTGCCCACCACGGACCTGGTCCGTAATGCCCGTTTGCAGACATAATATGATGCAGGCCAAGCGGCATCATAAAGTTTACCGCCGCTTCACGACTTTCCAGCATCATTGCTTTTACCGGTTTTAAAAAATTTGTACTCCATGAATTTGAATAGTCGAAGGCGAGTGCGGGATAATCGGCTGGCGCCGTATAAAAAGTAAGCTTTAGCCATTCATCGGCAATTTTTTCACTGTTGCTATTGTTATCCCAGGCCAGTCGGCCAAACGCAAACCAGTTAGCTTGCGCAAAGTCATTACCGCACCAATTGCTATCCATACCCACATTTGAAACCCCGGCAATAGCAGTATATTGTTGCTTTTTCAGGGTACCATCCGTACATTTTGCCACCGTGCTGCCAGGTCCAAACTGGTAGGTATCGCTTTGTAAACATTCCTGCCACATGGAAGATAAAAAAACCGGGTAGGTAGAATGACCGAGATACTCCTGTGTAATCTGGAACTCCGCCATCAACTGCGTTTTTTTCAACGCACCAAATAGCGGACTAAACGGTTCCCTTGGCATAAAATCCACCGGACCATTTTTCACTTGTATAATAACGTTATCTCTAAACTGTCCGTCAAAAGGAACAAATTCATTGAATGCCTGTTTTGCACGGTCTTTATCTTTTGAGCTGTAAACAAAAGCTCTCCACATAATAATACCACCGAAGGGCTTAACTGCATCCGCCAGCATGTTAGCACCATCGGCATGGGTGCGTCCAAAATCCTGCGGGCCGGGCTGTCCTTCGCTACTCGCCTTTATTGTAAACCCACCAAAGTCGGGTATCAATTTATACACCTCTTTTACTTTATCGTTCCACCATTTTATCACGTCAGCGTCCAGGGGGTCAGAAGTTTTTAATTTACCAAGCAATGGAGGAGATGAAAACTTTACCGCTAAATAAACTTTTACGCCATATGGACGCAGCACGTCCGCAATCGCCTTTGCTCGCATCAGATAATCCGCAGTTAATATCAGTGGATTAGCATTGACATTATCCAGTACTGCGCCATTTATACCAATAGAGGCATTGGCTCTTGCATACTCTTGCCATAATCTTCTATCTGATGCCGTTATAGTGAAAGGGTCCTCCTTTCGCCAAAAAATCGATTTTCCTGCATAACCCCGCTCAATAGAACCATCCAGGTTGTCCCAATGATTCAATATCCGGTTGCTGTATGAGGGGTTAGAAACTTCCTCCTTAATATTTTCCCCGGTTTGCTGACGGCGCAGCATTTCATACACACCATATAGTATCCCTGCATCACTGATAGCTTGCACACCATCGGGCGTTAATCGAAAACCATCACCCTTAATACTGTTGTCCTTCTTTATGCGGAGGAATATTTTTGCACCTGGTGCACCTTGCCAGCTTTGTTGCAGTTCCTGTTGGGCGATGTTTAATGTGGGGGATTTCCCTTCGCTAATTACAGTTACGGGCAAAGGTTTTTTAGTACGTAGCCAAAGCTGATGCCCGTCTTCAGCAATTACCTGCGTGGCAAGCAGCGTTAAAATAAAAAAGGGGCTTATTATCCTGTTAAGTCTCATAATATTTTTTAAATTCAAGTCGATGTTCACGGCAACATCCACTTAGTTGTTATTTTTAAAAGGCAAAAATTATCTATCCGTGTCACCCGTGCCTGTTATCCTGAAGTAATCGAAATCTGCATATCCGCCAATGTTCCTTTCTGCATAATTGAACAAAGTAAAGCGGTAACCAATAAATTGTGGAATGGTGTACGCCATTTTCAGTGGTGTTCCCAGCGCGGTCCAGGAAAGCCCATCCAAACTAAAAAAGAAATTAGCAGTATCCTTTTTATTGGTGAAATCACACACGGCTTTAAAAAAAACCGTTTGCTGTTTCAGCGGAATGGATTGTACCTGCTCCGGTTTGCCTGTACTGGCGTTCACCATCACAATATTCCGGTTATTTCCATCTATCCTAACGCCGGCAATGCCGTAATTTTTTTGCAGCAATGCAAGTCCTGCAAAGTCACCATCCTTCATATTAGTAATATCAAGTGATGTAACACCGGTGCATACCGGACCAATCGTGCGTTGGGTTAAGGAATTTCTTGCAAACAGGAATGACGTATCAATTCTTCCGGTTTTCAAACGCAGGTAACCTTTTCTTTCGGTAACCGACCATAAACTGTTATCAGGATTGTGGTTCCATTGCCAGACCAACGGAAGTGCTGCATCTTTTTTCGTCCTGGTAAATTCATCTGACGCAACAATACCCGGAATTAGACTTTTGTTGGCAGGCAGATCCAGTGTATCCGGCACTTTACCGTTCACACCCAGTACAGGCCAGCCATCTTCCCATTTTACAGGCACCAGGTAGGGAATACGTCCAACAGCACCAAAGTCACGAAAGAGATAAGCGAACCATCTTCCATCGGGCATGTCAATTAAACCGCCTTGTGCCACGCCCATATCCTGTAAACCAATTCTACCTTCCCAGGGACCGGTAATTTTATCGGCCCTGTGAATAACCACGGTACGCATTCCGCCCGGCGGCCAGGTGATATTGAACAAATAATATTTACCGTTTATTTTGTACAGTTGCGATCCTTCTGCACCCAATCCGCCTTTTCTGCCAGCTACCTGGCTGGGGGCACTCGCATTCTCAATAGCTACCTGGTTAATGCCACCCTCCTTTACACCAGACACATCCGCATTCAACTCCAATAAGGTTAACTTACCGGCCCCATACAACAAGTAAACTTTACCGTCATCGTCAAAAAATAAAGAGTGGTCGTGGTAAGATGGTTTAAAGCTTACTCGTTTCCACTGGCCCTTTTCAATATTTTTTGTACGATAGATATAGGTTTGCCCGGTTGTTTGTGCAAAGGTGGATACAAAATAAGTACCCTGATGGTAACGGATGCTGCTGGCCCAGGAACCCCGGCCATAGGTGCTTTTCCCATTTGCAAGATTCAGCGCATCCACGTCAGCAAGTGTATCATACGCATAGCTTACCAGTTTCCAGTTGACCAAATCTTTCGATTTCATAATTGGAACACCGGGATTAAAATGCATGGTCGTACTACTCATGTAATAAGTATCGCCCACACGGATCATAGACATATCCGGCACATCGGCAAAAATCAAAGGATTGTGTGCTTTTTGCTGGCCCAAAGCATTCAGCCCGCTAAACAGGATTGAAAACGTTATGATTGCTACCGCGGCAAGTTGTTTTTTTCTGCCTATCCCCAGCACTCGTGCCAACATGCAAAGTCTTTGTACAACCAGGTTAACTGGAAGGATTTTTATTTTTTTCATACTGCGCTATTATTTTACCTGCCCCCAATTTTTTTTGTTTGCATAATTTCCCGAATAAGTCCAGGAGTTTATAATTCATATAGTCTATTCAACCGAATGAACGTGCATTTACCTTTGCTGACTTTATTTTTTGCGCCGCGAGTGCTCGCCGTAAAACAGCTTACCGGTAAAATTGCCACTACTGATTTGTATTTCATTTTACAGTTTTCGCGTAATTAAAATGGTTCTTCAGTTACTGGTGGACGAAGACTTTGAAGTGGGTTGGATTTATTTGTTTCGTCAGCCCGAAACTTAAGCCGTCTGAGGTACAAAAAAGTAAGCACCGGTAGTCCGAACACCTGAAAAAGAAAAACCAACCCTGACAATAAACCTTGTAATTGATTTGTATTTGCCCTTACAAAAATTCCCTGCCCAAAATTCCCGTTAGAAAAGACAATAGTAGAAAACATATTCCACCCGAAATGCAGGCCGATTGGCAAATAAACAGCACCTGTTTTAGCAAATGCGAAAGCCCACGAAAGTCCTACAATTGCTGTCATTAGAAAAGTAATAACCATCATAAATGGATTTCCAAATACGTTGAAAGTGAACCAATGGTAAATACCAAAGCAAACTGCTGATAGAATACATGCTTTTACGATCCCTATTTTTTTTATTGCAATGTAAAGTAAGGCACCCCTGAAAATTAATTCTTCATATAAAACAGATATAAATGTCCACCTTAGACTTTCCAACATTTTTTTTCCAGTCACTTGTTTATTTAATATCCAGCCATTATTAATGAATGCTGTTGTCATTATTTGATATAATGTGCAACAGGAAGCTGCAATTAAAAATCCGACGCCGAGATTAATTATCCTGCTTTTTGTTGGCCTAAACCCTAA
Source organism: Chitinophagaceae bacterium (assembly GCA_039919885.1). Taxonomy (GTDB): domain Bacteria; phylum Bacteroidota; class Bacteroidia; order Chitinophagales; family Chitinophagaceae; genus JACMLD01. The sequence goes on from JBDSEV010000094.1 coordinate 4,563, forward strand.
AACAGACAGCTGCTTTTTGCAAATAAACCAAAGTAAAAGCCAGGAAATGATTAGTTCAACTATAATTCCAGCCATGTGCAAAGATTAGGTCTTTAATGATGCGGCGTTATTTCGCCCATTCTCTTCCTTCCGCCGTGCGCCTCCATTCAAAATAGGCATCCAGCGTTTTTAATGATGCTTCACTGGGAACAGGCCCTATAAATGGTGTTTTAGAAAAGTACATTACGTTTTGTTTCACACTGCTAAAAGTTGGCCATGCGGGCATTCCTTTGCCATTGGGATCGCCGTATTTAGCAAAATTTGTCCAGTAGGTACTCATGGCATCCGCAATTTGCAAATCAGCTTTGGTAATGTCGGGCTTAGACGCATCGAGATGCTGAAAAACATAGGCCACCTCCTGGCCATGCGATGAGCCGTATCCGTACCGTGGTGAACCCTGCGGGTAATCAGGATGCTGATCAAAATAATAATAAAAAACTTTTGATTTTCCTGTTTTTGCCTGCAAGGTTGCCCAGCTCCAGGTTTGCCAGCCAAATGCCGCATCACGGGCAAGGTCTCTTGCGGTTTTCGGAACGGTGCTGCTATCTGTTGGATAGGCTCTCAGCAAATCATTTGCAAATTTTCCATAGCGTTTCTGCACGCCCGCAATATAATCTGCCGGTGTCTTGGGTGGTGAAAAGCTGGCACCTTCATCGGAATTATATCCAACCAATATCGGGACGTCGTTATATTTTCGGGCTTCATACAAATTATGCTGATCGTCGGGAATTACATATCCATCAGTAATTGGCCAACCGCTCCCCAAACCGAAACCCGAAGGCATTTTGTCAGCAGGCATTTTGCGAAGCTCAGCAATAGATGAAACGCCGGCTTTTTGCACAAATCCCTGGCCGTCGGTTTCTGCCTGTTTCAGGGTTTTCATGTTTTCCCCGGGAAAAGTAGTTGCACGCGTTGGCCCAAACGAACCGCCGCTTTCAGAAATTGCACCCTGGAACAATCCTTTTGCCAAAGGTGAGGCACACAAGTTACTAACTGCGATGCCTCCTGCAGATTCGCCGAAGATGGTCACCTTATCGGGATCGCCACCCAATGCTGCTATATTTTCTTTTATCCATTGGAGCCCGGCAATCATGTCCAGCAGACCATAATTTCCTGAAACACGGTTTGGACTTTCCGCACTGAGTTCCGGGTGTGCTAAAAAGCCCAGTTGCCCGACCCGGTAGGCAATACTTACCAGCATCACTCCTTTCTTTGCCAGGTTTGCGCCATTGTACATGGGGTCTGATGTATACCCCACAGCAAAACCGCCACCATAAATCCATACAAGTACCGGCACTTTTTCTTTGGGTGATTTGGCCGGCGACCAAACATTCAGGTAGAGACAATCCTCGCTTTTTCCTGATGGAGGATTAATACCCTGCATGGCGCCCGGAGCAAACTTATCAGCCATGCGGATGCCGTCCCACTTCGCAGCCGGTTGCGGTGCCTTCCACCTGAGCGCACCTACCGGGGGCGCCGCAAATGGAATTCCCTTATAGACGGTCAGGCCATCTTCTATCGTGCCTTGTAACAATCCGCCAGCTACTTTCACGGGTTTTGGTTGCTGCGCCAGCGCTGCGAGCGAAGACAAGAGCATAGCCGTCAAGAAAATTCTTTTCATGATAATCGTTTATTTAATAAATACATTTTATCCCTGCATCGTTTACAATTAAAAATGATCTGTTCTAAATGGCGAGGCTGGCAGGCCTTCCTTGTTGTATAAATTGGGATGGGGTGGATTATCGGACCAGGCATACCGAACATATAAAGGATTGGGTACTTCGTTGCTGGTCACCAATATCTTGTCGCCCTGGATGATTGCTTTTGCCCAAACAAATTTTTTATCAGCGCCGGCAATGGCAAATTCGCCTAGGTCTTCGCCGTCACTGGTTATCAAACCACTTCCAATGCTGGTAAATGAAATGATTATTTTGTTTCCCTCAACCATTGCCGAGTTAAAAAGTGGGCCGCTGGCAACTACGTCTTCGCCGTACACTGTTTTTTCTGCCAGCAACGCCAGCCGTTTACCTACATCATACTTGTTCCACGGATGTACATCATTCCACTCACCAATATCTATGGTTACCGCCATGCCTGTATTGGGCAATGATAATGCCTTAAATTGTGATTCGCGGAACAATGCCCAGTTGCTTTCTACGGGCAGGTAGGTATAATCCTGGTAGTTGGGCAACTGCACAAAAAGAAACGGCAAGCTGCCTGTGTTCCATTTTTTACGCCAGTCATTTATTTGGGCGGGCTGAAGGTCTGCATACGCTGCCGCGCGGCTCACATTGCTTTCTCCCTGGTACCAGAGAAATCCTTTAATGGTATAATTAATAACCGGGGCAATCATGCCATTGTATAATGCAGCGGGAGAATTTTGTGCAGCTACAAATCCGCCGCTACTATTCTCTGTACGGGGTTGATACACCTCTCCTACTTTATATTGCCAATTTCCGGTAAGACTAACGGTGTCAGCGCCCGAAAAAATATAATACGGTTTATCCGGAACAAAACCGCCCTTCCCATTATTATTGGTAATTTTTGATACAAACAGATTTTTACCCGCTTTCAGCAGATCCGGAGGAATGGAATACCTGCGTTCGGAATAGAGTGAAAACGTTCTTCCCACTTGTTTTCCGTTGATGTATAAAATGTCCGCATCCACCATTCTCCCAAGATAAACCATCGCCGGCTTGCCAACCATGGATGCAGGAAGATCTATTTCTTTGCGGTACCACATAACCCCGTTGAGATCTTTCACGCCCTGGTCTTCCCAATAGCCGGGAACAGTAATGTTTCTCCAGCCTTTTGGAATATACGTTGGATCATACCAGTTTACCGGGCCATTGGTTCCTTTATCGTTGGTTGATGCTGGCTGCTGTCCGGGAAAGCCATTGCCCGGCCGACGCATACTATTGATATAAGACGTGTCTTTGTTTTTCTCCACCGTCTTTAATATATCGGGGAAGTTTTTTAATCCTTCTTCGCTTGTCCATGCCTCAATGGGTGTGCCGCCTACACTGGAGTTAATGAATCCAATGGGAACCTTGTAATGCTCATACAGGTGTTTTGCGAAAAAATAACCCACCGCTGTAAAAGCACCAATCTCTTTTGGATTGGCTTTTTTCCAGGCGCCGCCGCTCATCTCCTTTTTGGGGCCATCCAACGCGGGCCGTATAGGAACTTTGAATTGCCGTATTTGCGGATTATTCACCGTCTCCATTTCTCGTCCATAAATAGCACCATCATACATCAGCTGGTATTCCATGTTGGACTGACCGGAGCAAAGCCATACCTCTCCTATCAAAATATCATGAATAGCAATCGCATTCTTACCGCGTATTTGCATTTCATAAGGGCCGCCCGCTTTTAATTTAGGCAATATAACTGTCCAGGTACTGTCGGTCCCTGCCCGTACCCCATAAGTTTTATTTAAAAACTTTACCGCAATCTTTTCTCCCGGGCTTGCCCAGCCCCATACACGCACATTTGCATCACGCTGTAATACCATACCATCACTTACCAGCTTGGGTAAACGTACCTGGCTGAATGATGTGAAACCCATCACAATGAGGAACACAAATAAAAAACTTTTTTTTACCAATGATGTCGTCATAACAGAACTATTATCAGTGGAAGCAAAAACCCGCTTACAGAAACCTCCATCTTTTTTGTAGGTGAGTAAACCCGTTTGCTCCGAATATCTTTTGCTTACCTGTAAAAATCATTGAATGCGTAATGCATCCACCGCTACTTTTCCTGATCCACGGTTAATAATTCTTATGCGATGTTTACCATTAACCAAGCCGGTTGTTTGAAATACGATCTGTTACGGTTTACGATTTACGGGGCATTACCTGTACGATTACCCGTTTGTATCTCGATAATGCAGGTGTGCCTTTGTCTGTTACTTTTAAAATAAAATGAATGGTTTCCGGCTTTTCCACATCGGGTGCTATCAACGATGTCCTGTATAAATTTTCCGCCAATGTAAATTTTACCATTTGTTTATAAGTGCCGGCTTCAGGATATTGAAACCATAGATAACTTAAATGGTCACCGTCCGGGTCAACAGATCCACTGGCATCCAAATAAAAATATTCACCGGACTGGACGGTAATTTTATCTGGATGATTCAATGCAGGTACCGGCGGATGATTTGCTTGCTTATAAGTTTTGATCGTCCAATCCATGCGTGCGGCAAAATCGTTTTGAAAATCGTCCCTCCACCGCCATACGCTTACCTTATTCCCGGTAAAAACAGTGGTATCGCGTTTAATGGCCCTGCCGTATGGATTGTATAGTATCGGACTGTATGCATCTTCCGCATTCGTCCAAATGGGTCTTGTTTCCGGGTCAACAGGCACGCCACCAGTAAAGCCCTTAACATCCAGATCAGAAAGTTTTGGCTGATACAACTCATAGCGCCCGCCCCATCCGCCCCATTCAGGATGCGCTGCATTGCTTAAGCCATTTGGAATCAGCGAAAGCCATGAAGGCGTATCACCTTCCATCCCATAACTCACATCCGGATACAATGCCCCCAGGGGACCATGATCTTGTTGGATGTTAGTGGCGAGCCATTTGTTACTGATTGTTTCATTATTGATACCAGGAACAACGATATGAATACCAGTCCAGGTTGCTTTGCCGTAACCACCTGGAGTTACGATATAGAAAAGTCCGGGAAAAGTATTTCTCATCCAAATTCCGCTATCGTCCTGGTCAGAAATGGTGTATACTTTTAGTTTCTGCAAAAGCCGGTTAAATTCACCCGCAGTTTTTGTTTTTTTTAGTTTGAACAATGCCTGTGCTAATGTATTTGGTCCTCCCCATGCACATATCCACAAGGGACGGTTGTCAGAATCATCAAGTATTTTAATGATCCACTCCGAGCCTTCAGAATCTTTTCCATCGCCTACCCCTTGCATTCCATATTCAGGTCGTCCCGATTTTACCAGCTTTAATAAATTTTCCGCTGCGGGATAGCCCGCTTCATGTTTAATAAGATTGGGTTGCACGGTACCGTACACTTTTAAAATCCGATTAATTGACTGCGGATATACTTTTGTTTTAAGATGAACAGAGGTAGTGGCAATCAAACCTTTTATATCAATTTGATTGGAATAAAGAAGCAAACGAATCATGGTCTCGGTATCATCCGGCTCATTTTCTATATCGGTGAGCATGATAACCCTGTTTTTGACAGCTTGCGGGAACCCAACACTGGATAAAAATAGTAGCAGGCAGAAAACCAATCCTATTCGTTTTACTAACTGTTGAAGCATATTTTCCCTTTATTTATTTTCCCGTTCATGTATGTGTATTGATTGTTTGCTTTCATAGTATGGCCCGTAAGAGCAAGGGTCAGCTTTCCGCACAGTCTCAGTGAAGCACCATGATCTTTATTCCCTGCACGGTGGTATTCATATTATCCTGGTGATACTTTATGGTTTAATTTATCGCGCCTTCAATTTTTAATACATGCGCAATTTTACCAGGAACCTGATCAGCCAGGTTTACTTTTAATCCGTCTGCCGACTGGCTGAAGGTAAGGTTACCGGGGGCGCCCAGTAAAGTTACCCTGGTTACTTTATTGTTGGTAGCACCCAATGATTTGATCGTGCTGGTCTTATCTGGGGGCCAACCGAGCAAAGTGGCATAAAGCACTTTTCCCTTTGTGGTAAAGCGAATATCCTGATCAGAAAAAGGTTTCCCCTTGCCTTCATTAAACCCTTGCGCACTTATAGGAGCAGCGCCCGCTATCGCTGGCCCTTCACCAAACAGGGTCCATGGCCGCGTAGCGTATATGGCTTCGCTGTTTATCGCCATCCATCCGGCAATGCCGTCCACGGTAGCTTTGGCCTTGTCATCAATTGAACCATCGCCGCGCAAAGGAACATTCAGCATCAGGTTACCGTTTTTGCTCACCACATCAACCAGGGTATGTATAACGGTGGCGGATGTCTTATAACGGTTGTCATCATAAACACGCCTGTCATAATGCCATTCACCAATACAAGTATCAGTTTGCCATGGCAATGCTTCAATCTTATTGCTCTGCCCGCGTTCAATATCCCATATCAGGCATTGGCGTTGCTGCTCATTTAATACTTTTCCAAATACACCGGCGTTTAATTTTCCATACTTTTTTATACTGGCATTATACAGGTGGGCGGCAATGCGCAGGCCTGCATCACTTACTGGCCATAAAGGCAGACCCGTATCGTCAAAATAAACCAGCTCCGGCGCATAATTGTCTATAAGGTCTATGGTGCGCTTGTAAAAGTTCTCCATGTATTCTTTAGTGGGAGGATTAACACCATTACCCCAGGCCCATTGACGATGTATAGCTTTATTGTCATCACTGTTTTCACTAAGCGGATGGTTTTGCGCATACAATTCCTGGGGGTCATAACCATTCCACCATTTCCCGGCGCCATCAGCTTTGGACAGTTTGCCGTCATAAGGTACACCAGCCAACGGCCCGTTTTTATCTGCACGTTGCGATGTCTCGTACCAACTCCAGGCATGCGCGGCATGCACGCTTACAGCAAAGGGCAGCCCATTATTTTTAGCTGCTTTAGCCCAGCCACCAACGATATCTTTTTTTGGACCCAGCCTGGTAGCATTCCATTGATGGTGTTTACTGTTATAGAGATCAAAATTATCGTGGTGATTGGCCAGCGCCATAAAGTACCTGGCACCTGCTTTTTTGTACAGGGATACAATTGTTTCAGGGTCCCATTTATCGGCTTTCCATTGATTGATAACATCTTTAAATCCGAATTTAGATGGATGCCCGTACTTTGTTACGTGGTATTTGTATTGATCAGTGCCTTCCTGGTACATTCCCCTTGCATACCAGTCGCCACGCTCGGGCTGGCATTGCGGACCCCAATGCGCCCACATACCAAATTTTGCATCTCTGAACCAGTCCGGCACCTGGTATTGGGCGAGGGATTCCCAGGTGGGATCGAATGGTCCTGTTTGGTTGGCAGCATTAATCGACGTAAGTATGCTGTTCCCTAAAGTTCTGGATAGGCAAAGCGAAGACAAACCAGCCAGGCTTCCTTTAAGTAATGTTCTTCTTTCCATAGTTTAATTTTTAACGAATGAGCCTGCGCTAAATAGTTTGCAGACAGATTAATATTAAAAAATTTAAAATCGCTCTTTGCACCAATGACATCACAAAAAAGCATTGATGGTGCAACCATTCAATTGATTGCTGAACAACAGTTACTGGTATAAAAACAATGTGCGAGATTTCTCCATTATTTTTAGTTTTTTGTAACCGGGGAAATCACATAGCTATACGTATATTTTTTATCCAAAAGCAGGTACTGGTTGTGTGGCATAGCCCCCCAACTGTCATCACCACCCAAACCCCTTTGCTTTAAATCGATGTGCAGCTCAATATCTTTCTCCAATGTTATATCGGAAGGATGTTGTTGCTTTTTTGTGAGTCCCGGGTCAAGGTCTTCATCGTGCATGGGTAAAGCACTGAATGAAATGGGCTGTACCCCTTCAATACGCAACCCCTCGCCCTGTTTATTTTTGAGTTCCAGCCAACGGATATCTGTTCTGTTCCCCGACTCCTGGGGGCGGATATAATTCCAGGTGTACATGCTATCGGCAGTACTGTTGTACAAACCAACAAATGAAGCGGTGTTTCTATCGCTGTAATTTTCCCATGGACCACGGCCATACCAGGTAACATTTTCATACTCATTGGGCAGCGACATGCGCATGCCAAAACGCGGCAGCTCCGGAAGCGATTTTCCATTCATGTCAAGGGCAGCCGTTACTTTTACAAAACCATTTTGCAACACGGTATAAGTAAGCTGGTAAGGAATATCAATATCGCTTAACAAGTAATCTACCTTAATTTGTAATGAATCTTTTTGTTGATCATTTACATTTACTGATTGCAATGTGCGGTTGATATGTGCAGTGCGCCAAACGCCCATGTTAGCAGGCATCCGGTTACCAAAATCATTATCGGTAGGGGCCCGCCAGAAGTAAGGCTCGGGAAAAGCATTGAAAATTCTTTTGCCACCCTTTGTGTAGGATACTAACCTGCCACGTTGCAAATCAAATTCTCCTTTTATGTCTCCCGAAGTAAATGAAATTCTATTGTCTTTTTTAGTGATGTTTAATGTATTGGCTGCGTCAACCTGCCGGCTCACAAAATAATCACCACTACGTTTAAACTGCTCCGAAGCCACCAGGTGCCCCGCAGGCACCAAGCCGCCTTTTTTACTGTATGCGTACAGGTTTACGTACAATTCTGTTCCCGGCTGCGCCTTTAGCATGGGCAATTCCAGGGTAATTTCTTTCGACTGATGCGGTTGCACATCCAATGAAAAAGTTCCTTTGGTAAATGCCTTACCATCTTTCATCAGCACCCATTCAAGATTGTAATCGCGCAGGTTGGTAAAATCAAACCAGTTATAAACCGTAAAAACGCCTTTTGAAACATCTTTAGCTTTGAATAAAATATTCTGGTACACCTTTTTCACCTCGTACATGCCAGGGTGCACCGTTCTGTCGGACGCTATTAGTCCATTGGCACAAAAATTTTCATCGTTCTGTAAATAGTAGCCGCCAAGATCTCCACCGTAAGCATAAAACGGTTTGCCAGAACTGGAGGTGCTGCTTATTCCCTGGTCCACCCAGTCCCATATAAACCCACCTTGCATGTGTTTACTATTCATAATAACATCCCAGTATTCCTGAAAATTGCCGTTGCTATTGCCCATCGCATGAGAATATTCGCACATGATGTAAGGACGTTTTTTGGTGCTGTCCTGCGCATACCGCTGCATACTTTGCATTCTTGGATACATCGGGCAAACAATATCAGTATTCCAGTCTTCCCCCGCCTGTTCAAATTGCACCGGGCGCGTTTTGTCACGATTCTTAATCCACAAATAATCATCATGAAAAACCTTACCGTTGCCACACTCATTACCCAGCGACCATATAATAATGGATGGATGATTTTTATCCCGTTCCAGCATTCTTTTATGCCTGTCTGCAAAAGCAGGTGCCCATTGCGGTAAGTAAGCGGGATGCACAGTCGTATCAAAGCTGCCCTGCAGCGAAGCACCCATACCATGCACTTCAATATTGGCTTCATCTACCAGGTAGATACCATATTCATCGCAGAGCTTATACCACAGTGGATCATTGGGATAATGCGAACAACGAACCGCATTGATATTGAATTCCTTCATCAGCCGAATATCCTTTAGCATTAATTCCCGTGATGGCACGTGACCGGTCACCGGATCATGCTCATGCCGGTTTGTACCGTGCACATAGACTGCCACACCATTCACCAGCAACTGGGCATTTTTTATTTCTACATTTCTGAAACCAATTTTATTGCTCGTAAACGTTGTTTTGCCATTTACGTTCAATGCTACTACGCAGGTGTATAAGTAAGGATTTTCAGCATTCCATTGCCGGGGCGCATTTATTTTGCCTTCCAGCATAATCTGCTGTACGCTTTCTCCACTGCTGCCGAAGGTTTTCTGCTGTGTAAAAACAACCTGCCCGTTGCTGTCACTTACTGCCACTGAAATTTTTGCGTTGGCAAAAGCGGCATTTTTAAATTTTCTGACGTCGATGGTTGCACTGAATAAGCCATCCCTGAAATCACTATCCAGGCCAGCTTGCAAAAAGAAATCCCACACATTTACGTTGGGCAGTGCTGTTAAAAAAACATCCCTTTCTATGCCGCTGATGCGCCAAAAATCCTGGTCTTCCAGGTAGCTGCCATCGTGCCAGCGAAATACTTCTACTGCAAGCAGGTTTTGCCCTTTTTTAAGGAAGGGGGTAATATTAAATTCTGCTGGTGTCTTAGAAGCTTTTGTCATGCCTGCTTTTTGTCCGTTCACATACACCGCCGCGTACCCGGTGATAGAACCAAAATGCAGGAGTACCTGGTTGCTGTTCCAGCTTTCCGGAACAGAAAAATATTTGCGGTAGCTACCCACGGGATTGTCGCTGCCAACAAAGGGTGGGTTTTTAGGGAATGGATAAATAATATTTGTATAAATAGGTATTCCAAATCCTTTCATCTCCCAATTGGAAGGAACCGGAATAGTATCCCATCGGTTGTCATTAAAAGACGTTTGATAAAAATTTTCGGGCCTGTCAACATAACGCGCAGTATAATGAAATTTCCATGTACCATTTAAGGATTTGTAATAAATAGAGGCAGCATAGTCATCCTTTATAGCCGCCGCCTTACTGCTGTAGAGCATAAAGCTGGCCCTTGGAGATTCTTTATTTTCATCAACTTTTGCAGGGTTTTCCCAGTCATTCAATGTTTGTTGTGCATAGCACCACTGCAACAAACAACAAAACGCAATCAATAACCGGAATTTTTTCATGTATGACAATTTAGTACAAGGTAGTAATCTTAATCTTTTTACCGCTGGTTATAATTCACTAACAATAAGCATAGCACAAGGCTATACAGGCTGTTGCGTTCCATCTTTTGGCTACCCGGAAAAGTCTTGCAGTTCCAACCGGTGAAACCGCCAAAGCCATGCTTTCTTAACGACGTTTCAATTTTCTCAGGGTTACCTACTGCAGCCAATGCGCCAGATACTTTTAAAAATCTATTTTGCCTCGTCGTTCATCCGGTTTTCATTACCCTGCTTTTTATATTTAACCTGCATATGCTTTCCTGGGGTTGAAACACGATGTGAACCCGCGTGTTGAATGACTACGGTTTTACAATTATTTTTTTTCCGCTATAGGTTACTTCCTTTGCATTGCTATAATTATTGTCAGCCTCGCCCATGCCTGTTTTTACTACTACTATGTTAAACTTCCTGTCAGCAAGCATTCCGGGATAGGAACCATTTCTGTCATTGATCGTTAGTGCTTGCGTCTTGTCGTTCCATTCCATCATGATGGTAGCGTATTTCCCTTTTTCATAATTATAGTTGTCATTCTCATCTTCATACAATACAAACCTTCCATTTGCTCCGGGATAGACACGTATTTCTAGATTGTCCCATTTCTTTTCTGTTGCGTATTGCACAGCAGGACCAAAGGGAATGATTGCACCCGCTTTTACATACATCGGTATAATATCAAGTGGGGTTTGCCTGGTTATGGTAGTGCCGCCGTTATGCTTCTCTCCTGTCCAGAAATCAAACCAATCTGTACCCGCAGGAAGATAAGTATCTTTTGATTTTACAGTACCAAAGTCTTCCACCTGTATCGTGTCCCGGCCGTTGGCAGAGGGCTTTATATACATAGCGTTGGTAACCGGACTTACCAGCAATGATTTTCCGAAAAGATATTCATCATTTATATTTAACGCACTTGAATCTTTTGGAAAGTCCATCACCAATGCGCGCATCATACTGGACTGGTTGGCGGTTACATCCCACGACGTGGAATAGATGTACGGAAGGAGACGATAACGCAACCGAATGTATTTTTCGATGGCATCATAATACCTGTTTCCTTTTTCACCAAACTGGTAAATCTCCCTTGGCGCATCGGCACCATGAGAACGCATCATGGGGGTAAAAGTGCCAAACTCCAGCCACCGAACATACAGCTCGCGGTATTCTGGATCCGCTAGCTTTCTGCGAAAACGGGTGAGAAAAAAACCACCGATATCAGCATTCCAATAAGGAATTGCCGTTAGCGAAAAATTTAAACCTGCAGAAATCTGGTTGCGTAAAGCATTCCATGAAGATGTTACATCGCCCGACCAGGTGTTGGCACCATAACGCTGCTGACCGGCAAAAGCTGAGCGGGTAAGAATAAATACCCGTTTACTTGAATCTACCGCGCGTTGATGGTTGTATACGCCGCCTACTGTCATCAACGGGAATGCGTTTCTTACTTTTCTGAATGATCCGAGGTAGGTCTTTTCATCCAGGTCGGATGGTTTAAAATCAAGATGATCAGGTTCTGACGAATCCATCCACCAGCCATCCAGACCAAGGGAATGCATATATTTCAAATGCTTCCAGTAAATATCCCTCGCGGCAGGGTTAAAAGGATCATATACTCTTACACCGGATGGATAATCGCGGTTAGGCGGCCATTTTTCCGATCCGGATTGCGGCCAGGTATTAAAATGCATCAATCCGTTGATACTATCCAGTTCCCTGTATTGTTTTGTTTTGGGTCCAAAAGAATTCCAGATGGAAATGGTTAAATGCGCATTTAAACCATGAACATCATTCACAAATTTCTGAGGATTGGAATAATCTACATTCAAAAACTCCATTGCATTCCACAAATAATTATTACCCCAATATTGCCAGTCCTGGATGATGCCATCCAGCGGAACTTTTAATGCGCGGTATCGCTTTACCACATCCACTGCCTCGTCCTGGCTCCTATATCGTTCTTTACTTTGAAAAAAACCGTATGTCCATAAAGGGAACATAGGCACCTGGCCGGTGAGCGCACGCATGTTTGCAATCACGCCATCAGCATTGCCCCCATACATAAAATAATAATCGATGCCATCGCCCACGTCTGATGTAAAGGAGGTGCCATCTGCATTGTCGGCAAATATGGTGGGAGAATAATTATCCCAGAAAACACCATACCCTTTTACTGATTGAAACAATGGAACATAGTCATCCGTATTACCTTGTACCATCTTCAGCGAAACATTGCGCTGGCTCATTTTCCCTTTTTGCTGCTGACCAAGACCGTAGATAGGTTCCTCTTTTTCTAATTTAAACAATTGTGTAACCGTGAACGTATTACTGCCGGCATCATTAAACGGGGTAAAAATGGCACCGCTTTCTTTTTCATTTAAAAGAGGCGCGCCGGATTTTTTAAAATAAGACAGTGTGCCGGATGTAAGGTCCAGGTAAATTGTTATTTGTTCCGTTTTCAAGGTAAGAACAGCACCCTTTTTTTGTACGGTAAATGAAGATTTCTGCGGCGTCTTAATTACGGAGAGGCTCTCTTTCGTAAAGTTGCTGCCCTTTGGCGATTTTACTACCCTTACAATTGACGCACTGTAAAACTGCAACTCAATGTTTATGTCATTTACCGTCACTTTAACCCCCGTGGCGGTCTGCTGCCAATTTTGGGCATAACTATAGCTGGTACTGCACAGAATAAAAGGCAACAGGATAAATAATTTCAATATTTTCTTTATCATTTCCGAACTATTTTTTATAGCCAATGAGCTATATTTTTTATTATGTATTAAACCTCCCCAGGTAAACCGGCATAAATTTATTTTGTTTTAATTCTGATCACGGTTGCCGAAACCGGCGGCACCCAATAGTTGAAATTCCGGGTTACCTTACAACCGGAAGTTACGGGGCTAATGTTGCCAGGGTGCTCAAATGAATTGGCTGCATCAGCGCTACCACTCAATTCAATTTTTACTGCCGTGGGCATAATTTTCTTAAACGCAGCCAGGTTAATTTTTAAAGATTTTGATTCTTTACCGGCGTTTACCAGTTTCAGTATAAGGTCGCCCGATTTGCTATCATACACACACGAACCGGCAAGTGACGAATCACTGGCATTTCTGGCAATCACCTTATCAAAATAATAATCGCCCTGGTTAGCAATAAACATTTTTTGGACATAATAATTTGGCGTGAGAAAATAACTACTGTTGTCAAAAAATATCATATCGGTGGTCCATTGCGTAAAATTCTTTTTGGCAAACAAGGGCGCATAAGAAGCGAGTCTTACCACATCGCCGTTGCGTTCAAGCGCCGTCATATACAAAGCTTCGGAAACAGCGTTTTGCAGGGTATTGCCCCAGGATGCATATTCACCAAGGTAAACATGCGCCTTGTGCCTGTCATACCCATCATACCGGTACTGGTTAGCAACAAACCATTCAGGTTTTTTATAATAGTGTTCATCTACCACAGGTACACCCAGGTCGTTCACTAATTGTGTGCCTTTTGTAAAATCTTCGCCCTCCGAAAAAGGACCTGCTGTACCAATAATCGTAATCTCCGGGTGCTTAGCTTTAACCGCGGCATAAATCATTTTAAAACGTTCCTCAAAACCCGTAGTAATTTTATCTTCATTTCCAATGCCAATATATTGCAGGTTAAAGGAAGCGGGATGACCGGCAGCGGCACGTTTAGCGCCCCAGGTTGATGTTACCGGCCCATTGGCCCACTCAACCAGATCAATGATTTCCTGGATGTATTCCTGCATGTCTTCTATGGGCAATGCCATTTGTCCAGTGCCCCCGATACGCCAGGTACCGCCCGAATTCTGACAGCTAACTGCGGCCGGCAAAACCGGCAGTGGCTTCGCACCGATGTCTTCACACAACAAGAAATACTCATAATATCCAAGCCCCGCGGTTTGATGGTATCCCCACAGGTTCCGCTGTTCAATCCTTTCCTCTACCGGACCGATGGTGTTTTTCCAACGGTACATATTTGCCACACCGTCTCCATGCGCCAGGCAACCACCTGGAAACCGCACAAACTTCGGATGCATATCCGCCAGCAGTTGCGCCAGGTCGGGCCGTAAACCATTGGGCCGTTCTTTAAATGTTTTTTCGGGGAAAAGTGAAATCGCATCTACTGCCAGTTTGCCTTCTGTATTGGCCAGCACTACTAATACGGCGCTGTCAGAATTTGCTGAAGGAACAAGACTGGCCGTATATTTCTTCCAGTCTTTAACAGTTGTTGAAAAAGATGTTGCTGCCAGTAAACCGCCTTTTCTGTCTTGCAAACTCACCGTTAACATAACCGGTTGATCACCCATCTGTGCAGCCAGCATGGAAAAATTATATTTATCACCGGCTTTAACAACCATTCCATCGTATCCAAAGTTCTTAATGCCGACGCCGCCAGTTTTTTTGTCATAAATATGTTCAATATCCAGCTCGATATAATGCGGGTTATTGGGGTGTGCCGGGTGACTGGTTGCTACACTTATTTTTCCGTAAGAGTAACCGGTTGTTACATATTCCCAATAAGAAAGCGGATGCCATTCCTTTTTCTCTGCCGGGTTGTATTCAAAAGATCTGTTCTGAACCATTTCCGCGTAGAGGCCACCATCAGCCGCATAATTAATGTCTTCAAAAAACAATCCGAATAAATCAGTGCTTATTTTTTTTCCGCCAGGTGGTTGTGCGTTACCAGCACGAACGCATACCAAAAAGATTAAAACTGTCGTGAGTTTTATAAATGAAAGACGCCTGCGCATTTGGAGAAATTTGTTTTCCGGGAAAATAAGTAGGTACCGTCGCACGGTATTTACTTCAATACGTAACAATATCCAGCTCCGCATACCCTGCGGCCTGGTCACTTTGGGTGTTCTTTAAAGCCTGCAACTTTATATACCTCGCTTTTACAAGTTCAAAATTTTTAACTTGCCACAGCGGATTATTTTGAATATTGGAAAATTCTCCTTCGCTGACCAACGTCCAGTCAACATTATTTTGCGAAACAAAAAATCTATATACGGCGATGATGCCTGTCGTACGGCCCTGTCCCGGTAAGTATTTAAAGCCGCTTAAATTTTCTTCTTTACCCATATCAATTACTAAATCGATGGGCATTCTTTTATCTTGCGTCTGGTACCATGCTGTGTGTGGATTTCCATCAATGGCATCATATGCTTTCTTATCCCCAATACCTTCAATCTTCCATTCTTTCTTGCTTACGTCAAATTTCTCCTTGCTAACAGGACTGCTTTTGCCAGTAGCGGGCGCATAAGCCATTGCCTGAACAATTACTTTTCCATCTGTTAAAAAAGGAGCGGTATATTTTGTTGATGATGTGGTTGGCATCTTTCCATCAAGGGTATAATAAACCACGGCTTCTTTGTCGGCTGGCGTAAATATAATTTCACCTGATTGATTTCTGGTGATTTCAGGAGCTGTCAGTACTACCGGTGCATTGTAAACACCCATATTTGAAATTAGGGGCGCGCATTTTGAACCTGTAATTTGCAACCGCAATTGTGTTGCCTGCACTGTTGGAAAGCGGAGGATGCGCTTATAGCCAATCGTGGTTTCGCTGGCGAGTTTTATCCATTGACCATTTACAAGCGCTTCAAGGTTAAATGATTTGACCCTTTGACCCAGCCGGATATATTCCTGCACTAAAAAACGATTGAACGTGGTAGCCCTGCCAAAATTGATGGTAAGCGAAGGATTTGATACGCCATCATCGGTGGCCCAGTAGGTATTTTTATCTTTATCAATTGCTTTGCCTGCGGCGAACGTATTATTGCTATTCTTGCGCACATTGCTGGCAACTATTTTTGCGCCGGAAACAAGGTTTACTGCAAATGTTTCTTTTACGGCTTTGGCAAGTTGCACTACAGCACTTTCATCGTTTTTATGTATCAACCCATCCGGCATAATTGGAAAGTTGAGTAACATTGTGCCATTTCTACCAATAGAATTGTAAAAAACGTCCAGCAGCTGGGGTAATGTTTTCACCCTGGCATCTTCATATTTATGATAGAACCACCCGGGGCGTATAGAAGTATTTACTTCGCCAGGAACCCAGGAATCGCCATTTTCTACTCCGTAACGCAGCATTTTTTCCGGAACATCGCCGGTTGCATTTAACAGGCTCCAGTTGGTTTCACCAACATATCCTGATTCAGTCCCCACCCAGCGAAGATCGGCCCTGTCACCGTTGTCGTTCCATATTACAATATTGGGTTGCAGGGCCCGTATCATTTTATAAGTATTCTTCCAGTCGTAGTACGTTGTTCGGTCAATCGTACGGGTTTCTCTCGCGCCACCATAATAGCCCGACCCGCCATTGGCCCCGTCGAACCAGATTTCAAAAATATCCCCATAATTGGTAAGCAACTCCTTCAGTTGATTCCTGAAGTATTTGATGTATTCGGGTTTGCCATAATCAGCAGCGTTCCTGTCCCATGGCGATAAATAGAGACCTAGCTTCAATCCGTACTCTTTGCATGCATTTGCCATGTCACGCACTATATCTCCCTTACCATTTTTCCAGGGACAATTTTTTACAGAGTACTCCGTGTACTTAGACGGCCAGAAGCAAAACCCACTGTGGTGTTTTGCAACAAGAATTACACCTTTCATTCCCGCTTCTTTGCAAATGCGTGCCCACTGCCGGCAGTCCAGGCTATCCGGGTTAAAAATTGAGGCGGCTTCATCACCGTTACCCCATTCCTGGTTAGTATACGTATTTACTGAAAAATGAATAAATGCATAGTACTCCATTTCCTGCCACCTTAGCTGGTTTTCATTTGGCAAAGGGCCACAAGGCGCCGGTGCATTTTTTTGTGCAGCACCAGTAAATCTTACAAATAATAGGATCACTACTATGGCGACAGAAGCCTTCATAAACATTTTTATTCTACTTGGTATAAATTGCTTTTACCGTACTTTCTCCCCTTGGTGAGGTGGAATTAGTGACGATAGAAAGCAGGCCGTCTTTTGTAATGGTCCAGTTTTCTACCGATTTAATTTCGAATGATTGTCCATCCCTGTCGAAAGTCATCGTGCTGTTTACCGTTAGCGTTTTTCCGTCTTCAGACCATTTGCCTGTCGACTTTCTTTTAGAACCGCCAACGCCTTCAGATTCCGCTACTTTGCCATCAAACGTTAATTTGAGTGTAGCGGTTACGGATTCTCCGCCATTAAAACCAGGACTAACTTTCGTTGTTGTAATGGCGTCTTCTTTTTGATCGGCTTTTATTGACCGTGCAACCCTTCCACCAAACTCACCCAGTTCACTTTTTGTTTCATCTAATTTCCAGTCGCCGCTGAAACTGGCCCGCTGCGCGTTTACTGTGAAAGAACTCAATATAACCACTGAAAAAATTACCAATGCACTTAAAGATCTAACTACAAACGTCTTTTTCATATACCATTTTTTTGATTTAAAAATATTGTCACGCTTATTTAAGAAATTACAATTTGTGTTTTAAAAAACCGCACTCATTCAAGAAAAATAGGCATACACACCTGACGCCAAATAACTTACCGCCAAATTGCATGTGCAACCAGTCATCTTTTACTGTTCAAAACAACTTACTTTACCCACCACAAGAAACCTGGCCCGTCAAAAATCCATTCCCCATTATTCGTCCCCGCTTTTATTTCGTACCAGGCGGATATAATAGATTGCGCCTGCCGTATTACCAGGAAGCGGTTTAAATTTCACGGTGATACGATCCCTGTCTTTGATCATTGCTTCGGGCAATGCATACACTACATCAATAAATTTTTGCTGATCCCATCTCCCCGTAATCGTTTCTGTCACCAGCTTTGCTTCATTTATGTAGATTTCAAAACTCCGGTTTCCTCTTTCATTTCCCCAGTAGCGTACTACCAGGCTTATAGCAGTTTCTTTATTGGTGGAAAGGCTGTAACTAAAATATCCGTCATTGCGTGCATCCCTCCAAAATTCATCCAGGTAGTTGCCCGTACCAGAGTTTTTCTTTTCAATGCGGTGATCCGCTTCCGGCTGTTGTTCGCCCGGTGCTACAAAATCAATCGTGCGTTTTTCCAATGCCAGTTTTTCCTTTTCAATTGCAGCAATGGAATCAATATACATTTGGTACTGATTTTTATTAAGCGTCATCCAATAAACCATATACCGTGCATCATGGATGGTATAAAATGGCTGAAGTACAAGATCCGCAGGATTCACCATTTTTGTTTGACCAAAAACAAAATTCAGGGGCTTGCCAACTACAGGTGTAAGATGAGCTGCTGCTGCGTCAACATCATTGTCAATTATTATTGGTGCTTTATCTACCGGCAACTTTTTACCGCTGGCGATATGGCCCCAGCGGCCATCGTCTGCTACCAGGCCTTTTAAATCTTCTGTACCCGTTTTAGCCCCCAGGAGTATTGGACCATGCAGCAAAGCAATATAGTTTGGATTGCCAGGTAAATGCTCGGTTGAATTGTGCATGGGGAGCATTATTTCTACCACATCACCTTTCCGCCACAACCGCTTAATGGCAATATAAGAAGATGGATGTTCGGCATATGGAACAGCTTTATTATTTACAGTAATTTTTAATGCGCCATCTTTCACCCAGGATGGATAACGAACCATCAGGGTAAATGAAGACTGGCTGCTTTCTATAATCAATTTTGTTTTTTCCTGGTAAGGAAATGAAGTGGATTGCCTCAGTTTTATTTTTTTCTCTTTCCAGTTAAGTTCGGAGTTAACAAAAAGATTAATATACAGTGAATCATGCTGGTGTGTGTAAATGAACTGGCCATATTTTCCAGGGTTTTCCATGCCGCTGCCAACGCAACACCACATCGCTTCATTTGGCGTAGAATATACCCGGTAGTGCCGGGGTCTTACCGGCGTAAAATAAACATAGCCTCCATTAACCGGGTGTTGCGCAGAAAGAATATGATTGTACAAGGTTCTTTCATAGTAAGCGGTATATTTCTCTGCCGGATTTACCCTGAACAGGTCTTCGGTAAGCTTCAGCATATTGTAAGAGTTACAGGTTTCAGGACCTTCAACGTCGCTGATAAACTCATTGGATGCTGCGGCGCTGGGAAAGAACTCCCGCCTGCTGTTCCCACCAAATGCGAGCGTCCGGTGGCCCGTAACAGTCTGCCAGAAGAAGCTTCCCGCTTCTTCATATTTGCTGTCATGCGTCAATTCAGCGATGCGCTCAAAGCCGACCGCTTTTGGCACCTGTGTATTAGCATGCTTATTATCAAGATTGTCATTGTCCGAAGCCATGGCATCCAGCAGCATATTATGAGAAAATCTTTTTGCTGCCGCTAAATATTTTTCATCGCCTGTCATCTGGTATGCATCTGCAAAAATTTCGTTCATCCCTCCCTGTTCTGTATCCAGCATAGACTGCATTTGTTCACTGCTAAGCGATGAAGTAATATGCAAGCCCCAGTCACAAAATTTCAAAAATATTTTTTTTGCCTCATCATTACCGGTGTATAACCATGCATCCCGGAGGCCGGCGTACATTTTATGTACATTGTACCAAGGCACCCATGCTGTCCGAAAAGCAGTAAAATCTCCTGCCTGCAAGGTGCTCCATATTTTTTTGCTGTCTGGCACCGCACCAACATAGCCTTTACTCCAGTCTGCCCCACTTGCTGTATTTGCATCCTGGCAGGCTTTAAGCGTTGCTATCATATAATCCATTCTCCGCTTGCAGGCAGTGTCACCAGCAGATGCGTAGTTCATTGCCAGTGCTGATAAATAGTGACCGCCCACGTGTCCGTCAAGCCCCGCCCAGTTTGGATAGCGCTTGCCTTTTTCAGGCAATCCCGCTTCTTTCAGGTAAGGTTGCAACAGCCGATCCACATCGTATTTTAACAGCGTTTGGATATTCAAATCGCGGGCATGCTTAAACGGACCGTCAAGCAGTTTTACTTCGCTTAGCGGAAATTCGTTAGCATACAGTTTTTCCTGCGCCTGTACGTTACCGTGCGTAACGAATAGCCCTGCCATCAAATAAAAAAAATATATCCCGTGTTTCATACTTATCTATTCTGATTTATTAGTTGCATACCCCATTAACGAAAGCATCTTTTCAGCATATCGTTTTCCAAATGCTTCATATCCTGCTGCATTAAAGTGTAAATTATCCGCGGCATCGGTACAACCGGCGGAAGAGATTACATACGAATGTTTGATTTCATTTGGCAATGTTGCTATAATTTTATTCATACCCGCACAAATACCGCCCTGGTCTGCATTCACCGTTTCTCCCGCCAGCAAGGGCACTTTCCTGGATTTAAGGTGAAGATCTTTTAGCAGGTTATGGTAAACCCCCTTTACTTTTTTCGTCCACATTGAATCATTGGGATTTGATTCGCCCTGGTGAAGCAGTATACCTTTAATTACCCCATCGTGCTGCGCAAGTTTTGCCAATTCTACCAATCTCGCATAAGGGTTGCCGTCATATTCCTTTATCATTCCCAACATCCATTTAGGGGCCGTGGTTACATAAGACTGGTAGTTGTCTTTGTCAAACAATTCTATTTTACAACCACCAACCGCTACATTAATAATACCAACTCTAACGTTCTCCGGAAGATTGGCGACCATGGTCCTTCCAAAAAAATCAGTAAGCGTAAGCCCGGTATGGCAGCGGCATAATGGTGGCACGGCCGTATACCATTTTCCCTTTTCTCTTTTTAGGTCCGGGCAGTCAACAGCTTCCATTACCTGGAAACGGCTGTCTACGCCAATGGTATCTTGCGGTCGTATTCTTGCATTCCCTTCCATATTTGACTGGCCAAAACTCAGGAAGATGTAAAACTTTTTATCCTGAGAAAATGAAACAAAAACTGCCAGGAGAACAATGGCCGATATAATAATTTTCTTTTTCATTTTTAAACCAGCTGAATTAATATATACACAATGTGCTTACTTGGTTACCTGCAATTGCAAAACACTTACAGAATAAGGGTCGAGTGTTCTTTTAAACTTCAGCCCTACCCCTTTAATTTTACTTTCTACCGGTATAATTTTTTCCGGATCAGTGATGCTGTTTGTTGCCCCAGGCTCAGCACCGCTAATGACGTGTATCGTTGCTTCCGGTGAAATTTTATTAATGCCGTTCAGGCTAATATTTATAGGTTGCTTTTTACCCGTTGTGTTAACGAGTTTAAGATATACAAGACCTGTTTTTTCATCCATCGTTGCACTGTAAAAAACAGTTGGAACGAGCGGTGCTATTTTTAAACCCGTAGCACTGTCCCTACGGTTGAGGGGCCTGGGTTGCACAGGTATATTTGAAGCTGTAACCGGTACAATTTTATCTCCCAGCAAGTTGCCAAATAATTTTTGAACGTAATAAGAAGGAGAACCGTAACTGTTCAAGGCATCGTATCCAATTAAATCAGAATCCCATTGCCAGGCTTTTGGGGCGGTGGCCGTAGCCTTGTTTACGTTTACAAAAAGCGGCGCGTAACAAGACATAATGATAAGATCCGAATTTCGTTCCATGCCTGTCATCCACGCTGCATCACCCAATGCAGCATTTAAGTTTGTTGTGGGTGCTCCCTCTCTCGTAGCCCATTCGCCCACAAATATTTTGGGCCCGTTACGATCGTATTTATCGTACTGTGAAGCATTTTCCCACATGGACCATGCGTCTCGGTAGTAATGTTCATCCAATATTTCCGGCCTTTTACCCGTTGTTACTTTCATTTTTGGGTATTGTGCATCCGGAATGGTGGATATGCACTGCAGCTGCGGATACTTTGCTTCAATTGCAGTCCTGAATTGATTAAACCTGCCATCATAACTGTTTGACCGGTCAAACCAATCCTCATTACCTATTTCCACATAAGTCAATTTAAATGGTGCCGGATGTCCATCTGCGGCACGCTTAGCACCCCAGTAAGTATTTACATCTCCCATCACATACTCAATTTGATCCAGCGCATCATCTACGTACGGTTTTAACAATGGGCCTGCATCTACATGATCGCCGTCCAATGAATAACCCGCATACACTCCGAGCAGCGGCGCTGCGCCAATGTCCTCACACCATTGTAAAAATTCAAGCATTCCTAATCCATCAGAGGCTCTGTAACCCCACGAACCCTTATGGCCGGGCCTTTGTTCTAAAGGACCCAATGTTGTTTTCCATGGAAAGGCATCCGTAATCAATGGCCCTTCCAAATAATTGCCGCCGGGAAAACGCAGAAATTTCGGTTTCATATCGGCCATCATTTTTATAAGGTCTGGCCTGAAGCCGTTGGGTTTGTTGTTGTAGGTTGGCGGAAACAACGATACAAGATTGAAATAATATACACCCGTTCTGTTGGTAGAAATTACAAACCGCGCATCCTTTGTGGGCGTTACACTTGCGCCGGTTGATAACGTGAGCTCATACTTTTTCCAGTAGATGCTTTTTTCAAGATTAATGTTGCCGGTTGCATATACGGTTTTACCATCATTGCTTTCAATTGAAACTGTTATTGGACCTGCGGTATTGTTTTCTATTATTGGCAACGGCGGCGTAAGGGGCTTCGCTTCCCAGGGCCAGCGGGGAGGTTCGCTGCGATCGGTTCCTTTTAAATAGAAAGATGCTTTGTAAGTGGTCGACGGAGTGACAGGTATACCCCAGTAGCCTTCGTTCGCTATACCAACTCGTCCGTCGGCGGCTTCAACCGTAAGCCTTAAGCAAGTGGAAAGTGCCCCGTTGATTGCATTGCCGCGTTCATCAAACGGAATTTTTTCTTCAATGGGGGCTATTAATTTTATTGCGGATTTTGAATTGGCACCTGTACTCACCAGGGTCCATGCTTCAGGAGTAGTTTTGCTATCTTTGAAAATGCGGTTGCGTATAAGTTCTGCGTATAAGCCACCGTCATAAGCATGATTGATTTCTTCTGTCATCAAACCATACAACATCGGACTTACACTGGCGCCGGTCTTTGTAAAGTCTAAATTTAAATTAGGTGTTTGTGCGCTGGCACTACCCGCAACCAAACAACAAATACCAAAGGCAAGTGCACGTGTTCTTAAAATATTTTTTATCATGTTTTTATTGTTGATCGCTTAAAACTTTACATGTAGCATTTACTTTGCCTCCCTTATATACAATGATTTCACATCAACCGTGGTGAAGTTATGGTAATGATCAAGCTGAAAACCAATATTACCTGCAGAAAAACCGGCCTCATGCACTATATCGATTGTTTTTACACCATTCAGCCAAGCTTCAATATGGTGACCTTTCGCTTTTATATAATAATGGTTCCAATCATTTTGATTCACAATTTTTGCCACGAGAGAATCTGGAAATTTTTGTACCATATCACCTCGTCTTTCCTCCCATAAAGACCCCCAGTACCCTTTTCCCATATCCACCTGGTACCCTGGTGCATTATCGAAGCTGGTAGGATTGATGCGAATGCAAACACCCGAATTTGCGATTGAATCACCCACCATTTTTATCAGAACATTTAATTCAAAATCAGTGTATACTTTTTTAGTGTAGCTGAAGTGATGTTCTTTTTCTCTGCCCATAGCGCCATGCAGCGTTGTATGCTGAAACTGCCAGAATAAGGGTTCAAAAGTCCAGTCATCCGCGGATGACAGTAGGTTTACCCAACCTTTGCCCACTGGTTTATCGCGCACCATTTTACCGTCCTTTGGCAATGTGTTTTCTAAGGTAGTGCTTTGCTGTGCAAAGACAACATTACTTAACAACACCAGTGCTGTTCCAATAAAAACTAAATTGCGGGGAATAAATTTCATGGTAGTAGTTATTTAAATAATAGTTGTGCAAAATTGTACAAATTGTTTCTCCATACCGGCCAGCTGTGACCACCTGGATAGTCGGAATAGCTGTGTTTTATTTTTAGTTCGTTTAGTTTCCCAACCATTATCTGGCCGTTCTTATAAGCAATGTCTTCCTGGCCACCCTGGGACAACCAGAATACTTTGAGGTTGCTATTAATTTTATCGACGTTGTTTTTCATGAAATCATATTGCTCATCCGCCAGTTTGCTCATCATCGGTATTATCCACCCGGAACTGAAAACGCCCAGGTGCGCAAACATATCAGTATTCTTAATGCCGGTATAAAGGGTATGCATTCCACCGAGTGATAGTCCTGCTAATGCGCGGTTTTCGGCACCCGGTTGCGCACGGTAATTTTTTTCAACAAAAGGGATGATCACCTTCTTCAGTTCAGTCTCAAATATTTTCATGGAGCTTTCTATGCCATTGGAATTAAACCCGCCAGCACCTATGTTTGCATCGGGCATAACAACAATCATTGGTGTTGCTTTTTTGGCGGCAACCAGGTTGTCAATGATAAGGTCGGTTTTCCCCTGTGTGGCCCAGCCCGTTTCATCTTCGCCGCCCCCATGTAAAATATACAACACCGGAAATTTGGCTACTGTGTTTGAGTCATACCCGGGTGGTGTATAAATGTAAAGTTGTCTCCAGGAATTTGTAACGGAAGAATAATATTTCTTGATCCTTATATCGCCATGGGGAACGTTACGCAATGCATAGTAAGCGCCGCCGGTAAACGGTATTTCTATGCCGCTCGCCATTCTGCCCATTCCATAAAAAGACTGACTGGCCGGGTCTGCCACGGCCACGCCATCTATTAGTAATGAATAATAATGAAATCCCTCGCTGATAGAATCTGTTGTTCCTGTCCATACGCCGCTGCCGTCTTTTACCAGGTCATATTTTTTACCAAGGTCAATCTGTACTTTTTGTGCATCGGGTGCTTTTATACTAAACTTTACGCGGCTGTCGCTCATCACCTGCGGGTACGACGCATTACGGATATTGGTGGCTGCAGGTGCACCGGCTACCGGGTATTTGGAAAATGAGGAAGGATCAACCGGCTTAAAAAGCAATTGCGAGAACATGTACAGACCATTTTTCCAAACCTTAAAATCATGTACACCGGGCTCAATAAAATAGATATGCGGAATGTCGTTTTTAACCAGGTAATCATGCGTTCTTTTACTGAATGATATTAAACCATCGCTGGCACCGCAAGAGATAAAAAGCAGTTTAATCTTCTCTTTGGCTGCATTTATATCGGGTACCAGTTCCTGTGGTGCTTTGGTATTGGGTGCGGAAGAAAATCCACCTATCCATGAAAATACATCCAGGTTACCAAGTCCAAAATTTAATGATTGTCCTCCACCCATTGACAGGCCTGCAACGGCCCGGTGATCTTTATCGGCAATAACAGGGTATTTTTTCTGAATAAAAGGAATCAAATCATTCAGCAGATCTTTTTCAAAAGTAGCAAATGCCTGTACTTTATCCGCTGCCATAATATTGCCTGTTGCGCGATCGTCTTTAATGGCCCTGCCGTTTGGCATCACCACTATCATTGGTTCAATTTTTCCATCGGCATAGAGGTTATCCAAAATTACTTGTGGGCTACCACCGTTTAACCATTCTTTCTCGTCCCCTCCAATACCATGCAGTAAGTAGAGCACCGGATATTTTTTGCTTTTAGAAAAGCCGGGCGGCGTGTAAATCAAGGTCTTTCTTTTTGCGCCCACCGTTTTGGAATCATAGATGAGCGTATCTACCTTACCATGCGGCACTGGCCGGATTGTATCAAAACCCGCTGTGGCGGGCTTAATTGCATCCTGTGCGTTAATTACCAGGCAGAGTAAGAAAGTGACTGCAATAAAACTTACTATCTTTTTCATATACTGTATTTCATTTTTATGGCTGATTAGGTTGCCGGTTGTATAATTTGATATTTACCGCTTAAATGCATTAAGCTGAACAAATACAATAATCCGTCGTAATAAGGATCAAAATAACCATCTTCATACGGTTCCAGCCTGGCATTCCACAATTCACTTATAAAACCACGGGTGTTTTTGTCGTTATTGACGAGTGAAGTTGAAGCAACCGTAGCCACCAGGCCAATGGAATGTCTTAATTTTTTAAAACCCCCAGCCTGCAAAATTGAATCAGGTTTTGTTCCATCCATATTAAACTGATCGACGAATGTTGTAGTGCCTTTTGAGCGAAAGAAATTTTGCATGCGCAGCGCGTAGTCTTGCTGCCATATTTTATCTTTTCCAAACCAGTTATAATCCATTGCTATATTCATCGGCACCCTCCACGAATCATAACGGAATGCAACGGGTACCCACGGTGTATTGTGCGGCGCGCCGCTGAATTCACTGTAATCCGGATTTAAACCGGTAACAGGATTACAGGCCCTGTGCAAATAAGCCCTTGACGTATCTGCGCAATCTTTGTAAAACTGTTCGTGTCCATCATTTGCATACAGCGCCCATACTTCCATAAATGCCGGCAGGTGATAGGAAGGGTCGGTCCAGGTATACCCTTTCCCTTCAGGCACAAAACTAATCTGCTTGTGTTCTGTATTGATTACATGAAAGATATTACCCGTTCCGTCTTTTTTCCACATATTATCCAAAATTCTCCTGGCGGCTGCATAATAATCAATCCCGGATTTGTTACCCCAACGGTTAGCCGCAAATAATAAACTGGTAACAAAATACAATTCCCCGTCAGAAGCAGCGCCTTCTGAATTTTTTTTCATGGTTGCCGGGTTGATGCTCCAGGCAAAATACGCTTCCCTGGGACCATCCTGGTTCTGAATGTATTTTTTAGACCATCTCCATATCCTGTCGAATACGTCTTTCTTGTTGAGCTGTACTGCCACCATCATTCCGTAAGACAGTCCCTCAGACCTGGCATCATGATTTTTTAAGTCAGATACATATCCCATTGAATCGCCCACTTCAAAATAAATGCGCTGCGGACCTTCAAAAAGATCCATATAGGCTTTATTAACTTTCTCATTTATCGCAGCCTGTTTATAACCGGCTTCAGCAAATACATTCCGGTATTTACCAGCCAGAGCGGCGGAAGTATTTTTATCAATATTTTTTTTCTTTTGCCCGAAAATGCTTGTTGCAGGCAGTAAAAAAATAACCGCTAACACCGGCAGCAGCCAATGCATCGGGTTTTTTATATTCATTTTGTTGTTCATCTTTTTATTTAAAGAGTAAAGCTGCATATTGTTGCAAATCTCTTCTCCAGGTAAGCCACTCATGACCGGTGCCTGGAGATTGATAATACACATGTTTAATGCCCTGCTTATCCAGCATTGCCCTGAACGCGCCCACGGAACCGGGAAATGGTTTTGGCTCTTTGGTACCAAGTCCTAACCAAAACACCTTAAACTGTTTATTTACCGTTGCGCCATCTTTAAATTTTCCATCAAGAAAAGTTGCGGGATCCACAGCATCTTCACTGGGATAATTGGAAGTGCCGCTAAAGCCACCATAATTCGAAAACTTGTCCAGGTTGTTCATAACAATTCGCATGGTTTGATTGGCGCCCATTGAAAGTCCGGCAATGGCGCGGTGTTGCTTATCTGCAATGGTTCTGAACTTAGCATCAATCATCGGTACGATCTCATTGATCACCACTTCTTCAAAAATAGAAACCGGGCGGCTCTTACTATCCGTAGCCGTATTTTCGCCCGACTTGTAAGCATACCCATTGTCCATTACAATAATCATGGGTACGGCTTTTTTTTCTGCAATCAGGTTGTCCAGGATAATATTGGCTTTTCCCTGTACAGCCCATCCTGTTTCATCTTCAAAACTTCCGTGCTGCAGGTATAAAACCGGGAAACGGGATTTGGTTTCAGTCATATATGCCGGTGGCGTATATACAAAACAGCGTCTCCACGCACCGGTAAGTTTCGAGAAATAGATATTTTCACTCACCAGTCCATGCGGTACATCTTTCAAAGCATAAAAATCGCGGTCGCTGGCCGGTATTTCAATACCACTGCCGGTGCGCCCTGCGCCATAAAAGGTATTGCTACCCGGATCGGGCACCGCTGCGCCGTCAATGTTTAACTGGTAGTAATGAAAGCCCTCATCCTGCGGCAATGATTCACCTGTCCAGACGCCTTTGTCGTCTTTCACCATATCATATTTTTTGCCACCGATATCAAGTTGCACTTTAAGCGCCTGTGGTGCAGCAATGCGCGCACGAACCATTCGTTCTGAATTTACCTGCGGAAATTGTTTGCCGGGCTGGTTGGTGGATGACGGTGTAAAGTCCTCCACAGCTGCAGCCGGATTTGATTGTGCGAATCCGTAACCGCTGTAAATAAAAGCGGCGATCAGTATAAGTAGAAGCTTACAATTTATTCGATAAATTCCTTTCATATTTTTCGCGTTTCTTATCGTCAGCTAATGTTTGATTTATGTAGAAATGGTGGGTGTACCGTCTTGCTTCCATGCTGCCACCACCTGTAAAACATACCCTGAAAAAATTGGGCATGCAAAAATTGATTTAAAGACCTTTCCACCGGAAAGGCCTTTAAAAAATAGTTGGAAGACCGTATTATTTGGCTTCACGTTTTAACTGCGCGTGCATTTTACCGCCGTTAAAATCAACATTCACTGATACCGAGTCGCCTACACTATAATATTTACAGATATGGGTGATATCTGATCCGTTGATGTTCAAATTAAAAGTAAAATCGGCGCCGGTAACTTTACCGTTGGTGATGGGTATATCGCCATTGGGACCTGTTGCAGTACCACTAATCTTATCACCATCAAGCTTAAAATTGAATGATACCGGAATTTCATTGCCGTCTGGCGTGTTCAACGAACCTGTCCATTTACCATTCAAATCACCTAATGCGACAGCCATGCAAACCATAAAGCTCAAAACCATTGCTACGGTAGTGGTAATTTTTCTTTTCATAATAAATTGTTGTTTTTAGTTTATTGTAGTTAATTAATCTTTAAACAACAGCGGTGCCATTTCATGCAGGCTCCGGCGCCAGGTCTGGAATTCATGAGCCGTATTTTCAGACACATAGGAAACGGCATTGTAGCCGGCTTCTTTTAGCGCAACCACTGCACTCTTAACGCCATCGGGCCTTTCTTTGCTTCCACAGCTAATAAATATGAGTTTCACTTTTGATTTGTCTTTAATGTCAGCAGGCGCATACGTTCCGCCACTTAGCAGTCCGTAGTAAGCAAAAACATCTGGCTTGTTAAGGGTGATAGTTTTCGTTTCCATACCACCCATGGAGAGTCCGGCCATGGCACGGTGAGTTGGCTTTGCGATGGTGCGGAAATTGGCATCCACATAAGGAATCAATTCATCAACGAGTACGGTTTGGAAAGAATCTATTTTGAAACTTTTCATTCCACCCCATTTTATTTCATTCGTCATGCCATAAGTCATTACAATAATAAAAGGTTTGGTCTGTCCCAGAGCAATCATGTTGTCCATAATAAGATTTGCATGCCCCTGGTTACTCCATGCTGTTTCATCTTCTCCCCAACCGTGTTGTAAGTAAAGCACTGGATATTTGGTTTTAGTGTCTTTACCATAGCCTGGTGGCGTGTATACAAAAGCACGGCGCGAGGTACTGGTACTGGGAGAAGAAAATAGCACTTGCTGCACATTACCATGCGGCACGTTTTTTAATGCATAAAAATCCTGGTCGTGCGCAGGAATTTCAATGCCGCTTTCCCAGCGAACTGAGCCGAAGTAATTTTTTGCGCCGGGGTCATTAAATTTTCCGCCGTCAATTCTAACGTTGTAATAATGAAAGCCTTCATCCATTGGCCCTTCAGTGGTACCCATCCATGAACTGTCTGCAGATCTTTGCAGTTTGGTGCCGCCTTTTCCGCCCAGGCCAAGACTTACGCGCACACTATCGGCCGATGGTGCAATAATTTTAAACCTTGCATATCCCTGAGAATTTACCTGCGGGTACTCCTGCCCCGGTTGATTTAAAGAAGACGGTTTGAAATCTTCAATAGCGGCAGGCGACGTTTGTGCTGCGCCTGATCCGGCAATGAATGACATGGCTACTGCAATCGCTAAAAATTTAATTTTCATTTTTTACATTTTAGATGATAAGTTCAATTTATTTTGCTACTAGTATATAGTGCTGCCCGCGCCGCGCCGGCAGGTCATACACAAAAGTTTCGCTAAGTGATGCCGGATTAATTACGGCTTTTTCAGCAATAACCGGTTCCGGCGTTTTTTCTACCTGGTAAAAAGGATTGTTGTTTTCTCCTACCGCGGGTATCAGTCCTGAACCCGTATTTAATTTTATTTTATTAGGAACGCGTAACCGCAAATTGCCACCCAGCAGCGATTTAACGATGAGTTTGACCAGTTTTCCTTCTTTCCACTGCATATCCACTATTTCAAAGCCGCCTCTCGCCTTTAAGCCGGATATGCTGCCTTGCTTGCGCCATACATCGGGCAATGCAGGGAGCAAGTTTATTAATCCGTCATCGCTCTGCATCAACATTTCGGCAATGCCGGAAGTACATCCAAAGTTACCATCTATCTGAAAGGGCGCATGCGCATCAAAAAGATTATTATACGTACCACCGCCGCCTGCATTTGTACCAACGGGGGTAAGTTGATTTTGTATCAACTTGTAAGCATGATTGCCATCCTGCATTTTAGCCCACCAGTTTACTTTCCATCCCATGCTCCAGCCTGTTGATACATCGCCCCGTTGCATCAACGTGTTTTTTGCTGCACTGTATAATTGCGGCGTACGATACGCTGAAATCTGGTTAGAAGGAAACAGTCCATAGAGGTGAGAGATATGCCGGTGGTTGTCTTGTGGATCGTCGATATCGTCTAACCATTCCTGCAGCTGGCCATATTGGCCAATGTGCATGGGCGCCAACCGGTTCCGTAAATTCAGCAGGGTATCTGCAAAAGGTTTGTCTTTATTGAGCAGTGCTGCAGCATTTATTGTGTTGCTGAACACGTCAAACATAATCTGGTTGGTCATGGTTACACCGGCATCCAGCGAAGAACCCTGGTGTGCCTTTGGGGCATTTTCGGGCGACATGTCCGGGCATATCACGAGCCAGTGATGGGTGGGGTGTTCTATTAAAAAATCTGCATAAAACAGGGCAGCGCCTTTCATCACCGGATACACAGCGACCAGAAATTTTTTATCACCTGTATATAAGTAATGCTCCCATAAATGCTGTATAGGCCAGCCTCCACCATTTATCCAGGCACCCCAGAAAGCACCGTCAACAGCGCCCGTTGCACGCCAAATATCTGTATTGTGGTGTGCCATCCAACCCCTGGTGCCATACATAGCTTTCGCTGTCTGCTCACCTGTTACTGCCAGGTCTTGCACCATCTGCAAGAACGGCCCGTGCAATTCAGATAAATTGGTTTTTTCCGCGGGCCAGTAATTCATTTCAGCATTAATGTTGATTGTGTACTTGCTGTCCCACGGTGGGCGGATTTTGTTATTCCAGATACCCTGCAAATTGGCGGCCTGGCCGCCGGGCTGAGAAGCGGATATCAAAAGATACCTTCCATATTGAAAATAAAGTGCAGCAAACGCTGGATCATTGCTGGCGGTAAAATTTTTCAACTGTTCATCAGTAGGTAAATCTGCAGCAGTACCTTTTCCAAGGTTCAGCTTTACGCGGTTGAAGTATTGCTGGTATGCTTTAACATGCCCGTTTAAAATTTCCGGAAATGATTTTTTTACCGCGTGTGCCAGGTACGTTGCTGTTCTTTCATTTTCATCACCGCTTACATCATGGTAATTATTGAAACTGGTGGCGATGGATATATAAATGGTAACCTCGTCTGCATTGCTTACCATAACAGATGTATCCGTTAAAGACACCGCACCACCTTTAGGTACAAATTGCACAATGCCTTTATACTTTACCATTCCCTTTACACCTTCGTGGTCGATGGTCGTTCCTGCAAAAGTTAATTGTTTGGCAGCGTTTGTTTTAACAGAAGCCCCCGGCATGCCTGCCAGGTACAAGGCTGTAAATGAAATGCTTTTGGGTTTGCTTGCCGTTAAACGCAGTACCACCACCCGATCTGGTAAAGATGCCAGGGCCTCCCTCGTGTAAATAATGTCACCCACTTTGTAGGATGTTTTGGCAACGGCTTTTTCGATGTCCAGCCCCCGGTAGTAATCTGAATATTTATCGTGGTCGCTGAATAAAAGTTGAAGTTCCCCGGCAGGCTCAAACATTTGCCCCTGTGATTTTTTACTAATAATAATCCTGTTAGCCATTTGTTCCGCTTCTTTTTGCTTACCTGCAAAAATCAACCGGCGAATATCGGCAAGCGAATCCAACGCCAATGGATTATCATTGCGGTTGGGGCTACCACTCCATAGGGTGTGTTCGTTTAGCTGAACAATTTCTTTTTCCACGTTTCCGTAAATCATTGCGCCCAACCTTCCATTACCGATGGGCAATGCATTTTCCCAAATTTTTCCGGATGGTTGTTTATACCAGAGTTTTAAATCCTTATCAGGCTGCGAAAAAACGGCACCATTTATAAATAGTAAAAATATCCAGTAAACGTGTTTCATGCTATCAGCTTTAAAAATATTTCAATCGCTTTACTTTTAGCTTCCCCATAATGACCTGAGGCAAACAGACGGACCAGGTTTATTTTTTATCTTACAACAAGCCCCTCCGGTGTCTGTAAAAATACTATGATTTTCGTGGCAGAAAACGGATTGTCTTAATAAATACAGCACGGTCCTGTCCTTCCGGAAATTTTACAAATACATCATGCTGGCCGGAAACC
>JBDSEV010000041.1:0-28578 GCA_039919885.1 Chitinophagaceae bacterium
TTCTTTGCAGTTGCCATGTTTTTTTGAATTTAAATGGTTAGTAAAAGAATTTAACGAAGTTAAAAGTATAAACTTCTTTTAGAATACGCAAATTTTTTTGCGATTTATTAAATTTTTACTAAGCCACAGCCTCAAGCGCATTAACAGAAACGAAAGTTTTGTTGCCCTTGGTTTTTCTAAATTCAACCAAACCATCTGTCAAAGCAAACAAGGTGAAGTCTTTTCCAAGGCCTACATTTTTACCCGGATGATAAACTGTACCACGTTGGCGAACGATGATGTTGCCGGATATTGCGGGTTGTCCGCCATAAATTTTAACACCCAGTCTTTTACTTTGCGAATCACGACCGTTCTTTACACTGCCTTCGCCTTTCTTATGTGCCATGAGAAGAAATTTTAAAATGTATAATGATTACAAACTGCCATCAATTGCATTAACGCAATTAATTATGCAATGCTTTCAATCTTAATTTTTGTGTAATGGGTACGATGACCGGTTTTCTTACGGAACCCTTTTCTCCGCTTCATTTTAAAAGCAATCACTTTGTCGCCCTTTACCTGGTCAACGATTTCTGCTTTTACAATTGCTTTCAGGGCCGCGCCTGCACTCACGGTGCCGTCGCTGTCGGTCAGCAATACTTCTGAAAATTCCACCTTGTCACCACTGGTGCCATCAACGCGGGGAACATACAAAGTTTGCCCGTTTTCTACTTTAAATTGCTGGCCGGCTATTTTAACAACTGCGAACATAATATTCCGATTTAAGGATTGCAAAAGTACGTCTATTTCTAATACTGGCAAACAGAAAATTCATTTATTTCAGCCATAATTAATGCTGTCAAGCCGGGGATGGGTTTATCTTTGTCGCCCTATAACGTAAGAACTATGAAAGTCAAGTCATTTCTTGCCAAGCCTTTTGCTTCATATGTGCACAGACAGGTGAAGAAAGATATGGCAAACGCTGTGGAAGACCAGCAGAAAGTCTTGCAGGATTTGCTTAAAACCGGCAGCAAAACCATATTTGGTGCCGATCACCGGCTACAGGAGGTAAAAACCTACGGAGATTTTAAGCAGGCTGTACCCATTCGCGATTACGAGCAATACAAGCCTTACATAGAGCAGGTGAAGGAAGGAAAGCACAATGTGTTGTGGAAAGGGCAACCCATCTACCTTGCCAAGACTTCCGGCACTACCAGCGGTATTAAATACATCCCCATTACAAACGATTCCATCCCCAATCATATCAATACCGCCCGCAATGCACTCCTGTGTTATATGGCAGAAACCGGCAACAACAAGTTTGCGGATGGCAAAATGATATTTTTATCTGGTTCGCCCGAACTGGAACGGGTTGGCGGCATACCTACCGGCAGGCTCAGCGGTATCGTTAATCATCACATACCGAGGTACTTGCGTACCAACCAGTTACCCAGCTACGAAACCAATTGCATTGAAGAGTGGGAGGCGAAGCTGGATAAAATTGTGGAAGAAACCCTTGGCCAGGACATGACCCTCATCAGTGGCATCCCGCCCTGGATGCAGATGTATTTCGACCGGCTGACGCAGGTAAGCAACAAGCCGGTTAAAGACCTCTTTCCGAACCTTTCTGTGCTGGTACACGGTGGCGTTAACTTTGAGCCGTATAAAGCCAAATTGTTGAGCAGTGTTGGCAGAAAGATTGACAGTATTGAGACTTTTCCGGCTTCCGAAGGATTTTTTGCGTTCCAGGACTCCCAGGAAAAAGAAGGATTGTTGTTGAACACGAACAGCGGCATTTTCTTTGAGTTTGTGCCAGCCGCAGATATTTTAAAAGAAAATCCTGCCCGGCTGGAGTTAAAAGATGTAATAGTGGGGGAGAATTATGCGATGCTAGTCAATAACAACGCTGGTTTGTGGGGCTACAACCTTGGTGATACGGTAAAATTTGTCTCGCTGAATCCGTACCGCATTGTAGTCACGGGCCGTATCAAACATTTTATTTCTGCCTTCGGCGAACACGTAATCGGAGAAGAAGTAGAATATAGTTTAATGAAAGCTGCCGAAGAAGAGAATGTGCGCATTACAGAATTCACGGTAGCACCCATGATTCAGCAGGGCAGTGGAAAGAGTTTTCACGAATGGTTTGTAGAATTTGAAAATCCACCGAAAAGCCTCAACGAGTTTGCGGAAAAAGTAGACAACAACCTGCGCAAAAAAAATATTTACTACGACGATTTAATTGCCGGCAATATCCTGAAACAACTGCAAATAAAACCGGTGCAGAAAAACGGCTTTATAGAATACATGAAAAGCATCGGTAAGCTTGGTGGCCAAAACAAAGTTCCGCGGCTTAGCAACGATCGTAAAGTAGCAGATGAACTGGAAAAATGGACGAACTAGCAGCTGTCAGCAACTGGCTGTTAGCTTATCTGTTGGCTTTTGAAAATACTATCGCAGGCTAAGTATTAAATATAATATAACAGGCCGTCCTAATATTTAATAATCTTTTTCACCAATACCTTATCACCCATTACAATTCTAACCACATAGGCACCTGCAGCCGCCTGGGTAATATTAAGCTGGTAATAATTCGACTGCGCATTGGGAATGAATGCTGCCACTTTTTGTCCGCTCATATTAAAAATGTCAATACTTTTTATTGCAGTTGGCTGCGGGTAAAATTGTATGGTAACCAGGCCGGTGGTGGGACTGGGTGTTGCAAGGAAACCCCGCGCCTTTAAATTTGGGTTGATGCTCACCGTGCGCAGGTTGATATCATCCAGGTAGACATTGTTTTCAAAACCGGTGGTATTACGGAATGCAAGCAGAATTTTTCCCGCGCCGATATAATTGCTGATGTTAATGGAGTCTTTCCGCCATTCCGCCGGGGTAGGTACAAAAGGAGTAGTGAGTGCGGCGGTGTGCGTAACAAGGGTGCTGCCCCATTTCTTATAAACGCTGGTATAAGTTGCGCCGCAATCTTTACTAACCAGCACTTCCAGGGTGTCCCAGGCGTTGTTGGCAGTATTGATATCCGTATACGTGGCAGCTGCCACCTGGAAAGAGAAAAATGCGGAGTCGGCACCCGGGGCAATAACGGCGTCGGGCAGTCGTAAATAGTCCTGCTGTCCGGTGGAACTGTAATTAAGATTGTTGATTACTACGCTGCTGTTGCCGGTTTTTGCAACGCCGGTTACTTTTTGCCAGCTGAGGCCATTGTCAGGGTTTACAATATCCCAGCCGGGGGGCGGAAATACTGCTCCTTCAAAACTTTCTGTTATGGTGCTTACCGGATTGTAGTATTGAAAATTAATGGTAAGGGTGTCATTACCCGTATTCTGATCAACGTTGTTATTTGGATTGGACAGGTAAATCTTCAGCACATGGTTGCCGGCAGTAGTCGTTACCGGCGCCAGGCTTAACGCTGCGCTTGCCAGCGGAGCCAGCGTGCCCGTCCAGTTAAAATTGCCGGTGCTGGTATTATCAAGAATGGTGGTTACCGTAAGTGCCGTAAGTGTCTGTGTACCCCTGTTGCGGATGGCAATGGCGGGTGTAAAAGGATTGTTACAGCTGCGCTGATCCGGTTGATTGATGGATTTAAGTTGCGCATCAAGGTTATACAATACGGGCGCCTGGCAAGCAATGGAATTAAGTAACGAAGGCCGGTAGGCAATCAGCGCACTTTCCATCCTGGTTACCTGCTGGGTGGTAAACATCACGAGGCAGTCATCATAGGTGTAGTCCATATAATTCTGGTACAGGATCCCGTTGCCGGTGCTGGTGCAGTTATCCGTTTTTATTCCTGTAGGGCAAACCGTATTGGAATTGCCCTGGTTCGGCGTATCGTCTACAAAATCAGAACCTGTACAGGCGCCGCTGTCATCGCCCCAAATGTGGTATAAGTTAAAGTAATGGCCGGTCTCATGGGTAAGCGTTTTACCGCCATTGTACTGCGTGAGCGATCCGCCTGGCAGTGCGCGGTATTCTACCACTACTCCCTGGTTAGCTTCGGTGCCCGCGCCAGGAAAAGTTCCATAGCCCAATATGCCATCGGCCAGTTGGCATATCCATACATTGAAATAGCCGGAAGGATCCCAGGCATCGGCGCCGCCCGAAACCGCATGCTTTACCCCATCATCCGTATTGGAAAATGATGTTTTGGTGGTGGCGACCCGCTCAATGCCACTGGTTGGCTCTCCGGATGGCGTCTGGGCTGCCAGGCAAAATTGTATACCAGATTTACCAAACAACGGTTTAAAGTACGAAGGCAGTTTAACGGAGTCGCCATTCAGGCCTGCATAATCTTTATTCAATGTATCGAGCTGTGCTTTAATCTGGGCGTCGGTTACAAGCGCGGGATTGGTAAGCACAATATGAAAGACCACAGGTACAGTGAGTGTGGTGCGGTTGCCGTTCTGCTGGTTTTGCAGGTTAGTCAGCCGGTAGATGCCTGCGCGGACAGCCTTGTTAAACCGGATTTTTTCGGCTTCAAAATTCTTTCTCATCTGCGGATTGGCTTGCAGCGTAATTTCCAGGGATTGCATGGTAACGCATCGCTCCGGTATTATTCTGCCATTCACCTGACCATATCCGGCAACCCCAAAACCCAGCACAAAAAGAACAAGGAACGGCTTTATCAATTTCATATACACGATTATAAAAAATAAATAGTTTTCCAGGCGGTATTGATTGTTATCGCCAGGTACAGCGAGTTTTACCTGCTGATCCGGCAACGTTATTTGGTAGTAGAGTTTGTGGGTAAAGCTTGCAGTACAATCAACGGTCTGCTGCAGCTGGCTGGTATTCAGTAGTACGTTGTTTCCCCATCT
This sequence comes from Chitinophagaceae bacterium, assembly GCA_039919885.1. Taxonomy (GTDB): domain Bacteria; phylum Bacteroidota; class Bacteroidia; order Chitinophagales; family Chitinophagaceae; genus JACMLD01. The sequence continues at coordinate 4,809 of JBDSEV010000041.1, forward strand.
AATGTTGGGTTACATCATATCTTCTGGGAAAATCAGTACCATAAATAACCTGCCTGTTATGCGGGCCACTGGCACCAACCCGAAAAAACCGGTATTGCCAAAATAACCGGGTGTTACTGGTATTGTTTTCAAATATACGGATTCCGTTTGCTTACCAGATGCAAAGCAATCGGTGAACCTCCTGGCCACCAAAATGCTGCCCCGATGGGGCTTGGTGCTGAAGTCAAATTTACGTTGCTACCAAAATATCGCCCCGATGGGGCTGAATGTTGCTGTCAAATCGATGCTGCCACCAGAATGGGGTCCGGATGGGGTTTGGTGTTGATGTCAAATTTATGTAGCCACCAAAATGCCGCCCCGATGGGGCCGCGTTTATGTAGACACGCGGTACTGCTTACAGATTAAAATGGACGAATAATTTTAAGGGGAAACAATGTATAGTGAGGTGTGTAATACTGAGGCCCGTAGGGCTGAAATTTTGGTAGCGATGGGGGGTGTTGAGGGAATGAGCCCCATCGGGGCGGCATTTTTAACTGCGCGTTTGTAAATTGAAAAAGGAACCCGGCAGTCAATATTGAAGGATGAAATTTTCTTTGGCCTCCATGCATAAACAATATGAATAATAACTTTGGAAGGGCCGTTTACGCAGTACTGCTTATTTTTGAAGGAAAGAACAGCTGTGCAGGTACCGCTGCTGTTTCCCGCAACAGCCGGTTGCAGCGCCGGGGCAAAACAATGTGATGAAATTTAAAATAGCAGGGTCATTTATGAGAAATTTGCCGGCAATTATTTTTTTATGCGCAGTCGTATATGTTTCCTGCAAAAAAACGAACGATATCAACGCGAACGTTCTGCTGTACAACGCTTCGTGGTCGCTGCCCGCGGTTGCCGCCGCCTGGAATAGCAATGAAATATTATCTACGCCAATTGCGCAGGGAAAAAGTTCCGGTAGCGCTGATTCTCCTTATATCAAAGTGTCGGCGGGTACCAACCTAATAACCGTGAAAGCCGGTAGCAGCACATTACTTGATAAAAACATATACGCGGCTGCCGCTTCCGGAACCAGTTTCTTTTTATTTGATACCAGCAAAACGTTGGCACCGGTACGCATCCTGCAACTAACCGATGATCTTAATCTTCCGGATACGTTTAAGCTTAAATACCGCATGCTCTACCTGGTGCCGGATACAAGTGTAAAAGTGGATGTGTGGCTCGTGAACGGGACAACGGACAGCGTACGGCTGGACACAGCGGGCGTTTTTATTGGAGCAACAAAAGCAGCGGCTGATGTGCAAACATTTAAACCGATCTCTTTTTACGGCGGCAATTACACGGTAAAGATAAAACGAACCGGAACACAGCAAGTCTACATCGCTGTGAATGATTATCCTTTTGCTATCAGAGGCATTTACAGCATGGTGTTTTCAGGATTGTTAAATGGCGCGGGCAATGCAGGATTAAAACTCTCCGTCTTACGGCATCCTTCCCAATAGCCAGCAAAATGCCGGTTTATAAAGCCAGGCGAATTCTCTCATCCATTCATCAGGCACGTTCTTCACAATGGAGAACGGAAACAGAACAACTATACGGTCCCGGGTGCGAACTTGTTGGCTGGCTACGTTGTGAAATAAAATTCGATCAAAGAAAATAGGGGTGCTGTAAAGATGATCCGGGCAAACGCGTTCAGTAAAGCAATGCCGTACAAGTGTGCGACGCAACGATGCTTAATAGTAATTCAATTGCCCGGCGCATAAAAAAATCCTGCCTTTAAAGACAGGATTTATATTTTGAATGAGCCTGGTGCATGCACCAGGGCATGGTGTCACATTTTATTATGCTACGGCCTTGTTTACCAAATCAGCCGCCTCGCTGAGTACAATCGCAGACTTTACTTTCAAACCGCTTTCGTCGATCAGTTTTTTTGCCTCGGTGGCATTGGTGCCCTGCAGGCGAACAATAATGGGTACCGTAATATTGCCCATACTTTTATAAGCGTCAATCACGCCCTGCGCAACGCGGTCGCAGCGAACAATGCCGCCAAAAATGTTAATCAGGATGGCTTTTACTTTTGGATCTTTTAAGATGATGCGAAAACCCGCTTCCACAGTTTGTGCATTGGCGGTACCACCTACGTCCAGGAAATTAGCCGGTTCGCCGCCACTCAGTTTAATCATGTCCATGGTAGCCATGGCCAGGCCCGCGCCGTTTACCATACAACCCACATTGCCATCTAGTTTTACAAAATTGAGGTTGTACTTGCCCGCTTCCACTTCGGTAGGATCTTCCTCGCTGATATCGCGCAATGCTTCCAGCTCAGGATGGCGCATCATGGCGTTATCGTCGAGGTTCATTTTACAGTCAACCGCAATAATCTTTTCATCACTTGTTTTAAACAGCGGGTTTATCTCCAGCATGGCACAGTCAAGTCCAATGTATGCATTGTAAAGACTGGTCACAAACTTCACGCAGTTTTTTAGTGCCTCGCCGCTAAGACCCAGGTTAAAAGCAATTTTTCTTGCCTGGAAGGGCTGAAGGGATCCACCGGGATGCACCCATTCTTTAAAAATCTTTTCGGGTGTATCGTGTGCAACGTCTTCAATGTTCATACCGCCTTCGGTACTGTACATAATTACATTTTGGCTCTTTGAACGGTCCAGTAGTATCGATAAATAAAATTCTTTCACCGGGTTGGCGCCAGGATAATAAACGTCCTGGGCAATCAATACCTTATTTACTACTTTACCGGCCTCGCCGGTCTGGATGGTTACCAGTGTGCCGCCCAATATGTTGGAAGCAATTTGCTTTACGTCTTCGGCATTTTTGCCTACCGCCACGCCGCGCTGCTCCGTACCCACAATTTTTCCCTTTCCACGGCCGCCTGCATGTATCTGCGCTTTTACCACGGCAAAGCTATTGCCATAGGTTACTTTTAATTGTTTATACGCTTCTTCCGCCGCACCTGCATTGTCTACAGGTATGCCTTCCTGTACCGGTACATTGTATTTTTTTAGCAATTCCTTGGCCTGGTATTCATGAAGATTCATTACAGTAAAATTTAGTGACGAAGATAAGGTAAAGCGTTTGTTTAAAACAGCCTTCGTTTGCAGGCAGCCAATGGAATGGACGGGTATTGCATCAGCAATCACAAGCCCGGCATCAATGGTTGCGGGTACTCGTTGAATTGCTTGTATTTTTGCGGGTGCTAAAATGAAATTGAATGGATGATTTTTTGCCGGACATAGAACATTGCCTGGAAGTGTTACAGGCAGGCGGTATTATTTTATACCCGACGGATACGGTGTGGGGCCTAGGTTGCGACGCCACCAATGCGCGTGCAGTGGAAAAAATATTTGCTGCCAAACACAGGGCGGAAGCAAAAAGCCTCATTGTACTGGTGGCAGGGGAGCGCGAGGTATTGCAACATGTTGCCGCCCCTGATATGCGGGTATTCGACTACCTGGAAACAGTTGCAAAACCTACCACGGTTATTTATGAAGGCATCATTGGGCTGGCAGAAAATATACTGGCTGCCGACGGTAGCGCAGGCATCCGCATCGTCAAGGAACCATTTTGCAGACACCTGTTGAAGCGGTTCAGAAAACCCATTGTATCTACGTCGGCCAATATCAGTGGTGAACCCACACCAATCAATTTTGACATGATTTCGCATGCGGTCAGGAAGGCGGCAGATTATATTGTGCAATACCGGCGGTCGGATACCAGTGCCGCCCAGCCCTCTGCAATTGTAAAATGGAAGGCAGGAGCGGTAGTGATGATAAGACCCTGACGTGCGGGGCTGCATCTTCAGATCAGCCGGCAGCAATTACTATATTTGTGCACTTGCAAAAGTTCCTGGTTATACAAACAGCTTTTATTGGCGATGTGGTGCTGGCAACCGGCATCATAGAGAAACTGCATGCTTTTTTTCCAGATGCGCAGGTAGATTTTTTATTGAGAAAAGGCAATGAAGCCTTGCTTGCCCACCATCCTTACCTGCATGAAGTGTTGGTGTGGGATAAAAAAGCAGGCAAAATAAAAGATCTCAGGCGCCTGCTCCACATTATCCGCAACAACAAATACGATAAAGTAATTAATGTGCAGCGTTTTGCTGCCACTGGAATACTAACCGCTTTTTCGCTGGCTAAAGAAAAGATTGGGTTTGATAAAAATCCGTTGAGTATACTTTTTACGAAGCGGGTAAAGCATATTATCAGCACCCAAGTGCAACCCAAACACGAGATAGAACGCAACAATGAACTGGTCGCACATTTTACCGATGGTACGGCATACAAACCACGTTTATATCCTTCTGCAGATGATTTTGCCGCGGTGCACCCGTATAAAGCAAATGCTTATATCTGCGTTGCGCCTTCTTCTGTGTGGTTTACCAAACAATACCCGGCAGTTAAATGGATCAGTTTTATACAACAACTTGCAGACCGGTACCAGGTATACCTCCTGGGCGCACCTGCTGATGCCGGACTCTGCGATGGCATTGTTACTGCATGCCCCGGTGCGCGGGTAGTCAACCTTTGCGGCAAACTCAGTTTCCTGCAGTCGGCTGCTTTAATGCAAGCTGCCAGGATGAATTATGTAAATGATTCTGCCCCCATGCATTTTGCTTCTTCCGTTAATGCGCCGGTAACCGCGGTGTATTGTTCCACGCTGCCTTCGTTTGGATTTGGTCCGGTGAGTGATGCGGCGTTTATAGTAGAGACCAGGGAGGCGCTGCCTTGCCGGCCATGCGGTTTACATGGGCGAAAGTCTTGCCCGCTGGGCCATTTTAAATGTGCATATACTATCCTGGATGAGCAATTGCTGGCAACCATTGCCGGCGAATAAATAGCTGCATTCGTGCAGCAGCAACCATTGCCCGCCTGCCTTCAGTAAACATTTAAATTTCCTATTATTCACGTTGCTGCATGCATGGCTTTCTTATTTTTGCGGGGTATGCACATCTCTTGCACAGAACGGGAATTGTTTATTTTTAAAAAAGTAGCACAGAGCGCTGCGGAACTGCGCATGCCCTGCTATCTTATCGGCGGTTTTGTACGTGATAAATTGATTGATCGAAAAACCAGGGACGCCGACATTGTTTGTGTGGGCAACGGAATTGAGCTGGCACACAGAACAGCCGCACAATTTAACCCCGTTCCACCGGTTGCTTTTTTTAAAACTTATGGCACTGCACAAATAAAACTGGCAGACATCGAACTAGAATTTGTAGGTGCCCGCAAAGAAAGTTACCAGTACCACAGCCGCAATCCGGACATTGTGCCAGGAACGCTGGAAGACGATCAAAACAGGAGAGATTTTACCATCAACGCACTGGCGATAAGTTTAAATGAAGCAGATTACGGTGCATTGCTGGATCCTTTTAATGGCGTAAAGGATTTGGCCGATAAAATAATCCAGACACCGCTGGACCCCGATAAAACGTTTAGCGATGATCCCCTCCGTATGCTCCGGGCCATCCGTTTTGCTGCGCAACTGCAGTTTACGATTGCTGGGCGAACATGGGAAGGCATCAGGCAAAATGCGCAGCGCATAAAAATTATTACGCAGGAACGCATTACCGAGGAACTCAATAAAATACTGATGAGCCCGCAACCGTCGGTTGGCTTTGACCTGCTCTACAAAAGCGGGCTGCTGCAAATCATTTTTCCGCAGATGGTTGACCTGGAAGGGGCGGAATACATCGACGGAAAAGGGCATAAGGACAATTTTTATCATACCCTGCAGGTGATTGATAATATCTGCAAAAACACGGATGATTTGTGGTTACGCTGGGCGGCTCTGTTGCACGATATTGGCAAGCCCGCTACCAAGAAATTTGAGGAGGGGCATGGGTGGACTTTCCACGGTCATGAAGTAGTTGGCGCCAGGATGGTGCCCAAAATATTTACTAAATTAAAACTGCCGCAGAACGAAAAAATGCGTTTTGTACGTAAAATGGTGGAACTCCACCTGCGGCCAATAGGATTAACAAAGGAGAATATCACGGACTCGGCTATCCGCCGATTGTTGTTCGATGCCGGTGAAGACGTGGAAGCACTGATGACCCTTTGCGAAGCGGATATTACCTCAAAAAATAAAATAAAAGTTAAACGATACCTGGAAAATTTTGAATTGGTGCGCCAGCGCATGGAAGCGGTGGAGGAAAAAGATCGGATCCGCAACTGGCAACCCCCGGTGACGGGAGAAATGATCATGGAAATATTTGCGTTGCAACCCTGCCGCGAGGTAGGCGAAATTAAGAATGCGATAAAAGATGCCATATTGGACGGAGATATTCAAAACAATTATGAAGCGGCGTACGAGCTGATGCTCAAAAAAGCAAGGGAACTGAATCTTATACCAGTAAAGTAATCGGCATTGGGCGATTGCCAGCTATGCGATAACTAGGTACCGCTCCCTAAGAAAACTGCGCCCGGTGTAAATTGTCGATTACCGACGTCGGCCACCTTGGTTCAAAAATGGCGGGGCATGATGAAAACGTCGCTGTGTTCCCGATTTCGACACAGGTGGTTGAAACCGTTTATGTTGCACTGTCACTTCAACGCCACCAATCCAACTTTTGAGCGTAGGCTAATTTATAGTTCTGGCGCTAGATTGGATAAATGTTTTACATTTGAAGGCGGCAAAACGGCAGGTGGCCTGCAGGTTAATGGATAGGTTGGAGTGCAGGCAGCTACCTTTTTTAAAGATTGCATAGCGTGACATTTGAAAAATTAAATTGAAAAAACAGCAATGGCTATTTTAAAATTCAGGGTTTATTTTGAGCAGGATGACAGTGTTTACCGGGATGTGGCCATACGCCATACCCAAAATTTTTTGCAACTGCACCATGCCATCTTAAAAGCGTATGAATTCGACAACAAACACCAGGCAACATTTTACAGGAGCAATGATCACTGGCAGCGTGGTAAGGAAATTACCCTCGCAAAATATGAAAAGAAGTATAAAGTGGAGCCGCTGCTGATGGAATCTACGGCGGTTGGTTCTGAAATTATAGACCCTAATCAAAAGTTTGTTTACGAGTATGACTTTACCAAAAACTGGGTTTTCTGGCTGGAGCTGATCAACGTTTCAAAAGAAGAGAATCCCCGCCTGGAATATCCTGCCATGGTGAGAACGGAAGGCATCGCACCATCCCAGTACGGCACCAAAGGACTGGTAAGTGATAAACTGGCGGAAATGGAAGAAAAATATGATTTGGTAACGGGTGCGGAAGGATTTGGCGAAGAAGGGGAAGCAGGCGATGATGAGGCCGCTGAGGATGTAGCCGGTGAAGAAGCCAGCGAGGAAAGCGCGGAAGAACTATAGTCGGAAATTTTTTTAAAGGAATTTATAATAGCAGTTGAAGAGTTAGGAATTAAGCGGCACTGCTTAATACTTAACTCTTCGTTTTTTAATTCAGTTGCGGAATGCGTCAAAAAACCTGTATTGTGGTGACCGGTCCAACGGCGGTGGGCAAAACTGCTACTGCCATTGCGCTGGCGCAACATTTCGGAACTTCTATTATTTCAGCGGATTCCCGGCAGTGTTACAGGGAGCTGGATATTGGTGTGGCAAAACCCGATGCGGTGCAGTTAGCAGCGGTGAAGCATTATTTTATCAATTCCCATTCAATTAAAGATGAGGTAAATGCCGGGGTGTTTGAACAATATGCGCTGGACGCGGTAAATGAAATTTTTTTGGAACACGATACTGCTGTCCTGGTGGGCGGCACGGGCTTGTACATACGCGCTTTCTGTGAAGGGATGGACCCGATACCTGCAGCGGGGATGGCGCTACGCGACCAGTTGAGCAGCCTGTACGAGCAGTACGGACTCGACTGGTTACAAAATGAAATAAAGGAAAAAGATCCTGCATGGTATGCTTCGGGTGAATTGCAGAATCCCCAACGGGTAATGCGGGCCCTGGAAGTGGTGATGCATACCGGTCAGTCGATTTTATCTTTTCAGACAGCGCAAAAAGCCGAAAGAAATTTTGCGGTTGTAAAGATCGGATTGACCCTTCCACGAGATATTTTATACCAGCGCATCAATGATAGGGTGGACACAATGATAGCAGACGGTTTACAAAATGAGGTGCAATCGCTGCTGCCGTATCAATACCTGAATGCACTGCAAACAGTGGGTTACAAAGAAATTTTTGAGCACATCCACGGTAGGGCTAGCCTGGATACCGCAATTGAAAACATAAAAAAAAATACCCGGAATTACGCAAAACGGCAACTCACCTGGTTTTTAAGAGATGAAAAAATAAGTTGGTTTTCGCCGGTTGATTTAGGTCAACTTATTAATTATTTTAATAACTTGGTGTGAGAATTGCCGGTATTTAATTGCAATTATCCAATAATTAAAATTAAGTAGACGATAACTAATTTTGATTCCTAAAAATCTCTGAAAAATCTGCTTGTCCATTATCTTTTTAAAAACCGCGTAAGCAACACCGGTTTAGGCACTGATCTCAAAAAAACAAGAATGCCCTTTCTTTATGAAGGGGCATTCTTAATTAAATGAATTGGTGATGGCTGGAGGCCACGCTTTATTTAAAATTTAAAACCCGCTGTCACTGCTAAATTGCCACCAGTTCCTTTAACCGTTGCAAAAGTGTTGGCCTTATCAGGCAAACGGTAAGGGAAGTTAACATCGTTGGTAAGGCTATGTACATAGGTGAGGTCTAAAAAAAATCCTTTGTTGCGATAACCAAGGCCACCGCTCACAAACATTTTTTTTCCATCTAATTCTTTGTCTTTGTAGGGGTCTGTATAGTAAGAAAAACCGAGCCTCGCCATAACAGTTGTAAACTTCACCTCTCCACCAACCCGGAAATTAAAGGCATTTTTATAGTAGTCTTTGATTACACTGTTTACGCCAGTGTAATACGAATTGTCGCCGTTTTCTTCTCCGGTTTTATAACGATTGCTTTTATACGTAACATACTCTACATCGGCTGTAAGAAATCCTCTTTGTTGCTTTACATCTTCCACCGCGTTGATGATATATGCGCCGCTGAACATTACCCGCCAGGGGCTGGTGAGATCATACCTGTATTGCGGGGCCAGTGACAGAGTTTGATCAGAACTGGCGGTAATGACACTATTATTGGTGTGCACATAGTTTTCCGTATTGGTGGTCATACTTGCATAATAGGTGTCCTTTAAGCCGTACATCGTTGGAGTGTGTACCGCAAGACCGAGGCGCAGCTGATCAGCCACTTTATAAATGGCACCCAGTTTCAGGTTCAAACCAATGCCTTTGCTGGTATATCGTTCGGTAAGGCTGGAGCTTCCGAAATTATTATTGACATCACCGCTCGCATCTGTTTCAGTCAAAACACTGTTTCGCTCGTAATTGACAATGGGTATGCCAAGGCTTCCGCCCAGGTAGAACCGGTCGAGGCGGGTAGCCGCAAAGCCAATAGCTACTTCTGTAATGCCGCCGGTTGTTTCAATGGTGTTTTGCTGGGTTACGAGAAAAGGCGCGTTGCTTTTCAGGTTATTCCACAAAGCCATGCTTACAAAATCCGGCCCGGTGTTTCCCGGAATGGTCAACGTATCTATCAGGTAAGTATAGGCTGCAAGCCGTGTACCCACCGATACGGAATTGCTGTTTAATAAATCACCGATGCTCAGCCCACTGCCAGCTGCTTCGGCTGCGTATTGCTCGCCATAAGAGCTGAAATTATTCTGCCCGGTATAACTGATCCGGCTATTGAAATTAGCGGTGCGTGAAACTGCAATGCTGAATGCCTGACCGTTCCATTTACTGCCATTGCTACCGAAACCAAAAACAGCACCACTTGTACCAAGATTGAAAAAGCTTTTATTATCTGTTTTTGAATCGCCCCTGAACGTACTCTTGTTATTGAGAAAGGAAAAGCCGGGAGATATTACAAATTCGCTCGACTTATAAAAAGCAAGTCCTGCCGGATTTACATAGTTGGCGGTTACATCTGCTCCAAGGGCACCAATTGCCCCACCAATGGCCTGGCTGCGGGCGGTACCATTTGGTGCGAACCAGCTATACTTCAGCGCATCTTCAGGAACCTGTGCAAAACTGGCGCGTCCAATAAAAAATACAAGGGAAAACCATACGAGTCTTTTCATACTATCGTGCTGTTTACGGGTATACCAGGCAATAAAAAAGAGGAACCTTTTAAGTTATATTACTTAAATAAAGCTCCTCTTCAACGTTATGTTATACCGGGTATATATTTTTAATGATTGTTATTAATTGCCACGTGAAGGCCTGCTTACACCGCCGCCGCTGCTGCCGCCACTACTGCTTCCAGATGAAGATGAACCCGAAGAAGACGGCGTATAACTGCGGGAAGGCGAATTATTATTGTTAGAATTTGCAGGCGTGTAACTATTACGGTTGTTGTTGCCGTTATTATTGTACGTCCTGTTACCATTGCTATTATTGTTACTGTTGCCATTGTTATAGCGCTGGCTGTTGTTGTAATAGCTTCCAGTTGAATAAGTTCTTGCAGCTGGCCTGTTATTGTTTGAATAATTGTTTACATTAAATGTAACTGGTCTGCTTATGGGAGCCGCATTAACCGGGTAATGAACGCCACCGCCACCTCCGTAATAACCACCGCCATAATAACCCCCACCGCCATAATAACCCCCACCGCCATAATATCCGCCACCGTAATATCCACCAAACGACAAAGCGTAGGGGTTATAAAAATTGTTCCAGGCAAAATAATTATTCCAGGGGCTGTTGAACCCATAGTTAAAACCATCATACATACTATTATAGCGCCAGTCGAAACCACTGTAGCTGTTATAGCTGTTCAGGTAGTAAGGGTTTCCAATGCTCATTCTCAGGAACCGGTCATCGCGGTAGTTGTCCTGGTATTGCTCATAACTTTGGTAGTTCGTACCCTGCTTCTGCTGCCGCACTTCTACATAGTCATCATCGTTGTTATTATTGTTATTGTTTGCAACCTGCTGGCGGGCTGGAGAATAATAGACATCGTCCGGGGTCTGGCCGCTTCTGTACACAGAGCAACTGCTGAGGGCAACAACAGCCAGGACAAGTAGTAAAATTCTGGTATTCATATAAAGTGTTTGACGTTTTAAAATTACTTTTGCGAACTGCTGATTAAAATTACAACAAATAACAAGGAACAGGCAACTAAAATGATTAAATGTTGCAAGCGGAATGTTAAAATGTTAACAGCCGTTAGTTAAGATTAAGACGGCATTAAAAATAGCGGGTAACAACCCCATAACAAGCAGTTTAAGCATAAATTATGGCCAAAGAAATAACAAGCAGGGCGCAGGATTATTCGCAATGGTATAATGACCTGGTGCTGAAAGGCGGACTGGCTGATTACACCGCGGTGCGGGGGTGTATGGTCATTAAGCCACATGGTTTCGCGCTCTGGGAAAACATGCGTGATCAGCTGGATAAAATGTTCAAAGCAACTGGCCACGTAAATGCCTACTTTCCTTTGTTTATTCCCAAGAGTTTTTTAAGCAAGGAAGCGGCGCATGTGGCCGGGTTTGCAAAAGAGTGCGCAGTAGTGACGCATTACCGGCTTAAAAACGATCCCAATGGAACCGGGGTTATTGTAGATCCGGATGCAAAGCTGGAGGAAGAACTGATAGTACGCCCTACATCCGAAACCATTATCTGGAGTTGCTACAAAGACTGGATTCAGTCTTATCGCGATCTTCCCCTGCTAATAAACCAGTGGGCAAACGTAGTCCGCTGGGAAATGCGCACCCGGCTCTTTTTGCGCACGGCCGAATTTCTGTGGCAGGAAGGCCATACCGCCCACGCCACCGCCGGAGAGGCCATTGCAGAAACCCGGCAAATGCTGGACATCTATGCAGAATTTGCGGAAGAATGGATGGCCATGCCCGTTATAAAAGGCGTAAAAACCGCCAGTGAGCGTTTTGCTGGTGCAGAAGATACTTATTGCATTGAGGCACTGATGCAGGATGGTAAAGCATTGCAGGCCGGCACATCGCATTTCCTTGGTCAAAATTTTGCAAAGGCATTTGATGTAAAATTCAGCGACAAGGAAAATAAACTGGATTACGTATGGGCTACCAGCTGGGGCGTTAGTACCCGCCTGGTAGGTGCGCTGGTAATGGCGCACAGCGATGACGACGGATTGGTATTGCCGCCCAAAATAGCGCCCTTGCAGGTAGTAATTGTGCCTATTTATAAAGGTCCGGAGCAGAAAGCCGTTATAGATGCTAAAGTGCTGGAACTGGTAGCAACCTTAAAAAAAGCCGGCGTGCGGGTAAAATACGACGACAATGACAATAACCGCCCGGGTTGGAAATTTGCCGAATATGAAATGAAAGGCGTTCCGGTGCGCATTGCTTTTGGCGCGCGGGATATGGAAAACAACGTAGCGGAAGTAGCGCGCCGCGATACAAAGGAAAAAAAATCAATCAGCCTGGATGGTCTGGGGGAAAGTATTATCGCGTTGCTGGATGAAATACAGCAGGCAATGTTCAACAAAGCAAAATCCTACCGGGATGCGCACATCATCAAAGCCGACAGTTGGGAGCATTTTGAGCAGGCCCTCGACGGGGAAGGTGGGTTTATTTCCGCACATTGGGACGGCACGCCGGAGACAGAAGAGGCCATTAAACAAAAAACCAAAGCCACCATCCGTTGTATACCATTGAACAATCCGCAGGAAGCAGGCGTATGCATCTTATCCGGAAAGCCGAGTAAAGAAAGGGTGTTGTTTGCAAGGGCGTATTAAACCATGTCTTGATTTCCCGGGTTTACCCAGGGCTTGAGCCAGCAGGTGTGGCCGTTTTTTATTTGAAAATACCCATAATATTTATTTACTTGTGGTATTCTTCATTAAACCAATAAACAATGGAACAGCAACCCTATCAGCAGGTACCAGCACACGGAGCCCCTCCTAAGAACTGGCTTGTTGAATCTATTCTTGTTACAATATTTTGTTGCCTGCCTTTCGGTATTGCAGGTATTGTTTTTGCATCGCAAGTAAATTCAAAATGGGTGGTTGGTGATTATAACGGCGCATTGCAGGCATCTAAAGACGCGGCAAAGTGGACTAAAATTGGATTTTTTGTCGGCATAGCTTTTATCGTTTTATATCTAATTGCAGTCTTTGCCCTGGGTTTTGGTGGTTTGTGGATGTCTTCCCGCAGTTTGCAGAATAATTCATGAACAAGCAGGCGCTTGCGCAATTCATATTTGTTACTATAGCAGTGATAGGTTTATCACTGCTATATTTTTTATTTCCTGCTACCAGCAATAATTTTTATCCCGCATGTATTTTTCACTCCGTTACTGGATTTGATTGCCCGGGCTGCGGTTCCCAACGCGCAGCGTCCGCACTCTTGCATGGAAAAATTACTGACGCGCTGGATTTTAATATCCTCTTTGTATTGGCGGTACCCATTATTGGATATGCTGCATTTGTTTTTTGCTGGAACGTGTTCAGTAAAACCAAAATGCGCCAGCAGGTTTTTTACTCGCCCGCTTTTGCCAAAACAATTCTTTTTGCAGTGCTGATCTTCTGGGTGTTGCGGAATGTACCCGTTCGTCCTTTTACCTGGATGCGCGCATGATTTTATTGCCTGGCGGTAATATGATTGTAGTCTGCCAGTAAAACCTGTAAAAAATACAACGGCTCAAGGGTGGTTTGTACGTTCAATGTATGTTTTATTTTCTCCCCCGCCTGGTAAGCCAGCATCGTGTTGCCAGTCTTGTTTACGTTAATAATCACCTCTTTTATCAGTTGCATGTCTTTGTCCCTGAGTATGCTTACTTCCGGAAAAGACACCGTGTAATTAAGATCGGGGGTGGGTACATAGATGGTCTGGCCGATGGAGGAACGAGGCACTGTTCTGATAACCACTGTTCCGGCCACGATATCACCAATGCGTTGTTTTTTTTCGCTCACCGCAACGGTAATAAACGCAACAAGGGCTTCAAAAAGATAAATATCAACCATCCGGAACAGCCAGCGGATCATATACTGACCAATGGTAGCCTGTTCGCCGTTCAGGCTAATGACTTTTAATTTCATTGCTTTTTTGCCCATGGTCTGGCCGTTCAGCCAAATCTCTGACGCGAGGTTGTAAAAAACAAACGGGAAAATAAGCAGGATGCTTATCCAGGGATTTTTATTGATAAAAGATTCTACCTGGCTGATGCCGACTGCCATCAGTATTAGCAAAAAATAAGCAATAAAAATAGCTACATCCACCAGCCAGGCCACAATGCGCTCTCCCACACTTGCCAGGTCATATTCCAGGTCAATATTCTGGGTGGTAGTAATTTTAATTGTATTCATCGATAAGATAGTAATAAGTGTTCCGGCAAATAAAACAAACCTACACAGAAACTGGTAAGGAATGAAATTTTCTACTATCTTACCTCTTTAACCTTATGCGCGAAGCACAGTTTTTAAAACAAAATGCGGAGAAGTGGAAGCAGTATGAAACGGAGCTGCATCATTTTGACAACCCCGATACTTTTGCGGACCGTTTTATTGAGCTGACAGACGACCTGGCTTATGCCCGTACGTTTTATCCGAAAAGCAATACGGCTGCCTACCTCAACGGCGTTACTTCTTTATTTCACCAGAAAATATACAGGAATAAGAAAGAAAAAAAGCAACGGATCGCCAGTTTCTGGCAATACGAACTGCCCTTCATCTTTAAGCAGTACCAGCGGCAATTATTATACGCTTTTCTGTTTTTTATTGTGTTTTGTTTCGCCGGGGCACTTTCGGCCAAATACGATGACTCTTTTCTAAGGCTGATCCTGGGCGATGGTTATGTTAACATGACCAATGAAAATATAGAAAAAGGCGATCCGTTTGGTGTTTACAAACATGAGGGATCTTTTACTATGTTTTTATCCATCGGCTTTAATAACATCAAAGTAGCGTTTGTTGCGTTTGTACTGGGCATTACGTTCTCCATCGGCACTGTTTTTTTACTGATACAGAACGGGATAATGGTGGGCGCATTCCTGCAATTTTTTATAGCAAAAAAATTGGGGCAGCAGGCCGTGCTGGCAATATTTATACATGGCACCATAGAGTTGTCTGTGATTGTAATTGCGGGTTGCGCAGGCATGGTACTGGGTAGCGGCTTGCTTTTTCCTAAAACCTACAGCCGATCCCAGGCGGTAATGAAAGGCGGGCGCGATGGCATGAAAATCGTTTTTGGACTGGTGCCATTTTTTATACTGGCGGCATGGCTGGAAAGCTATGTAACCCGGCATTACCAGCAAATGCCCGTCTGGAGCAAACTGGCGATCCTTATTGCATCAATGACGCTTATCATCTGGTATTTCATCATTTATCCTATACAATTACACAGGCGCATTGCTGCGGTAGCTGACACGAATGAACCGGCAAGCGACCAAAACCTTCAACTATGGCTGAACAAAAGATTGAACTCCGGAAAATAAGAGATTTCGGGGCCAATATCAACGACACATTTCTTTTTCTCCGGCAGAACATTAAGCCACTGCTGAAGGCTTTTTTTGCTATTTGCGGCATATTTATGCTGGGTCAGGCTATATTCAATGGTATGTACCAGTCGCACTCCATGGGCGGTATTCTACAGCAAATTCTATCAGGCAGGGTGTCTGACAGGTCTGCTAGTACCAGTCCATACGCGGGAATCTTTACCCTGGAATATTTTATGGTAATACTTTTTATGCTGCTCACATTTGCATCAATGAAAGTGGTGCTGGCGGCCTATCTTAAATATTACCTGGACAATGACGGTGGCCAGCCGGGTATCGATGCTATCTGGACCATCTACAAAAAATATTTCTTCAAAGTTTTTTTCTATTCCATTCCCATTGGATTGCTCACCATATTCGGCGCCATCTTCTGTTTTGCACCCGGTGTTTATTTATGGGTGGTATTCCTTCCCTTTACCTGCGTGGTGGTGATTGAGGATGCAGATATGGGCACTGCCTTTAACCGTTGCTTTGAAATTATTAAAGGAAATTTCTGGCCGGCATTTGCTGTTTACCTCGTGGCCCTGATTATTTATTATGTCAGCAGCAGTATCATCAGTTTGGTAGTAGGATTGATAGTAGGCGTGGCAGCTTATTTCACTACAAAAAATATTGGTGCCACTGTTGGCATCGTTACGTCTTTCCTGAATATCTTTTCGTTTACTTTTTATATTATCTATTTTATTTCTGCATCGCTCCAGTATTTTTCACTTACTGAACAGCGTGATGGCACCGGTATACTCAACCGCATCGATAGTATTGGCAGCGATAAAAATAATTTTGATAACGTAGAAGAACAATACTAACGCATGCGGCCAGTAGTCGTTTTTATATTTTTATTTTTTATGCATGCCTGCCTGGCACAGCAGGACATACGATATGATTCTGCTGCAACCGACAGCCGATCGTTCAATGCCAGCGAGCTAAACACCTATAAAGCCGATAAAGATTTTCAATACAACCGGTATAAGGAGCCACCAAGGTCTTTGTGGGACCGTTTCTGGGACTGGTTCTGGAACCGCATCGGGCGCATTCTCAGTACCAGGGGTGGCGCGGTAGCTTTTAAGAGCACCCTTACTCTACTGGCAATTCTTGTACTCGGATACTTTATTTACAAAGTCAGCGGTATGGGCAAAGCCGGCCTGTTTAAAAGAAATGCGGGTACCGGAATGGGCTATTCAGTATCTGACGAGGATATTCATAGCATCAACTTTGACGAGGCCATTGACCTGGCCATCCAAAACAATAACTACCGGCTGGCAGTGCGGTTGCTGTACCTGCAGTCGTTAAAAAAACTGGCAGATAGAAATTTAATCAACTGGCAGCTCAACAAAACCAATATAGCCTACCTGCAGGAACTGCAGGGCAGTGCGCAGCAACCTTTTTTCAGTAACCTTACACTGCAATTTGAAAACAACTGGTATGGCGACCTTCCAATAACGGCAACAGAATTTGAAGCGGTTCACCAACAATTTAAACAATTTAACCGTCAACTATAAGTGAAAGGTTACACACGTTTTATTATCGCATTTGTTTTGGTACTGGCACTTTATATAGTGGCAGAGATGAACCGTCCGCAGCCAGTAGACTGGACGGTGAATCTTTCAAAGGATAAAAAGACGCCTTACGGTACTTATATTTTGTACCATCATTTAAAAGACTTGTTTCCCCGCGCTGCGGTCAGTGCTTACCGGCAGCCTGTCTACAACCAGGTAAATAATGCTACTGATTCTAACACGGCCTACCTCATGATAGAGCCGGCAATGGATTTCGGCAAAGGTGATTTGGATGAACTCCTGAACTATGTGGTTATCGGTAACTATGCTTTTATTTCAGCAGAAAATTTCAGCAAGCCGCTGATGGATACGCTTAAATTCAATACAAACCGCCGGTTCGATCTTTCACCAAAAGATTCTGCGACCGTTAATTTTACCAACCCGGCTTTGCATGCGCGGGTAAATTATGGTTTTACGCCGCTGACCATTGATGGTTATTTAAAGAAACTGGATACATCGACCAGTGTTGTGCTGGGCAATAATAACCGCAAGGATATAAATTTTATCAAAATACCTTATGGTGACGGCGCCTTTTTTATTCACACGGCACCGCTTTGTTTCAGCAATTCTTTTATGCTGACTGCCGGCAACGCTGCATACACGGCCACAGCACTCTCTTACCTGCCAAAAAATATTAAAAAAATCTATTGGGATGAATATTACAAGCTGGGGCCGGAGGGTTCAGACAACCCGCTGCGGTTTATCCTCAGCAATCCCTGGCTGCGGTGGGCATTCCGCTTAAGCGTACTCACCATCGTTTTGTTTATATTATTTGAGATGAAACGGAAACAGCGGATAATACCCATCATTGCCCCGCCGCGGAACAGCACGTTGGATTTTGTGCAGACCGTTGGAAGTGTTTATTTTAACCAGCACGACAATAAAAATATCGCGCTTAAAAAAATAAACTATTTTATGGAATTTGTGCGCTCGGGATTTTATTTAAGTACCAGCCAGCTCAATGATGAATTTACTCAGCTGCTGGCTAAAAAAACCGGGGTCAGTGAAAACGAAACCAGGGATTTGGTGAACCTGATCTATGAAATTAACGACAGTCCGCAAATCACAGACCAGGCACTGCTACAGTTAAGTAACCAGATTGATTCATTCTACGCAAAAGCAAAATAAATTATGGAACAAGCAGTAAACATGAACCGTACAGACCTGACCGGGCTCAATGCCGCCATACAACGTGTTAAAGACGAAATTGCCAAGGTAATTGTTGGACAGACGCAAATGGTAGACCTGATGCTGGCTGCGATACTCGCAGACGGACACGTGCTGATTGAGGGTGTGCCGGGAGTAGCGAAAACACTGGCGGCAAAGTTGCTTGCAAAAAGTATTGATGTAAAATTTTCACGCATTCAGTTTACGCCAGACCTGATGCCCAGCGATGTATTGGGTACTTCCGTGTTCAATCCGCAGAACGGTTCGTTTTTTTACAAACAGGGTCCCATTTTCAGCAATATAGTTTTGATAGATGAGATCAACCGGTCGCCCGCAAAAACACAGGCTGCATTGTTTGAGGTAATGGAAGAAAAGCAAATTACTTTTGACGGGGTCACCTACCAGATGCCCGCTCCGTTTTTAGTGCTGGCAACACAAAATCCCATCGAACAGGAAGGTACTTACCGGCTGCCGGAAGCGCAGTTGGATCGCTTTATATTTAAAATAAGCGTGCAGTACCCTAGCATGGAAGAAGAAATTAAAATTTTGCAATACACCCATGAGGGTAAGACCACGCACTTCAATGATGTGGTACAACGCGTGCTTACCGCAGATGAAATTGAAAATTACCGCAGGCAGGTGAGCGGCCTTTTTATAGAACCGAAAGTGCTGGAATACATTGCGCAGATTGTGCATGAAACACGCAATAATAAATCACTCTACCTGGGTGCTTCACCGCGCGCCTCCGTGGCCATATTGAAAGGAGCAAAAGCATTTGCGGCGATGCGCGGCCGTGATTTTGTAACGCCAGACGATGTAATATCGGTTGCACCGCCGGTACTGCGCCACCGCATCATTCTTACACCCGAGAAGGAGATGGAAGGAGTGACCGCAGATGAGATAATTGAAACAATATTGAAAAAAATTGAAGTGCCGCGTTAATGCTACACCATGCGGGGAGTGAAGCCCGGAATATGAATCGGTTATTTATCAAATAAAGCCTGGTACAGCGTATTGAAAAAGATTAGGAAAAAATATATTGGTGATTTGTTTTTTACGCGCCGCTTTTATGCTGCGCTGTGTACCTGCGCGGTGCTGTTTCTGCTGCGGTTTTTTATAACAACCATGGGGGTGATACCATACGCTGCCCTGATTGCTATTTTGGTTTTTTGTATAGCCGATTATCTGATGCTTTTCACCAATAACCGCGGCATGTTTGCTACGCGCAGCCATGCCGATCGTTTTAGCAACGGCGACGAAAATCCCGTTCGGCTTGATGTTGAAAATTTTTATGGTTTTCCTGTACACGTAGAAATAATAGACGAAATACCCACCCAGTTCCAGCGACGGGACATTTTATTTAAGGCCACCGTTGCAGCCAGGGCCGCAAAGGTTATTGACTACTATTTGCGACCAGTAAAAAGGGGGGCGTATGAATTTGGTACCATCAACTTGTATGTGCGCGGGGTAGTCGGGTTGGTAAAACGCCGTTTTCGTTTTGATGAAACCCGCATGGTGCCCGTATATCCATCTTACCTGCAAATGCGGAAATACCAGCTCATGGCAATCCACAACCGGTTAAGCGAAGCCGGCATAAAAAAAATGCGCAGGATTGGACACAGCATGGAGTTTGAACAGATCAAAGAATATGTATGGGGAGACGATTTCCGCACCGTTAACTGGAAAGCAACAGCCAGAAAAGGTCAGCTGATGGTCAATCATTTTACCGATGAGAAAAGCCAGCAGATATATTGTGTCATTGACAAAGGCCGCACGATGAAAATGCCATTTGAAGGATTAAGCCTGCTGGATTATGCCATTAATGCCTCATTGGTGCTTACCAATGTGGCGCTGCTGAAACAGGACCGGGCCGGCCTGATCACCTTTTCAGAACAATTAGGTACCATTTTAACGGCTGACAGAAAAGCCACCCAGATGCAGTCAGTCCTGGAAACTTTGTATAACCAGAAAACGCGCTACCTGGAAAGTGATTTTGAGCGCCTGTATGCGCATGTCCGCACCCGCATCACCCAACGCAGCCTGCTGGTGTTGTTTACAAATTTTGAAAGCATGACGGGGCTGCAAAGGCAGTTGCCTTACCTGCGCAAAATGGCGCAGCATCACTTACTGCTGGTCGTTTTTTTTGAAAATACGGAACTGCGCGAGCTCACTGAAACGCCCGCGGGCAATGTAGAATCAGTCTACACAAAAACCATCGCAGAGAAATTTGCTTTTGAAAAAAAGCTCATTGTTAAAGAGCTGCAACAATATGGCATCCTTTCAATTCTAACACCTCCGCAGCACGTGACCGTGAATGCGCTTAATAAATACCTCGAACTAAAAGCCCGCCAGGCAATTTAAGCAGGTAGTATTCAGACAGCAATTTACCTCACTTCCACATTTGTCCTGTTGGCACATTACTATCCTTATCTTCGGCAAAAATACTTTTGCAGAACACCCTTAATAAATACGAAGAAGGCCAGTTTTTACTTATTGATAAACCTTATGGGTGGACTTCCTTTGATGTGATTAGGAAAGTACGCAACCTTATCAAAATAAAAAAAGTTGGACATGCAGGCACCTTGGATCCCCTGGCTACCGGTTTGCTGATTGTTTGTACGGGAAAATTTACGAAGCGTATCAACGAGTACATGGCCCAGGAAAAGGAATACACCGGCAGCATTGTGCTGGGTGCCACCACGCCCACCTTTGACTTGGAAAGCGAGCCCCGCGATTTTAAGGATAGTTCCGCGATTACGGAAGCGCAAATAAAAGCCGCTACGCAACCTTTTACGGGAGATATATTGCAAGTGCCACCAATGCATTCGGCCATAAAAAAAGACGGTAAACGGGTATATGAACTGGCGCGGCGTGGAGAGACTATTGAACTGGAACCCCGTAAGCTCTTTATTAAGACATTTGACATCACTTCTATTGAAATGCCTGAGCTGCGGTTCAGGGTGGTTTGTTCCACGGGTACCTATATACGCAGTTTGGCAAATGATTTTGGTGCTGCCCTTGGTTGCGGCGGTTACCTGGGAAGCCTGTGCAGAACAGCCATTGGAGATTTTAAACTCGGCGATGCCTTATCTATTCAACAGCTGGAGGCGCAGGTAGCGGCAGAACTGTAAAATGATTAGAAAGGATAATTGATACCCAGCTGAAATTGCCCTTTCAGCAGCTGGACATCATGAAACCACCCGTAATTTTCGTAAGAATAAACGGGGTTTTTTATTTTATACGACCAGTCGAACCGGATCAGGAAATAGTCGAAATCAGCACGCAAACTGGTTCCCGCGCCCACCGCAATATCTGTATACAGTTTATTGATGTTAAACTCGGCGCCTTTAAAATCAGGATTGTTATATGTAGTGCGGTACCAAATATTGCCGATATCAGTAAAGAGGGCACTTTTAATTTTAATTCCAAATAAATAACCAAGGTTAAAACGGTACTCAATGTTTCCTTCCAGTTGAATATCGCCAAAGCGGTCTACTGTTTTTAACGTGTCCGCGTTAAAATACGTAGAAGAGCCAATGCCCAATTGCCTTACCTGCCAGGCCCGCATACTGTAAGGCCCGCCTGCATAAAAAGATTTAAAGAACGGCAGCTGTTCCTTTGAACCGTCTGCATTTTTTCCATAAGGAATTCCGATGCCACCGTACAAGCGGAAAACCAGGGCCGATTTTTTAAAATTGATATAATGCTTAAAATCCGCATCAATTTTAATGAAGCGCGACAGGTTGGCGTCCCTGTCAAGTCTCTTTATTAAACCTGTGAGCCCGCCGCTCTCTTCAAGTCCTACCCGTACCTCGTTTTTCTTAACACCGTCTGCCGCTGTCTGCAAATAATTGTATCCAAGAACGGTGCTGATAACCAGTCCATCGTTAAATGAATATTTGAGGTTGGGCACCTGTTCAATCAACTTAATTAACGTATCTCTTTTGGTGAGTTGAACATATTCTACATTCAGCGGACTAAAAAACCAGGTATGACTTTTACGCTGCCGGCGGCTCCTGGTGGCCTGGTAGCCTAATGATACATTGAGCGATTTCAATGCGTAAAAATCGCGCCTGTCTGTATAGGCACCACTAAAACTCAGGAGAGTCCGCTGTGACCGCAGCGAATCGAGCTTTTTAAAATTGCGCAACAGCGATTGTGGTAATACCAGTCTCGGGAAACTGATATTGTGCGACAAACTCGTCTGCAATGTCTGGATGAACTTATCACCCAGGTTTATTTCCACGCCCGTGCGCAGGTTGGTACTTGATTGAATGGCTTGCTTCGCCACGTTGCGGTTGTTCAAACCAAAATTAAGGCCTACGCCAAAAAGGTTGCCGGTAGTAATGATGTCGGCGGTATTATAACTGGCGTCCACGGTAACGCTGACATCCTGTTTTTTCATTGGGTACATTCTTACCAGTACATCGAGTGCAGGCGACAATGAGTCCCCCAGCTCGGCCATATCAACCGTCACCTGCACAAAAGTATTCAGCTCCGTAAAATTGGTATAGGTACGGGTAGAATTGCGCAGGCGGAACAATTCTCCCGGCCGGAGCGCAGACCGGGACGCAATAAAAGCAGGTTTAAACTTGCCATACCGGTTGAACACATGTATACCGTTGATGTTTGCCGAATCATATTTTGCTGCTGCGGTATCTTCCAGTAGCGCCAGGTCGGGATAAATATTTACATTGCGTATATAGTATTTGCGGAAATGGCTAAGCGCTGCCGGGTTGCGCAATTGTACTACCACGTTCATAACAGGATTCTCCTGCCGGTTTTTTACCTGCTGCAATAACCGAAGTTGTTCAAAAGGATCCAGGGAAGGGTTAATTAAAGCTGCAAAAATGGTATCCCTTTCTGCGTTTAAATCGTCCCTGGAGAATTTGTAGTACCCGTTGTTCCTGAATAATTCCACGAGGCGGTCCATTTCTGCGGCAATAATTTCAACCAAATACGGTTGCCCCTTTTTTAACAGTGAACCGTTTTTTCGGGTGAGTGCCAGCAATTGCAACGCAGAATCCTGTAATTGGTAAACAATGGTATCAAACGTATAGCGCTTACCTGGTAAAATATTAAAATTTACAGATACGCGTTGCTGATCGCGCTTTACAGACAGGGAACTGTCCCAGGTAATAACAGATGTATAATAACCCTGTGCATTCAAAAGGTTGTTCATAAAAAGAACCGATCGCAGTGCGGCGGCGGTATCAAATACAGGCGGTTTCACCAGTTGCTTGATAGTAGGAAAAACCGTTTTCAGCCTCAATTTCAGGCTATCGTCCACCTGGTTTTGCAATTGTAATTTTAAGTCGGCTTTTTCAGTACTGGAGAGATTGCCCTGTATGTTTATATTTGTTGCGTACACGAATGGTTTTCCATGCGCGTATTTCTTAGGAATGGTACAACCCGGTACAATAGCTGCCAGGCCAATAATCAGAATGAAAAAATAAAGTTTACCGGGATGGGAGAATAAATACATTTCAGAAAAACGAACAATAAGATGATCACAAAATTGCAGGTCAAATATATTCAAAG
>JBDSEV010000043.1:0-82679 GCA_039919885.1 Chitinophagaceae bacterium
GGAAAAAGAAAGGGCAGAAATAGGCAAAGAATTGCATGATAATGTAAACCAGATTTTATCAACTGCTAAACTTTACCTCGAACTCGCAAAAACAGACACCAAACAAAAAGATGCACTTATTAAAAGAAGTGCCGACAGTATTTTTACTGCTATTAATGAAATACGACATATTTCAAAAGCGTTGGTGCCACCCAGTGTGAAAGACCTGGGTTTGATTGAATCTGTAAATGACCTGGTGGAATCATTGCGCATGACCACGCGGTTGCAGGTGCAGTTCACCTATAGCGGCGATTTCGACAATCTCATTAACGACAAACAGAAACTGATGTTGTTCCGTATTATGCAGGAGCAGGTAAGCAATGTGTTGAAACACGCAGCAGCGTCCACCATTAATATTGATTTAAAACTGAACGGAAAACTTATTAACCTTTCAATTGTTGACAACGGGAAAGGGTTTGAACTGGAAAAAGTAAAATTCAAAAAAGGCGTAGGCCTTTCAAATATAGAGAGCAGGGCACATCTTTTTGATGGCGAAGTAGACATTATTACTGCACCCGGAAAAGGATGCAGGCTTTTTATTAAGGTACCAATTCATAACAATTAAATTACGGAGTATGGGAAAGATTACTATTTTGATTGCGGACGATCACAAGCTTATCCGTGAAACATGGACGTATATTCTTAACAGCGACGAGCGTTTTGAAGTAGTGGCGGAATGTGGCGATGCAGAGCAAGCGGTAGAACTGGCGAAAGAGCTAACGCCCGACATAGTCCTGATGGACATTAACATGGCTCCTTTTAACGGCTTTGAAGCCACGGAGAAAATCCGTAAAGCATCTCCTGATTCCAAGGTAATTGGTGTTTCGATGCATTCCCAACCGGCTTATGCAAAAAAGATGTTGCAGGTCGGCGCAAGAGGCTATGTAACTAAAAATTCTTCCAAAGAAGAAATGTTCAATGCCATAACAGAAGTATACAGGGGCAATAAATATGTATGTGACGAGATCAAAACAATCATTTCTGACCAGTTGCTGGATGATAACCAGGATACGCCCAGCATCAATTCACTCACGGAAAGGGAAATGCAGATCATTCATCATATCCGCGAAGGTCATTCCTCCAAAGAAATTGCCAGTCAACTGGACATTTCACTTAAAACAGTGGAAGTGCACCGGCACAACATTCTTAAAAAATTGAAACTTAAAAATTCTGCATCGCTGGTCAACTTCATCAACAGTTCGGCTGGTTACGTTTAATAAAATTTGCTGCACCATGAAGCAAGGTTTTTAACGTTATCTGCATTAGCCGGGTAGTGAATAGCTAGTGGGTTGTATATAAAAGCTTTACAAAGCTTCCCGTGCAGGCGGGCCGGGTTTATTTTGAAAAACAGTTGCTTGCCTTTATTTAAAGGTTTTTTATCTCGTAAACTCGGCTTACTTTTGCGCCTCATTTCCTACCATGAGTGATGCTA
The DNA here is from genome assembly GCA_039919885.1 of Chitinophagaceae bacterium. Taxonomy (GTDB): domain Bacteria; phylum Bacteroidota; class Bacteroidia; order Chitinophagales; family Chitinophagaceae; genus JACMLD01. The sequence goes on from JBDSEV010000043.1 coordinate 1,472, forward strand.
TTCAACATGAATGTGGCCTGGCCCTCATTCGTTTACGTAAATCTCTTCCATATTATCAGCAAAAATATGGCACTGTTTTGTACGGCCTCAACAAGCTGTACCTGCTGATGGAAAAGCAGCACAACCGCGGCCAGGATGGCGCCGGGATTGCGTCTGTAAAGCTGAATGTTGAACCGGGTTATCCTTTTCTACAACGCCTCAGAAGTGTGGCGCCGCAGCCAATAGCAGATTTATTCAGGCAAGTGTCTGAAGAAATAGCCGATCTGGAAAAGTATCAGCCAGATATTAAAAAACACCCCGGCCTGTTGAAAGGGCATGTACGATTCCTTGGCGAGTTGCTGCTGGGTCATTTGAGATACGGCACGCAGGGAAAAAATAACGCAGATTTCTGTCATCCTTTCATAAAAAGAAATACCATTCCGGTACGCAACCTGGCCCTCGCCGGGAATTTTAATTTAGTGAACACAGAAGAACTGTTTTCGCTGATTAATATTGACCCGGGTGAGTTTCAGCGCCAGAGTGATTTGGCCGCCATGATGGAAGTGGTTCATCACTTTATGGTAAAAGAGGACGAAGCAGACCCCGGTCACCTGGACATCGTGAATGTGCTGAAAAAAGCGACCAAACTGTTTGACGGCGGTTACCACATCGGCGGATTAATTGGCAATGGAGATGCTTTTGTGATGCGCGATGAACATGGAATCAGGCCTTCTTATTATTATATCAGTGAAGACATGATTGTGGCCGCTTCTGAAAGAGCCGCTATACGGACCACCTTTAACGTGGGTGAGAACGAAGTGAAAGAGCTGATGCCCGGGCAGGCGCTCATTATTCGGGCCAACGGCGATTACAGCATCGAACAGATACTGGCACCTAAAGAAAGAAGGGCCTGTAGCTTTGAACGCATCTACTTTTCACGCGGCAACGATGAAAAAATTTACCGGGAAAGAAATGCACTGGGATACAACCTGAGTGATGCAGTATTGAATTCCATTAACCATGATTTAAAAAATACTATTTTTTCTTTTATACCGAACACTGCGGAAGTGGCTTTTTACGGCTTGCAGAAGGGCATGGAAGATTATATGAATAAGGTGAAGGTGCAGCGGATATTATCATGGGGCAAGAATTATGATGATGAGAAGCTGTCCGAGATGATCAACCGGCGCATACGCATCGAAAAAATTGCTATAAAAGATGTAAAAATGCGCACTTTTATTACGGAAGATGCTAACCGTAATGAAATGGTACAGCACGTTTATGACATTACGTATGGCACCCTGCGCAAAGATGAAGATACCCTTGTGGTAATTGACGACTCAATTGTAAGGGGTACGACGCTGAAAGAAAGCATTGTACGCATGCTCTCCCGGCTGCGGCCCAAAAAAATAATCATTGTTTCTTCTGCGCCGCAGATTCGCTACCCGGATTGCTATGGCATAGACATGAGTAAGCTGGGCGACTTTATCGCCTTTCGCGCAGCAATGGAACTGCTCAAAGAACACGATAAAGAAGACCTGTTGCAGGAGCTGTACGACCGTTGCCTGGAGCTGTCACGCACCGGACAGTTGCATACTGAAAATGTAGTGCGCCAGATTTACAAACCTTTTACGACGGAGGAGATTTCCAACAAGATTGCACAGCTTATTACACCGGAAGGACTTGAAATTCCGGTGCAGGTTATCTACCAGACCATAGAATCACTGCACAACGCCTGCCCCACCAATACCGGGGATTGGTATTTCACCGGCAATTATCCAACGCCGGGAGGTAACCGCGTAGTAAACAAGGCTTTTATCAATTATGTAGAAAAGAAAAATGTAAGGGGATATTAATTTAAAATTTGTGTGCGCAGCTGTCCCGATTTGGGAATTTATATGTAAATTCGCAGACCGTTTTTAAACTAATTTTCCTTTTGCGAAAACCACTATAAAACAGGCCTGTTTTTAATTTCAAAAAATGCGGTAATTCAATGTGAGAAAATGATAATGCTATATTTTCACATATGAAAACGCTTTTACTGGTACGTCATGCAAAAAGCAGCTGGGATAATGCCAGCGTAGCTGATTTTGATCGTCCCCTGAATGCCCGTGGGCAAAAAAACGCGGATGAAATGGCAAGTCGCCTTTTATTACGCGTACCTGCTATTGACGCATTTATTTCCAGTCCCGCAAAACGCGCAAAAGCCACTGCCCTGCAATTTGCTGCCGCCTACAATTACAGTACGGATGAGATTATTTTTGAAAAAGGTTTATACCTCGCACCGGCATCGTTTTTTTCTAATTTAATCGCCGGCATCGATAATAATTTTAACAGCATTGCTATTTTTTCTCATAATCCTGGTATTACTGACTTTGCCAATTCGCTTGCTACTGCGGTTACGACAGACAATATTCCCACCTGTGGCATATTTGCCGTGAAGGCGGAGGTTGACAACTGGGGCGAATTTGCGAATACTGCCAGGGATTTGTTGTTCTACGACTATCCAAAATTACAGGAATGATTTTTACTGCTGGGTTGTTCGGCTGCAGTTAATAAAGCAATTGTTCAACGCCAGAAAGTGGAACGCCAGGATGTATTAAATTCTTTGCCGCCACATAACTATTTAACCAGCTATTGGCGCACATTCAGCCGCGTTATTAATAGCGCAATGGCATCGTCCAGCAACCCGCCTTCTTTTAGTACGGAAAGATCCGCCACCTGCAAGCCGCGGGCCTGTTCAATCAAATGCGGTAACACGAATGTATCCTGTGAAGCGGTGACAGCATGGCCTTGCTGCGCCAGCCATTCCGCGAGATATTCCTGTTCGGCCTGGCCCGGTGTTGGGATCAGGATGCACTTTTTACCTAATGGCAATACATCCATGAGGGTACTGTAACCAGACCGGCATATGATAATCGCTGCTTCATTGATGGCTTGTTGCAACTGCGCCGCGGAGAGGTGGTTGAAGACGCTAATATTTTCAGGTACCATAAGTGCATCGGCAGCGCCTGGCAATCCTCTTACCAGTACAATGCGGTAATTTAAATTTATCAGCTGTGCCAGTATAATTTTTTCTACAATACTTCGCTGAGGCGCTGGTCCTGACAGCAACACAAGCAGTTGACTGCTCAGCGGTATTGATATTTTTTTAATCCGGGATAGTACGCCAATATACAGCAGTTGAGTACTGGGTTTAGCCAACGGATGCGACAACTGACCCGCGAGGGAAATAGCGCCGGGCGCGTCTGGCACCCAGCAATAATTGAATTTTTTTATAAAATGATAATTGATACGCTGCACCATCGCATCCACCATTGTACTCAGCGACGTCTTTATTAAAAGCTGGTGTGTAATAAAAACAGAAATAATATTCCGGTGATACAGTCCGAATCGATTATCTGAGATAACAATATCTAAGTGTTTACTTTTACAATATTTTCGCAACCACTTGTTTTCCATATTGATTGCTATCAATAATTTGGGGACTTGTAAAATAATTTTCAAAATTGTGCGCCACTTTGATGCGCCAAATTTTATCCGGTAGCCCGGCAGGTCAACCATTTCCAAGTCCGGAAACTCCGATTGCAATAGTATTTTCTGATCCCCCTCCGCGGCTATAATGACTTTAAAACCAGTATTTAAGAGTTTTTCGATCACCGGTACACACCTGGTGGCATGGCCCAGCCCCCAGTCGAGCGGTGCGATCAATACTGTATATGGAAGCGTATTAATTTGTTAATGTTTTATATTTGAATAAATGGGAAATACTATTTTGTAAGCAAAATAGTTTAATTTAGAAACTCCAAACCATGAAAAATAAAAACAATACTTTATTATTCTTATTATTGATTATAGCGGTACTGGCGGTAAGCTGTAGTAGTGAGCGCCGGGCCTCTGGAAAGAATTGTGGTTGTGGAATACACAAGGGTTATGTTGGATATTAAAATCTAATAAGACATGAAGGCTACTAACAGGGATTTGCTTGTCCTGGTGAAAGATGAATCTATGAACCAGTATCAGATTGAGTTAGAATTAGAAAAACTCAACTCATTATTGTTTCAACTTGAAACAGTAGACAGTTTTTGCACAGCGCACGAAGTATTTGACGTTACAAAACACAAGGTGTTGCATAACCGGAAAAAGATAGTCCAGGTTATACACCAGCCTGAGTTGAAGCCTTTCCAGTTTGTTTGCAATAAGAATTAATTGGATTCGTAGTTTTTACCCCTATAATAACGATCACCCTGCCAGTAAAATATTTGTAAAAGCCCCGATAGCGGGGCTTTTATTGTTTTAAACCAGTTTGCACAAGGCATCCCTGAGTGATTTTATTACCAGTTCTATTTCGTGTTTTTTACAAGTACCAACACTCAGCCGGTACCAGCTTGAACTAGCGGCCGCTCCAAACGCATAAAACGGTACCACCGCCAGCTTTGCTTCGTCCAGCAAATAAGCAGTAATGTCAGCCTGTGTGGCGAGCAGCAGTCCGGCCGCCGTGTGCTTGCCGGTAAAGTTGAATTGTACGGTTAGATATATAGCGCCCTGGGGTGCAATGGCATCTACGTGGAAGCCTTCATTTTTTAATTCCTGCAGTCCGTTATACAAGCCGTTCAGGCGTAACTCGACCTCTTTTTTAAACTGGGTTAAATACCGGTCAATATTTTCTTTCTGCGGAAGATAGGCCGCTACGGCTTTCTGCTCGGCCATTGGCGCCCATGATCCCAGGTGCGTCATGATTGCTTTCATCTTGTCGATGATTGCTACCGGTCCCATCGACCAGCCAACCCTTACTCCTGTAGCAGCGAATACTTTGCTGATAGCATCAATAAAAATAGTGTATGGCCGCATGGCCGGGTTAAGCGATACCGGGTTATAATGAACGATTTTTCCGAACGTCAGCAAGGAATACATCTGATCGTACATTACGTATAACTTTTTTTCTGTTGCGCCGCGCTGGCTATTCTCTGCTACCACCAAATCACAAATAGCTTCCAAATCTGCTTTCGTAAAAGTGGTGCCGGTGGGATTTTGCGGAGAGCACAAAGCCAGCAGCGTAGCGCCCTTGATATGCGGGCGCAGCTGCGCTACTGTTGGCATAAAATTATTTTCTTTGCCAGCCTCCACCACAATATGTTCGGCACCCACAAAGTTTGCATAGTGGTTATTGTTCCAGGACGGCACCGCATAAATAACTTTGTCGCCGGCGTCGCATATAGCCCGGAACAAAGAATAAATTAGCGGGCGACCACCTCCGGCTACCAGTATTTCTGCCGGACTGTAATCCAATTGCTGGCGGTCTCGCATAAACACGCCAAGGGCCTCGCGCAGGTCAAGGTTGCCTTCTGCAGCAGGGTAGTTGGTAAAATGTTTCCTGTAGGCATCTACAATTGCGTCTTCCAGTTCTTTTGGGATGGGAAATATCGCAGGGTCAAAATCGCCGACCGTAAAATTATAGATCTGTTCTCCCTGACGTATCCGGTCCCTGATTTCGCCGCCAAGTTTTACAATTTCGGAGCCGACCAGGGTTTCTGATAGCTGCGAAAGTTTTAAATGATTCATATCTGCCAGTGGTTTATGCAAAAATACTGTTAACCGCAGCAGCAGCAAAAGTTATCAGTTTCTCCTTATTTAGCCTTTTACTGTTAACAAACCACAAAAATGAAACAGTAATGCGGTATAGAACAAAATTTATCCCTATCTTTATCAAAGTTTAAACATTAAAAATTATTGTATGAAAAAAATCATTTTATTTTCGGCTGTAGCAGGTGCATTGGTCCTGGGTTCAGCGTTTTCAGTAATTAACAAAGACAGCGCTGCTTCAACGGTCAACAAGGTTCAGCCTTCGGTTCAGGCACCGGGCAGCTGGGTGCTGGATAAAGCCCACACCAATGTGCGGTTCTCCGTTTCTCACCTGGTTGTATCTGATGTAGACGGCAGTTTCAAATCTTTTGATGGCAGTATGACCAGCTCAAAACCAGATTTTACGGATGCGGTAATCAATTTTACAGCGGATGTAAATTCCATCAACACCGATAATGAGAACAGGGACAAACATTTAAAATCTGATGACTTCTTTAACGCCGCAAAATTTCCGCAGATTAAGTTTGTAAGCAAATCTTTCCAATCGCTGGGCAACAGTAAATATAAATTAACCGGCGATCTTACCATCAGGGACATTACCAAACCAGTTTCTTTTGATGTAACCTACGGCGGTACACTTACCTCCGCGGCAATGGGTGGAACGCATATTGGCTTTAAAGCGAAAACAACGATTAACCGGTTCGACTATAATTTAAAATGGAATGCAGCCACAGAAACAGGTGGTGCGATAGTAGGAAAAGAAGTGGAAATTACACTGAACATTGATCTTAAAAAAGCGTAACGCTTATTCTATATAAATAAAAAGCCGCAGCTCATCAGCTGCGGCTTTTTTAATGCTTTTATTGCACCATTTACTGGCCGGTTTTCTTTTCATTGTACTGCTTCTCTGCGTCTTTCGCCTTTTCAAAATCAAGTACTACCCCATTGATGCAATAGCGCAATCCAGTAGGTGGCGGGCCATCATCAAATACATGTCCTAGGTGAGACTTACACCTGCCGCATTCTACTTCTGTCCGCTTCATACCCATCGTATTATCGGGAATGTAAATGATGCTGGTTTTGCTGATAGGCTCATAAAAACTGGGCCATCCGCATCCACTTTCAAATTTTGTATCACTCTTAAATAATGCGTTTCCGCAAACGGCACAGTAATAAATTCCAATTTCCTTTGACGTTTCAAAGGCGCTCGTCCACGGACGTTCAGTTCCTTTCTGCCGGGCAATATTGTAAACGTCTGCCGGCAAAATTTTTCTCCATTCTTCATCACTCATATTCACCGGTTTGGTATCCGTTCTGGAAAAAACCGGATTTGTTCTGTTAGTGGTATCCATGTTGTTTGTTTTTTTGTTTGAGGCCGACTGCGAATACGTGCATTCTGCAAACACCGCAGGCAGCAAGCATATCAGGGCAAAAATTTTTATCTTTTTCATCCGTTTAATTATATAACAAATCTACGTATCAATGGTTTACAGAGATTGTTCGTCTCGGGCCGTTTTGCCCCTTTTAACAATCCTGGAAATTAGTAAATCGCTAAAAAATCAGCCTAAAATTGTTAAAGGAATTTTAAGGCTGTTCCTTTATATTTGTTCTTCTCCAAAAGGTTAAGTAGTAATTATGTTCAATCTAATTTTATTTGGTCCCCCCGGAAGCGGAAAAGGCACACAGTCTGAAAAACTGATGGCGAAATACGGGTTAAAGCACCTGTCTACCGGAGATCTCCTGCGCAGTGAAATTTCCGGACAGACAGCCCTTGGACTGGAAGCAAAGAAATTAATGGACCAGGGACAACTGGTGCCGGATGCGGTGGTGATTGGCATGATTCGTTCTGCGCTGGCGGCCAATCCCCAGTCAAAAGGTTTTTTGTTTGATGGATTCCCCCGTACCAAAGCGCAATCGGAGGCGCTTGATGCGTTGCTGGGGCAATATGGGGCAGCCATTAACGTGGTATTGGCGCTGAAGGTGAGCGAAGAAGAATTGGTGAAACGCTTGCTTAACCGTGGCCTCACCAGCGGTCGTAGCGATGACAGCAAGGAAGAAGTTATCAGGGCAAGAATCATTGAATACCATAGCAAGACATCGGCGGTGGCAGATTATTACAACCAATTTAACAAGGTAGAGCTGGTAAAGGGCGAAGGCAATGTTGAAGAAATTTTTAAGCTTTTGTGTACGGCAATTGATAAAAAGCAGGCTGCTTAAATAGATTGTATAAATGGATTGATTGCCGCTTACGAGCGGCATTTTTTTTGTCTTTTTTTTCGGTAAAAGCAGGCAATGGCGCCAAACAGCTGTCTATATCTTTTGAAATAATTCACAGCTTCATTAAAGGATGCCACATGCGTAAGCTTGCAAATTATGTAGCCGGTCGCTGGATACACGGTATGGTGAGGGCCAGCTGTTATTGGACGCGGTGATGGCGGTGCTTTTTTAAGCCCGATGTTGTTACTGAACGAACTTCCTTTTGCAGCTGAAGCAATGCACAGCATCGATGCATTTGGCTGGCTTAAGAAAGTATCCAGGGTTTATTTCAGTATTGAAACCTGGTTGATGATTTCAGGTTAAAAAATCCTGGTATTTATTTTCCTGCAGGTATTTTTCAGTATGCGAAAGCAGGGTTTCATTTTTTATTTTGAAAGATTGAATGTTCCTTAACTTTAAAGTGAATTTACTGAAGGCGTTATTTTCCGCATTTAATAATTTGGGAAACAGCGCATCGCTGGTTCACTTGTTTTATTTATTTTCTCTCTTAATTTGTTGGCTATGTTAGAATCGTACATCAGCGCCCACTCAGACCATTCCGGCATTACCACCATCGAATTCTTTCATCCGCAAAGCAATTCGCTGCCCGGTAAAATGCTCAATGATCTGGCACAAGAAATTCACCATGCCGGGTTAAATGCCGATACCAAACTAATCATCCTGCGTTCAGCGGGTGAGAAAGCATTTTGCGCCGGCGCTTCGTTTGATGAACTGGCGGCTATTACCAATGCAGAAGAAGGGCGTATTTTCTTTAGCGGTTTTGCGCGGGTGATTAACGCCATGCGTACCTGTGGAAAGCTGGTTATTGGACGTATACAAGGCAAATGCGTAGGCGGCGGGGTAGGATTGCTGGCAGCGGTTGATTACGCCATTGCTACGGCATCCGCTGAAGTAAAACTGAGCGAACTGGCCATTGGCATCGGTCCGTTTGTGGTAGGACCAGTGATTGAGCGGAAAACAGGCAATGCCGCATTCAGTCACCTGGCCATTGATGCCGGTATGTGGCGCAATGCCGAATGGGCAAAACGCAAAGGCCTGTTTGCGGAAATACACCACAGCATCGCAGAAATGGATGAATCCATTGCAAGGCTGGCCAATACCCTGGCGCATGCCAACCCCGAAGCGCTTTCGGAAATGAAACAAATATTCTGGAAGGGAACCGAACACTGGGACCAGTTGCTGGCCGAGCGTGCCGCCATCAGCGGAAGACTGGTGGTGAGCAAGTTTACAAAAGAAGCCATCGCTAAGTTCAAGGCAAAGCGCGCCAACGGGTAGTAAATAAATCATGCCTGGTAGCTACCCGGGGTCACTGATTTTAGCATACAAGGCGCTGCATGTAAATCTTTTTTCCCCCCTCTTTTTATTTTGGCGAATGCAATTCAACAAAGAAAATTTTCAGCAGCTTTGTGGTCAGCTTGCAAAGAGAGATCTACATTTGCAGTCTATACTGAAGGCATATGGATACCCGCCGATGTGGAGCAGGCCAGCAAGTTTTGAATCGCTGGTACACATCATACTGGAACAACAGGTTTCACTGGCTGCTGCAAAAGCGGCACTGGAAAAATTGCGGCAAAAAATTGGTGCTATTACGCCCGCAAATGTAATCTTGTTATCCGACGCAGACCTGCGGGCCTGTTATTTTAGCCGGCAAAAAACCGTTTACATAAGATGCCTGGCGGAAGCCTTCCATACAAAAAAATTGGATTTGAAAAAAATGGGTGCTGGTACGGACGACGCTATAAGAACCGATTTGAAAAAGATAAAAGGTATTGGCGACTGGACGGTGGATATTTACCTGTTGTTTGTATTGCAACGCGTTGACGTATTTCCAACGGGCGACCTGGCGATGATGAACGCCCTCCGGCAAATAAAGCAACTCCCAAAGGAGACCAGCAAAGAAGCAATAATAGCAATGGCGGAAGGCTGGCGACCATACCGTTCGCTTGCTACCATGATGTTATGGCACCATTATATTAAAACGAGAAATATAAAATTATGAAGACTGGCACCTGCGCGCGTAATTGCCGTTTCGGCCATACCTTTTTCCGCTACATATTCAATCCCCCGCAGGCACTGATAACCTGCCCGGTAATATAGCTGCTCATGTCGGATGCAAGAAACAATGTAGTGTCCGCAATTTCTTCTGCCGTACCGAAACGTCCCAACGGAATTTTTGCAAGAAACGCTTTAGCAGCGTCTCCTTCATTTAAATAATGGGTCATGTCTGTTTCAATAAAACCGGGGGCGATGGCATTGCAGCGTATGTTGCGGCTACCCAGTTCCGCAGCAATGGATTTGGTGAAGCCAATGATACCGGCCTTGCTGGCGGCATAACTACTTTGCCCGGCATTACCGCGCATACCAATAATAGAACTCATGTTGATGATGCTGCCTTTTTTTGCTTTCATCATGGGTCTTATAACCTGCTTGGTCATATTGTAAACACTTTTCAGGTTGGTATTGATCACTTCATCCCATTGTTCGGGGGTCATGCGCAGCAAAAGGTTGTCTTTGGAGATGCCGGCATTGTTTACGCAGATATCGATGGTGCCAAATTCTTTCACCACTTCGTTTACAAATAATTCGCAGGCAGCAAAATCGCCTGCATTGCTTTGGTAAGCCTTTGCTTTAACGCCCATAGCAAGTAATTTATCTTCCAGGGCTTTTGCTTTATCAGCACTGCCATTGCTCACATAAGTAAACGCAATATGTGCGCCATGCCCGGCCAGTTTGCTGGCAATGCTTTCACCAATGCCGCGTGCGGCCCCGGTTACAATGGCAATTTTATTATCCAGTAATTTCATTGCTGTTGTTTGTGAAAGGCAAAGTAACTGATTTAAATTTTATGGTAAAAAATACTTGGCTATTGATCTAACAGCAGTATTTCTTCGAGCAATGTTCTTTCGTTGCTCAGTCGCGGAACCTTGTGCTGGCCTCCCAGTTTGCCCTTACTTTTAAGCCACGCATTGAAGGTGCCGTTTTTTAAAGCATGCAGCACCGGCATGCGCAGTGCGATGTCTTTATAACGTTTTGCCTCGTAATCACTATTGACACTTTTGAGTGCCCTATCCAGTTCCACCGCAAATTCATCCAGGCTCGCTGGTGCTTGCTCAAACTCAATGAGCCACTCATGCGCACCATTGCTGTTGCTGCTGAAGTACACGGGCGCAGCCGTATAGTCGTTCACAACAGCCCCGGTTTTTTCGGCGGCAATGGCAATGGCTTTGTCTGCGTTATCTGCAATTACTTCTTCGCCAAAGGCATTCATGTAATGTTTGAGGCGGCCGCTGACTTTGATCTTGTACGGGTTTAACGCCGTAAACTGAACCGTATCGCCAACAATATAGCGCCAAAGGCCACCCGTAGTACTGATGATCAATGCATAGTTTTTATTCAACTCAACTTTGCTTAGCCCAACGGTATGTGGAAACTTCTTTCCATATTCTTCAATGGGCATGAACTCATAGAAAATACCATGTTGCGTAAACAACAGGAGGCCTTCCTCCGAAGGGCTTTCCTGTGCCGCAAAAAATCCTTCGCTTGCGTTATAGGTTTCCAGGTAATTAATGTCTTTTCCGATTAGTTTTTTAAACTGTTCTTTATAGGGAATAAAAGAAACGCCGCCATGCAAATACAATTCGAGCTGCGGCCATACTTCGGCCAGATATTGTTTGCCGCTGATTTCCAGAATACGTCTTATCAGCACCAGGGTCCAGGTGGGTACCCCGGAAATAGAGGTTACGTTTTCGCGCATGGTGGCCTGGGCCAGCTGTTCAATCTTGCCTTCCCATTCATCCATTAATGCAATGCTGAGTTCCGGCGTCCTTATCCAGGTACTCCATACCGGGGAATTTTGCATTAGTACGGCACTCAGATCGCCATACTGAATGTTTTCGTTTACTTTATTTACCTGGTGGCTGCCGCCAATGACCAGGCCCTTGCCCGTCAGCAGGTCGGAATCAGGAAAATTTTTGTAGTACATGGTCAGCACGTCTTTGGACGCCTGGAAATGGTTTTCTTCCAGGCTTTCTTTGCTAACCGGAATAAACTTGCTTTTATCGCTGGTAGTACCGCTGCTTTTGGCAAACCATTCAATGGGTGTATTCCAGAGTATATTTTCTTCGCCATTCATCATACGCTGGATAAAAGGTTTCAGATCATCATATTCATGTACAGGTACGGTTTGCTTGAATGTTTTAAGGGAAAAGAGCACATTGAATTTATACTGGCGTCCAAATTCCGTGTACTGTGCGGCTGTTATGAGATCCTGTAATACCTCACGCTGGGCCGCCACAGGTTGTGAGGTCCAGAGTTCTATTAAACGAAGCCTTAACCGGGCAAGCTTGGATATCGCAGGCGATAGTAGTTTCATACCTTAACGGCAAAATAATCAAATGCACTGACACTTGGCTATTTAAAAGACAATTGCAGGTGTCGCACGGGCAAAATTAATACAGTGCTTTACCGCTCGTTTATAGGCCGTTTGTGCAAACCTGTCAGGCGCCTCGTCAATCAATGTGCTCCTCTGCAGGCAACTGGTCGTTGCCTTTTCTCCTGGCTTCTTCATGCAGGTAATCCTTTCTTTTCAATTCAAAGTTTTTGCCCAGGTATAAACGCCGAACATGCTCATCTTCTGCCAGTTCTTCTGCCGTGCCGTGCTTAAAGATTTTGCCTTCAATCAGCAGGTAGGCACGGTCGCAGATAGACAAAGTTTCATTTACATTATGATCGGTAATTAGAATGCCGATATTTTTTGTTTTTAACCTTGCTACTACCGCCTGGATATCTTCTACTGCTATCGGGTCTACCCCGGCAAAAGGCTCATCCAGCAAAATAAATTTTGGATCCACCGCCAGCGCGCGGGCAATTTCGGTGCGGCGGCGCTCGCCACCGCTTAAGCTATCCCCATTGTTTTTTCTTACATGCTGGAGGCCAAATTCATCCAGCAGGCTTTCCAGCTTTTCCCTCTGCTCCTGTTTTTTTAGGTTGGTCATTTCCAGGATGGCTTTAATATTGTCTTCCACGGTTAACTTGCGAAATACGGATGCTTCCTGGGGAAGGTAGCCGATACCCATCTGGGCTCTTTTGTACATCGGCTGGCGGGTAATGTCCTGGTCGTTCAAAAAGACCTTGCCCTCGTCTGGCCGTATCAGTCCTACCACCATGTAAAAAGTAGTGGTTTTGCCTGCCCCATTGGGTCCCAGCAGACCAACAATTTCTCCCTGTTTCACTTCTACAGAAACATGGTTGACAACGGTACGGTTACGGTAACTCTTTATTAAATCGTGTGTATGTATCGTTAGACTCAATGGAACAGCTTTTTACAAAAATACCGCAACTGCCGCAATCCGCACCCGGTGTAATTTATTTAACAGGGTTTTGATATCTAGCCAACCATGAGTATTTTTGCGCCTATATTTAAGAACAATGAAGGTAATAGAGCATTTAAATAACGCAAAAAGCACATTAATCTCTTTTGAAGTACTTCCCCCGCTGAAGGGTAAAGGCATTAGTGCCATTTACAATCACCTGGATCCCCTGATGGATTTTAAACCTTCTTTTATTAATGTTACCTACCACCGTAGCGAGACGATGTTTAAGAAGAAAACAGACGGTACTTTTGAGAAGGTGGAAGTACGCAAGCGCCCGGGCACGGTGGGCATCTGTGCCGCAATCATGAATCATTACCAAATAGATGCGGTACCGCACCTCATTTGCGGCGGATTTTCAAAAAGAGAAACAGAAGACGCGCTGATAGATTTGAATTTTCTTGGCATCGACAACGTCTTGGTATTACGGGGTGACGCCGCAAAAAACGAAGCCGCTTTTGAACCACACCCTGACGGTAACCGTTATGCGCTGGACTTACTGAAGCAGGTGTCGAACTTAAACAATGGCATTTACCAGGAAGAAGATATTAAGAACGGGGGAAAAACCAGCTTTTGCATGGGCATTGCAGGCTACCCGGAAAAACATTTTGAGGCGCCGAACCTGGAAACGGATATGAGCTACCTGAAAGCGAAGGTGGAGGCAGGTGCAACCTACATCATGACACAAATGTTTTTTAATAACCAGAAGTATTTTGAATACGTGAAACTTTGTAGAGACAATGGCATTCATGTACCCATTATACCTGGCCTGAAGCCCATTACCAATAAAAAGCAACTCACCATTCTTCCTAAAATTTTCCATGTAGACATACCCACCGATCTTACCAATGCTATCATTAAAGCCAAAACCGATGAAGACGTGGAAGAGATAGGTACCGAATGGCTGATCCAGCAAAGCAGGGAACTGCGTGAATTTGGTGTGCCGGTGCTGCATTATTATACGCTGGGCAAGCCAAAAGTTATCTATAATGTAGTAAAGGAACTGGTGTAGTGCGTTGTTAGATTTTACCTGGAGAACAGCCCAATCAACCCATTTTTATTAACCGGGTATTCAATTACGGAGCTGCTGGCCGAAGTGGGCGTGCCGTAATAGATACTGGCTATTTAAAAAATAACATTATACCCTGCAAATCGGGGGATCAACTTATTATTTCCAGCAGCTTTCCAGCACAGGTTCATTGATTTTTACCGGGTACTTTTGTTTCAGTGTTGCTATCCATTTGTCTTCCAGGAAAGACTGGTAGTCATTGATCACAAAACCGCGGGCATCTTCAAAATTGCGCGGTGCGCGATCCTTGTACACTTTTATGGTGTAAGCAAACGTGGTAATATTGTCCGTACTGCTTTTTACCGGCTCAGCAATATTGCCCGCTTTTATATCGCTGCTAACGGAAACGGGTAGCTGCGTTAATTCAAACCTTCCCGAATCTGCCTGTATGGTACCATCAGAATTTTGTACAAGATTCTTCCAGTCGGACGGATTTTTACCCAGTGTATTTTTTGCTTTTACCGCACTGGCAGAGTCGCTGCAGGTGAACAAAATAACATCGGCGCTCGGCTCCCACCAATATTTATTTTTATTATTGCCGTAAAACTTTTGTAACCCGGTAGAATCCATTGCGGCTTTGTCCCAAACCCGGCGTTGCATAATTTCAAACAGCAGGTTGCCATCTTTAAATTCCTGTAGCTGGCTGGCGAATTCTTTATTGTATGTTTCCAGTCGCTTGCGGTAATATTCCATTGCTACGGTTTCCGCATATTGTGTTTCCAGCTGGGGAGTTGATTTGCCCCGTAATAATTCCGGCGTGTTTTTTATTGAATTCACATATTTCGAAAAATCCTGTGCGGTTACTTTTTGTTGCGGGAAGGAGAAGAGTACCGTATTATCATTCATGACCGGCAATTGCTGCGGTTTTTTACCGGCATAGACGCTGTCAGCATAAGCGGCCAGCAATTTATCATTTACGAGCGCAAGTTTATAGCCCGTTGCCTTCATGGCTTTCTGCGCCAGCATTTGCTTGGCCACCAATATGCGCTTGTCTGCCTGTACCGCCTGTTTTAAAAGTGCCATTGCCGCGGCATTGGTCTTGTCAGTATTTACCGGTACCCGTTCTATCCGCTGAATGATATGAAACCCAAAAGAAGTGCGTACTGGTTTGCTGATGTCGCCGTCTTTAGCGAGACCAAAAGCGGCATTTTCAAAATCTTCGCTGTACCGGCCTGCACCAAATTCCGGCAATACGCCGCCCGATTGAAAGCTAATGTTATCGTTGCTGTAACGTGTTACCAAATCTTTAAAAGAAGCGCCGTGTTGCAAGGCTGTGTAAATGGAGTCTGCCAGTATTTTCTTTTTTTCTTTTTCCGTATTATCTGCATCGGGTATTAATGCCACTAATATTTGAGCCGCTTTCATTCTGCCTACCGCCGGCCTTTCTGCAGTTACTTTAAAAATGTGATAGGCTGTCCGGCTCCTGTATGGCTTTGCCGTTTTACCCGTTGGCGTGGCATAGGCAATGGTTTCAAATTCGTAAGGAAGGGTAAACGCCGTAATATAACCAAGATCCCCTTTTGTAGTGCGTACCGACGGATCTGCGGACCATGTTTCCGCAATCGAAGCAAAATCGGCGCCACCCTGGATCCTGGTCCAGGCTTCCATGGCTTTCTGATATGCTGGCAGCGTATCACCGCCTGCAAACGGAATATAAATATGGGAAACACGCAGATCTTTCTGACTGCGCAAAAAAGCCTCGTCTACCAGTAGCTGAACACTGCTTTCATCATTCATAAAACCTTCTATAATCTGGCTGCGAAAATTTTGTAATTCAGTGGCCTGGCCAGAGAGGGTATCCAGCTTTGCATCATACGCGGCCTGTACTTTCAACTTAAAACGTGTGTAGAGTTCCAGGTATTCGCGATACGCTTTTTCTGTATTGGAGCCGGCCGTATTATTTTTGTTATAGGCGCGCAGAAATTCTTCTTTGCTTACGTCTTTTTTGCCATAGGAAAACAATGTTTGCGATTGCGCAGTGCAGGCAATCAACAGCAATAATGCAGCTAAGGTTTGTTTCATAAAATAATTATTCGGTTTGGGCGGCACAAAAGGTTTATGCGTGCTGAAGCTATTATTTGGCAGCTTGTTGTTTCATTTTAACGTTCAGCACCTCGTCTATCTGGTCGTACGTGAGTTTCTTGGCTATAATGCGCTTGTCTTTATCAAGCAAATACAAAATAGGGGTTTGGTATACATCGTACAACTGGCGATAGTTGGGTTTCCCGGCTGCATAACCCGCATCGCGCTGCGCGGTAGTTTCATAAACGTTTACCCAGTCTTTTAAATTGTTATCCCTTATGTAGTTTGTCCAGGCTTCTTTGCCGCCGTCTACCATTACGCCATAAACTACTACACCCAGTTGTTTCCATTTGTGCTGGTAAATGGAATCCACCTTTGGTACTACTTCTTTGCAATGGCTGCAGGTAGCATCCCAAAAGCAGATCACTACGTAAGGGGCAGTAATGTCATACAACGGCCGAGGCTTTTCCAGCATGTCTACCAGTTCAAGATTTTGAGCAGGCGCACCTATCAGGTTAGCCATCAGGCTATAGGCCCTGTCGTTCATGTACTTTTTATACTTCTCGGTAAACCAGTCTACCTGCGGATTATTGTTGATGTATTTTTCAAACAGGTGAACAAAAACGGCATCCTGGCCCATGTACTGCGGGTTGATGTATTGCTGTACAAAATAGGTGAGCAGGTATTTGAACATTTCCTTGTTGGGCGCTGCTTTGCCCAACATCATGTCCACCTCTTTATTTATACTGTCCGGTTCGGGAACAACAAGAGTTTTGTAATATTTGTCGAGCCGGGGTTCAAAAATTGGGGTACGCAGCAAGCGCTCATCGGTAAAGCTGATTCCGTCCCAATAATGCCCCTTAAAGTAGTTGTATGCATAGAGCGAATCATATTTGCCGCCGGGCTGTTTGGCTGCTGGCGGAACCGTGGGTTCTTTTAATGATTTAAACAGGGCCGTGAGCATACTGCCGGCATTCTTTGCGGCAACACTGTCGCGGTACTGCACCATCTTTTCATTGAGACTGCGCAGTTTTTCTGCAATCCCGCTGCTGTCGGTGGCGCTTTTGGCAGCCGCCAGTTCCGTCATATAGCCGCTCGCCGTTTTGCCATTATTGCCGGCAAACTTTGAGTAAGCCTGGAATAAAACATTTTCGGGCGAATTGGTAAATTTTACACTCGCGGGCAAGTTGGCTGAATCTGCTTGTATGGTAAAGTTTTGTTGTTTATCCAGTAGTAGTTCGAATAAAATTTCCTTGCGGGGCGAAACGATAAAATAAATGCCGCCGTTTAACTTTTCTTTTCCCTTAAAAACCCCCGTGCTGGTGCTATTAAGCAGTACTGAATCCGCCAGCGCCTTTATTTTGCCGTAATAATAACCAAGATAGATGTATTGATTTTTATAGGGCTTCAGTGTAATACCAATGGAATAGCCGGCAGTTGTTTGTGCGCACAGCTGGCTGACTATAAAAAAGCAGGATAATAAGCATATTTTCTTCATGGTAGTACGATAACGGTTAAAGAGGCGAATATATTGAAAATACATTTTTAACTTGGTTAAGCGGGTGCTAAAATAACGTAAGTGGTATAGGCTGAAGGGTCCGCGCCATCATCCTTAGCCCATACGCCCATTACCGTATACCTTTATGCAATGAAAAAGGAACTCTACATAGATATCAGCAATGAAGATGCGGGCGGCAGCCTGTACCGGATTGCCGAACCCGGCGCCGAACCGCATTTTTATTATAACCACAGCACTTACAACAGCGATACCGATGAGCTGAAAGTATTCGAGAGCAATTATGCAGATTTTGCCGCTTTCTGGAACTATATAACATCTGATAAGCAATGGTTTTACCTCCACCCCTTATTCATACATCCGGAACAGCGCGATTTTATTAAAAAGCAGCTGCTGACCGTTAACTGGGCCGTTGCGGGCGATAAAAAATGGCAGGACAGCCACCAGCGGCAATGGAAAAAAGTATTGAATGACCCGGGTGAATATTATAAAGGACCGCAGTAAGTAGTACGTGGTAATCGTTAAGTAACAGGTAATAAGGTTTGATTGATTGTTAGAGAATGTTTTTGGCATTTTGGATTTTGAATCGTGCCATTTATGCGTGTGCCTTTACACTTAAAACTTACCACTCAAAACTCAATTCTTGCTATTTTTGCGGCATGCGTAAAAAGAATCTGGTGCTGCAGCAGGTGACCGTAGAAGATTATGCCGCAGAAGGAAAAGCGCTGGGCAGAACGGAAGGCAAGGTTATTTTTATTTCGGGTGCCGTACCCGGCGACATTGTAGACGTGCAGGTAAGCAAAAATAAAAAGGACTGGGCCGAAGGAAAGGCCATCCATTTTCACCAGTATTCCACCGACCGGGTAGAACCGTTTTGCGAACACTTTGGCGTTTGCGGCGGCTGCAAATGGCAGATGTTGCCATATGAAAAGCAATTACAATACAAACAAAATGAGGTTGAACAAAACCTGCGCAGGCTTGGCAAAATAACGCTTCCGGAAATTATGCCCATTATTGGTTGCGACAGCATCGCCCGCTACCGCAATAAACTGGAATTTACGTTCAGTAACCGCAGGTACCTGCTGTCCGCTGAAATGGGTGCAGCGCCTGGCTCCCTGCAAAACAACGGGCTGGGATTTCATGTGCCCCGCTTGTTCGACAAGGTAATTGATATCAACACCTGTCACCTGATGAACGAACCCACCAATGCTATTAAAAATACCATCCGCCAGTTTGCACTCGAAAATGATTATGCTTTCTATGATATACGCAACCACACCGGCTGGTTAAGAACATTGGTCTTGCGGATTTGTGGTACCGGTGAAGTAATGGTGAACCTTTGCATCGCGTACGAAGATGAACCTTCCCTGAAAGCGTTGTTTAATCATTTATTGCAAGCGGTACCTTCCATTACTACCCTGGTGTATACCATCAATCCCAAAAAGAACGACAGTATTTACGATTTGCAGCCACAAACCTATTACGGTAAAGGCTATGCGCTGGAAATGCTGGAAAATTTTAAGTTTAAAATAAGCCCCAAATCGTTTTTCCAGACCAATACCAGGCAAGGGGAAAAATTATACACTGTAACGCGCGATTTTGCGGAACTTACCGGCAATGAAGTAGTGTATGATCTTTACTGCGGCACGGGCAGCATTGGCATATTTGTAAGCGGCCAGGCAAAAAAGATAATTGGGGTGGAACTGATTGAAGAAGCCATCGGTGATGCGCGCGGGAATGCTGCGCTGAACGGCATTACCCATGCACATTTTTTTACAGGCGACGTGATTGATGTTTGCAACGATGCTTTTTTTGCCGCCCATGGCCGCCCGGACGTAATTATTACCGATCCCCCGCGTGCCGGCATGCATGAAAAACTGGTGCGCAAACTACTGGATATGGCAGCGCCGCTGGTAGTATATGTAAGCTGTAACCCAGCCACACAAGCAAGGGATTTGCAATTGCTGGATGAAAAGTATGCAGTTACGAAAGTGCAGCCGGTAGACATGTTTCCGCAAACACATCATATTGAAAATGTGGTGCAACTGAAACTGAAATAAACAGCCCGGTATCATCAGGACCTGTAACTAAAATTAAACGGCTGTAACAATCATTATATAATAGCATGATAAGAACATTACTCAGGCACCAATGGAAATCTTTTTGGAGAAGCCGGAACGCCGGCAAAAGCCTGGCAGTGCAAATATTTATTGGTTTTATTACACTGTACCTGCTGGCGTCTGCCATTGGCGTGGGAATTTACCTACAGGAATTATTGAAACGGGCCTACCCCGGGCAGGATATCATTAAAGTGTTTTGCGGCTTTATCCTTTATTATTTTTTATTTGATATGCTGTTCCGGTTTATGCTGCAGGATTTGCCTACCCTGTCTGTGCAGCCCTACCTGGTGCAAAATATTAAGCGCAGCCAGCTGATCCGTTTTCTAAATGTGCGCTCCCTGTTTACCGTACTCAACCTGCTACCACTGCTGTTGTTCACCCCCTTCACCATTACATCTATTGCACCGGAATTTGGTTTTCCGGTGGCCAGTGCTTTTATTATAAGCATACTTGCCCTTACGGTTTTTAATCATTTCATGATCTTGTACATAAAAAGAAAAAGCATTATCAACAGCTGGTGGCTGGTATTGTTTTTTGTGCTGATGGGCGGCTGTATAGCGGCCGATTATTTCAAATTATTTTCGCTCAGCCATATTTCTACTTTGTTCTTTTCCTATATGATGGCAAATGCATGGACCGTTACGATACTGGTAGCCATGGCAGTTTTTTCTTTTATCAACAACTACTATTTTTTGTTAAAAAACCTTTACCTGGAAGACATTATAGGCAAAGGAAAAAAGAAAGAAGGTGCTGACTATACTTTTCTGAATCGTTTTGGAACAATAGGTGAATTAATAGGACTTGATATAAAACTGATATTGAGAAACAAGCGCCCGCGTTCTGTTGCGGTACTCACCGTTCTGTTCCTGTTTTATGGTTTTATTTTTTATAAAGAAAAATACATTACCGAAGGCTGGTGGGGTGCTTTGCTGCTGGGCGGTATATTTCTAACCGGCTTGTTCATTACCAATTACGGCCAGTTTTTATTTGCCTGGCAGAGCGCTCATTTCGACGGGCTGATGGCGGGCAACCTGCGTGTGAAAACGTATATCAAAAGTAAGTTCATGCTGTTTACAGCTGTTTGTACCGTTATTTTGTTGCTCACCTCTCTCTATGGATTAATGAGCTGGAAATTATTAATTGTTCAGCTTGCTGGATATCTATATAACGTGGGCATCCATACGGTAATAACGGTATACTTTGCCACACGCAATTACAAAGGCATGGACATCAGCAAGGGTAGCACGTTTAATTACCAGGGCATGGGCGCAGAGAAATGGCTGTATACACTTGCTGTGTTCATGGTGCCAATGGTTGTTTACTGGCCTTTTGCTTTTTTTATCAATGCATGGGCTGGCGTCATCGCGCTCAGCGTGCTGGGCCTAATCAGTTTTTTATTACAAGACTGGTGGGTTGAGCTCCTCAGCAAAGCGTTTTTAGAACGTAAGTATAAAATTTTAAATGGGTTCAGGGAAAAACAATAAGTATGATAACAGTAAGTAATCTTATCAAAATATATGCGGGTAAAACAGTGGTTGATATTGCCGCTTTGCAAGTTAACGAGGGAGAAATAATCGGGTTGGTAGGAAACAACGGCGCAGGCAAAACAACTTTTTTCCGGTTGTTGCTCGACCTGATAAAGGCAGACCGGGGCGAGATTATTTCCAAAGAAAAAAATGTAGCGCTTTCTGAAGATTGGAAGCCGTATACGGCCGCCTACCTGGATGAGGGTTTCTTAATTGATTACCTGACCCCGGAAGAATATTTTTATTTTGTTGGTAAATTAAATAACCGGTCAACAGCCGACGTAGACGAGTTTTTAAAAAGTTTTGATAGCTTTTTTGATGGCTCCATTCTTAAAAGTGGTAAATACATTCGCGAACTGTCCAAGGGCAACCAGTTTAAGGTGGGTATAGCCGGTTGCCTTTTGCAACATCCTGCAGTCTTGCTGCTGGACGAGCCGTTTGCCAATCTTGATCCTACCACGCAGCTTCGCTTAATAAAAATGCTGCGCGAAATGCATGCACAGCATCGCATGACTATTTTTATCAGCAGCCATGATCTAAACCATGTAACGGATGTGTCCACCCGTATTTTATTAATGGAAAAGGGAACCATCATTAAAGACCTGCATACCAACCAGGACACGCTTAGTGAACTGGAAGATTATTTCAAAGTCTAGGAGGAATGGGCAAGTTGTATGACTTGTAAAACCAGGTTATCTTCATATTTCATCCATTTATCGAAGAAAAGTGCACCAAAACCGAATTGATTTAGTCCGGCGCTGTGAACAATGCATCTTTGTATCAGCAAGAACGAAATATCCAAATCCCCTGATAACCCCTAAAATCCTAAGCCGTAGAAAGCAACTATTAAAAACCCTTTTAACTCCTAATCCTAATCCGTAGAAAAATCCTGACCGTTTATCTGTATCCTTTTAAAACCTAACCCAAACCTTTGAAAACCGATCGTTGAATCCAAATCCCTTTTAACCCTAAAATCCTAATCCGCAGAAACCGTCTATCCCTAACCCATATCCCTAAAAAGCCAAAATCGTACTCAGTATCCTATCCTGGACCTGACACTTAAATTTTTTTTCTGATCATATAAAATAAAAAGTTCCGCTGTGGTATGCGGGACTTTTTTATGCGCCGTGCTCCAGCAATATTTCTCCGGGCAATGCAAATCCATGCATACGCTACACTTGTTTCGGCAAAGGGTATCAATCCATATTTTTATTATTTTTTAGCGGGAAGTCATATTCCGGTACTGATCTTCCGGTTTGGAATGCCATGGGCAACCTGTTCTGGTTTGTAGGAGGGGAATTAGCCTATGTATGATTTTTACAATAGCGGGAAAGACGGCTTTCATCTACCAGTTCAAAAAGAGCTGCAATTTCTGTGAGTAAAAGGGGGGGTTGCGCAGCCTTGTGATGTGATGTTAATGCGGAGAAAATTTCTTCGTTGTTCGGATACATTTGCATAGCTTTCGGCTGCTGCTGTTTCATATCCGTTCACTATTGGTAAGGTTAAAATTCAATTAAATGCATTCAAGGGTAGCAGGAATTTCATTATTAGCAAAGGCAGTTTCTTTTACAAAAAAACGCGCTGGTATTTTAATCTGTGGAATAGGCATATCGGCTATCTGTCCGCAACAAACAGTTGCGCAGACCGGTCCGCAATTAAACCTTTCGGAGGCCATTCAAACAGGGTTGAATAATTATCAAAGTATTAAAGCCCGATCCAATTATATCAAGGCATCCATTGCGCAGACCGAAAATATAAAAAATCAATACCTGCCCGATGTTACCGTTGCTTTGCAGGAAGCTTACGGTACTGTTAACGGGCAGTTTGGTCCATCGGCCGGCGTGGGTCTCGCGGGGTTATCTTCTTCCGGCCCTTCTTATAATAAACAAAGCTGGAACGCGGCTTTTGGTGCTGTTTACCTGCTGAACGCCAACTGGGAATTTGTTTCTTTTGGTCGTTTGCGCGCCAGAATACAGGCAGCGCAGGCACAGGTGCAATTGGATTCTGCCAACTTCCAGCAGGAACAATTTGTGCAGGGCGTTCGTATTGCGGGAAGCTATCTCAATCTTTTGATTGCACAGCGTTTTATTCAGAATGCGCAAGCAAATATTGACAGGGCCAGTTTTGTGCAGCAGTCGGTTATTGCCAGGGCAAAGTCCGGTTTAATAGCCGGGGTAGATTCGTCCATCGCCAATGCAGAAGTATCAGGTGCAAGATTATCTTACCTGCAGGCAGTTTCCACCGAGCAGCGTATCCGTAACCAGCTTGCCCAATTGTTGAATGCAGCACCCGATCCGGTACGGCTGGACAGCAGTTTTTTTAGCCAGGTGCCGGCCAATTATAATGCAGCAGTTTCCGTAAATGACAATCCGCAGGTAAAATTTTATGAGCGCCGGATACAGCAAAGCGATGCAGCGGCAAAATTTATTCGGCGGAGCCTAAACCCCGGGCTTAATTTTTTTGGCACGCTGCAGGGCCGGGGTTCCGGCTTTGATTATAATTATACCCCGGATTTTACAGACCGTTATACCAAATCTTACCTGGAAGGCATTAAGCCCGGCCGTTATAATTATTTATTTGGCATCGGTATAACCTGGAACCTGATGGGTCCTTTTAAAGTAAAACAACAGGCAAAAGCACAGACCTATATTTCTGCTGCCTATAAAGACGAGTATGATTTAATAGCAACCCAATTAAAGGATCAGCTGATACTGGCCGATCAGCAGATAGAAAACAGTTTAAAAAGTGTACAGGAAGCTCCCTTACAACTGAAAGCAGCATCAGATGCGTACCAGCAAAAAACAGTACTGTATAAAAATGGGCTGGCAAACATTGTAGATGTGCAACAGGCATTGTTTATACTCAACAGGGCACAAACAGATAACAGCGTGGCGTATATCAACATCTGGCAGGCATTGTTATTAAAAGCAGCTGCTTCCGGTGATTTTGATTTATTTATCAAACAGGTGAAATAGCAGGTTATGAATCTCATAAGAACAGCGTTGCGAAAACCGATTACTATTATGGTGCTTGTTGCCGGCTTGTTTTTTTTCGGCATCAAAGCAATACAAACCATCAAGATTGATATTTTCCCGGCCATGAACCTTCCGGTTATTTATCTATCGCACCCGTTTGGCGGTTATTCACCAGCCCAAATGGAATCTTTTTTTGGTAAGCAATATGTAAACATCCTACTGTATGTAAACGGCGTTAAAAGCATTGAGACAAGAAATATTCAGGGCCTCAGTTTATTGAAACTTACTTTTTATGAAAACGTAAATATGGCGCAGGCTGTTGCAGAGGTGAGCGCCTTTTCCAATCGTGCCCAGGCCATTTTTCCACCTGGTTCGCAGCCGCCGTTTGTGCTACGCTTTGATGCTACTACTTTGCCGGTAGGACAATTGGTGTTGAGTAGCGAAAAAAGATCCAACAACGAGCTGCAGGATATGGCCAATGTTTACATCCGTTCCTCTTTTACTTCCATACCAGGGTTGTCTTCTGCACCTCCTTTCGGTGGAAATATACGCAGTATTTTGATTAAGGTGGACCCCGATGCTTTGCGGTTACATAATCTTACCGCCGACCAGGTAGTGGAAGCTTTGCGCATTAATAACCAAACTTCGCCGGCAGGCAATGTTAGAATTGGCGACATCAACTATCTAACGCCGGCCAACACCACCATTAAAGCCATCAAAGACTTTGAAAGCATCCCCTTGTTTAAGGGAAGCGTTCCCAATGTGTTTTTGCGCGATGTGGCGACTGTAGAAGATGGCGCCGATATAACGGTAAGCTATGCCCTGGTAAACGGTAAGCGATCCGTTTACATGCCTGTTACCAAATCAGCAGATGCTTCTACCTGGGAGGTGGTTAAAAAACTTAAAAACGCCCTTCCGCGTTTCCAAAGCTTGCTGCCTGAAGATGTAAAGCTCACCTATGAATTCGACCAGTCTGTTTACGTAATCAATGCCGTGAAAAGCTTATTGAGCGAAGGTGCCATTGGAGCCATCTTAACGGGTTTGATGGTATTGCTTTTTTTAGGGGATGCGCGTGGGGCCCTGATCGTTATCCTGACCATACCAACCTCCATTATCTCCGGCATTTTATTTCTATCGCTGTTTCACCAGACCATCAATATAATGACGTTGAGCGGCCTCTCCCTGGCCATTGGTATACTGGTGGATGAATCAACGGTAACAATAGAAAATATACACCAGCACCTGGATATGGGCAAACCCAAAGCCCTGGCAATTTGGGATGCCTGCCAGGAAATCGCGTTTCCGAAATTACTGATCCTGTTTTGTATCCTGGCTGTATTTGCCCCGGCTTTTACCATGACAGGCATTACCGGTTCATTATTTCTGCCGCTAGCGCTTGCCATTGCATTCTCTATGATTACTTCTTACCTGCTGGCACAGACGTTTGTACCGATACTGGCCAACTGGCTTATGAAAAGTCGCGGTGATAAAAAGCATACCAGTGATGACTATAAAAACTATCAGGTGGATGAAACAGCGGAAGGAGATACCTGGGATCAGAAAAAAACATTGCTCACGGGTGGTCATGGAAAAGGTGGTCAGCTAACACGTTTCGAAAGATTCAGGGCCCGGTACATGCGTTTCATGAACAGGTTGCTGCCCAATAAAAAAATTATATCAACGCTGTATGTGCTAATAATAACCGGGCTGGCAATTTTTTTGTTTATTAATATTGGCAGGGATGTTTTGCCAAAAGTAAACTCCGGCCAGTTCCAGGTAAGGTTCAGGGCGCCCGATGGTACCAGGCTGGAACGTACAGAACAAAAAATGATAGCTGCATTAGAGGTACTAAACAATACTATCGGCAAAGAAAATATATCTATTACGTCTGCTTTTATCGGGCAGCATCCCGGGCAGTTTTCCAGCAGTCCTATCTACCTGTTTATGAGCGGGCCACACGAGGCAGTGTTGCAGGTGGCGCTCAAAGAAAATTACCGGGAGAACCTGGATGATGTGAAAGAGCGTTTCCGCAAAAACATGAAAGAAAAACTCCCCGATTTTACGATATCATTTGAACCTATTGAACTGACGGATAAGATTCTCAGCCAGGGTTCGCCCACACCCATTGAAGTAAAAGTAAGTAGCAAAAACAAAAAACTGAATGTTGAATATGCCAATAAGATGGTTGCCAAGCTGCAGCAAATTGCGTACCTGCGCGATGTGCAGATAGGGCAATCCATCAAATATCCTGCAATCAATATCAATATAGACAGAATAAGGGCCGCCCAGTTGGGGGTAGACATTGGGGATATTTCAAGGTCTTTGACTGCGTCTACGTCTTCATCGCGCTTTACAGAAAAAAATGTGTGGATTGATGAGAAGGTTGGGCTGGGTTACAATGTGCAGGTGCAAGTGCCCGAGAATAAAATGACCAGTACCAATGCCTTGAGCGAAATTCCGGTGTTGCGGAATGCTGCCAGGCCAATACTCAGTGATGTAGCAACGTTTCAACGGGATACCACTTTTGGCGAAAACGACAATATCGGCGCAATCCCACAGGTATCTGTAACCGCTAACTTGTATAAAACAGATTTGGGTACCGCATCTGCAGATGTGGAGGCAGCTATAAAATCGCTCGGCGAACTGCCGCGCGGATTAAACGTAGAACTAAAGGGCCTTAGCAATGTACTTACTGATACACTGGCTAGTCTTCAAAATGGATTGCTGGTAGCCATCATTGTTATTTTCCTGATGCTGGCGGCCAATTTCCAATCGTTCAAAGTATCGCTGGTGGTATTATCAACCGTGCCCGCTGTTTTACTGGGATCACTTTCACTTTTGCTGTTAACGGGTTCCACGCTCAACCTGCAATCCTATATGGGAATGATTATGTCTGTGGGCGTATCCATCGCCAACTCAGTATTGCTAATTACCAATGCAGAACACCTGCGTATGCACAACGGCAATGCAACGGAATCGGCCAGGGAAGCTGCCGCGCTGCGCATCAGGCCCATTTTAATGACCAGTGTGGCGATGATAGTTGGTATGATACCCATGGCCATTGGTATTGGGGAAGGCGGCGACCAGGCATCGCCATTGGGCAGGGCGGTAATTGGCGGGCTGATTGCATCTACCTTTGCAGCCTTGTTAATTTTACCGTTGGTTTTTGCCTGGGTGCAGGATAAAACTACCACAGCGTCCGTATCACTTGATCCGGAGGATAAAGAAAGCAAATTTTATATACCATCATTGTATGAATCGCATCACAAATAATTTCAGGCATAATTTTAAGGTTGTAGCTCCACTGTGCATGGCAGTTATACTAGGCAGTTGCGGTTCTTCAGCAACAAAGGAAGAGCAGACAACGCCAGTGGCGGAAGCAATACCCGCTACCCAGGTTTTTCTTTTACAAAAAGGTAAACTTGCTTCCAGCATACAATTGCCCGGAGAACTAATCCCATACCAGCAGGTAGATTTATATGCACGGGTAAATGGCTTTGTAAAAAAATTGTATGCAGATGTAGGAACGGAAGTAAAGGCAGGTCAGTTACTGGCAATAATGGAAGCCCCGGAATTAAATTCTCAACTGGCTGGTGCGGATTCACGGTTGAAAGCGCAGGAAGCCATTTACACCGCCAGCAAAGCAAATTATGACAGGTTATTGGAAACCAGCAAAACGCCGGGAACTATATCGCCCAATGATTTAGATCAGGCCAATGCAAGAAAAAGCGCTGATTATGCGCAATGGCAATCGGCCAGATCTGCCTATAAAGAAATCGGGGATAACCGGAATTATCTTGAAATAAGGGCTCCCTTTAGCGGTGTTATCAGTACCAGGAACGTTAACACCGGTGCTATTGCCGGACCAGCTGGCAAGGGGTCAGAACTGCCTATGTTTGTTTTACAGGATCAACGAAAACTGCGGTTAGCGGTGTTGGTGCCGGAATCTGCAACCGGCTATATTAATAGCAATACCATCATTGGCTTTACGGTAAAAGGCCGGCCCGATGAAAAATTTTCTGCGGTCATTAAAAGGTCTTCGGGCTCCCTTGACACCAGGATGCGTTCGGAAAGGATTGAAATGGATATTGCCAATGCCGATAAAAAATTATTGCCGGGTATGATTGCCGAGGTGAATATTCCTACCGCGTCGCGTGATAGTGGATTTATTGTTCCCAAAACGGCCATCGTAAATTCAACAGAAAAAATATTCGTTATAAAAATAAGTAACGGAAAAGCACATTGGATTGATATAAAAAATGGTCGCGAAGCGGATGGACGGGTAGAAGTATACGGACCCCTTAGCATTGGGGACACCCTGGTGAATACCGCGAGTGAAGAAAGAAGGAACGGGTCTGAAGTAAAGAAGATAAAACTGGCTGATAAATAATCGTGCACCAAAGTTGCCTGTGCACAAGGCGTACCTACGGCACGCGCTTGCTACGTTAATCGGTTGCTACCCACAAGATGTTCCTACGGAACATGCTGCGCCCTTGGCTAATGGCGTTTACATTGCATGGTTTGAGAATAAACCCGTTCTACGTCTCCGGGATGTGATTGGGCCTATACGTGATTAACAAGCATGAATGTATAGTGAGGAAGCAACCATGCTCCATAAAAAAATCTCATTCACCAAAAATTGCATGAGCACAAGACGTACCTACGGCACGCGCTTGCTACGTTAGTTGGTTGCTACCCACAAGATGTTCCTACGGAACATGCTGCGGCCCTGGCTGATAGTATTTGCGTTGCAGGGTTTTGGAATAAAAAGACGTTTTACATATTTCGTCTCCGGGATGTGATTGTGCGTTTATGGGATTACCAACACGCCGTTAAATTTTCGAAAAAACATCTGTCGGGCAATGACATGCATAATGAGAAAACAACCATGCTCCATAGGAGCATCTTGTGGGTAGAAATTCATACAGCGCGCCCATTCGTTCCGTAGGAACGTCTTGTGCATCCAGCCGGAAATAGCACAAGGCACGGCACGCGCTTGCTGCGTTAATCGTTTGCTACCCATAAGATGTTCCTACGGAACATGCTGCGCCTTTGGCTAATGGCATTTGCATTGCATGGTTTGAGAATAAACCCGTTCTACGTCTCCGGAATGTGATTGGGCCTATACGTGATTAACAAGCATGAATGTATAGTGAGGAAGCAACCATGCTCCGTAAAAAATCTCATTCACCAAAAATTGCCTGTGCACAAGGCGTACCTACGGCACGCGTTGGCTATGGCAATCTGTGCTACCCACAAGATGTTCCTGTGGAACATGCTCCGCCTTTGGCTAATGGCATTTGCATTGCATGGTTTGAGAATAAAAACCCGTTCTACGTATTCCGTCTGCGGGATGTGATTGGGCGTTTATGGGATCCACAAGACGCCGTTGAATTTTGTAAAAAACATCTTTCGGGCAATGACATGTATAATAAGAAAACAACCGTGCTCCGTAGGAGCATCTTGTGGGTAGAACAAAATACAACAAACACGCTCTTTCGTTCCGTAGGAACGTCTTGTGCGGCAATCCGGAAATAGCACAAGGCACTGCACGCGCTTGCTACGTTAATCGGTTGCTACCCACAAGATGTTCCTGTGGAACATGCTGCGCCTTTGGCTAATGGCATTTGCATTGCATGGTTTGAGAATAAACCCGTTCTACGTCTCCGGATGTGATTGGGCGTTTATGGGATCAACAAGACGCCGTTTTTTTTTGTAAAAAACATCTTTCGGGCAATGACATGTACAATAAAAAAACAACCATGCTCCGTAGGAGCATCTTGTGGGTAGAACAAAATACAACAAACACGCTCTTTCGTTCCGTAGGAACGTCTTGTGCATCCAGCCGGAAATAGCACAAGGCACGGCACGCGTTTGCTAAGTTAATCGTTTGCAACCCACAAGATATTCCTCCGGAACATGCTCCGGCCCTGGATAATGGCGTTTACATTGCAGGGTTTGAGAATAAAAACCCGTTCTATGTATTCCGTCTCCGGATATGATTGGGCGCATACGGGATTAAAAAGCAATGAATATATAATGAGAAAACAATCATGCTCCATAGGAGCATCTTGTGGGTAGAATTTGATACAGCGCACCCTTTCGTTCCGTAGGAACGTCTTGTGCACCGAGCGCAATTTCACAATCCGCCCAGCTACAACAAGCAAAAAAACGATTGCGCCAGCTTTACAATAAACCTTTCCCGTTAAGGTACTCAGCTATCTGCACAGCATTGGTTGCCGCCCCTTTGCGCAGGTTATCGCTTACAATCCACATATTGAGTGTCTTTGGCTGCGTCTCATCCCTTCTCAGTCTTCCAACAAAAACATCGTCTTTTTCACGTGCATCCATTGGCATGGGATATTGCTGGTTGGCAAGGTCATCCACCACCACTACGCCCGGCGCGGTGCGAAGCAATTCTTTTACTTCATCCAGATCAAACTCATTGCTAAACTCTACATTTACTGATTCACTATGACCGCCCATTACCGGGATGCGTACCGTGGTTGCCGTTACGCGGATGCTGTCATCCCGCATAATTTTATTGGTTTCTTTTACCATCTTCATTTCTTCCTTGGTATACCCATTCTCGGTAAAAACATCAATTTGTGGAATGACATTCAAATCGATGGGATACTTATAGGCCATCTCTCCCTGGATACCTTTTCTTTCATTCATCAATTGGGTTACTGCTTTTACACCTGTACCCGTTACACTCTGGTACGTTGATACCACGATGCGTTCAATATTATATTTCTTGTGCAGCGGGTTCAGCGCTACCACCATCTGGATAGTGGAACAATTGGGATTAGCGATTATTTTATCCGCAGCAGTTAATAGATCTGCGTTTATTTCTGGCACAATCAACGGTTTGGCAGGGTCCATTCTCCATGCAGAAGAATTGTCGATAACAGTTATACCCGCCGCTGCAAATTTGGGCGCCCATTCCAGCGAAGTGCTGCCACCGGCAGAGAAAATAGCTACATCAGGTTTGGCTGCAATAGCATCTGTCATACTCACTACCTTATAATTTTTTCCCTTGTATGCTACTTCTTTGCCTACCGATCTTTCTGACGCCACGGGAAGCAAATCCGCTACCGGGAAATTACGTTCTGCGAGTACCTGTAACATTTTTGTGCCTACCAGGCCGGTAGCACCTACTACTGCAACTTTTAACTGTTTCATAATTGTTTTTTTTGCAACCCGTTTACGGCATTGCCGTTGCTATTTTGTTTTTAAAGATGACACAAAAAAAGTCCCGCTTTTCTGCGGGACCCTGAGTATTTTGTAACGTACAAAACTATCAATAACCTCCCGCTGCGGAATGTTTCTTAATGCGCTTTGTATGCTTCATTATTTTTTTCATGAGGGCCAAAAGTAATACAGCATTGTTATTAAACCAAAATTATTTGTTGAAAAAACATTGGTCGGTTTCAGCAGAATGATATTTTCAGTATCAACACTGCGCAATATTATTATGAAAGTGAAACTAACTGTTGTTCTGTTGCTGGCTGGCCTCTATGCACCGGCCCAGGCTGTTATTCCCTTTAGCGTGGTAATAGATGAAATTATGGCCGACCCCTCGCCGATAGTAGGCATGCCCAATACAGAATTTATTGAGTTGAGAAATGTTTCCACGCAGCCGGTAAATTTAAGCGGGTGGCGCATAGGAGATGCCAGCGGTTTTGCCAGCATCAGCACCGCTTTTTTGCTGCAGCCGGATAGCGCGGTAATTATTTGCGCTACCGGTTCGGCGGCCGCGCTGGGTGTCTTCGGTGCTACGATTGGTGTTGGTAATTTTCCGTCGCTTGACAACGACGGTGAATTGCTCTGGCTCCGATCAAAAGAAGGCCGGGTCATTCACGCCGTAAATTATTCATCCACGTGGTACCAGAATGCCGTAAAGCGCGAAGGTGGCTGGAGCCTGGAAATGATTGACGTAAATAACCCGTGCGGCGGAACAGGTAACTGGGCAGCCAGCAAAGACGCCCGCGGGGCAACGCCGGGAAAGAAAAATTCGGTTAGTGGAATCAACAAAGACATTCAACCACCGGTTTTAGTAAGTGCGTTTACAGAAGACAGCAATACCGTTGTCCTGGTTTTTGATGAACCACTGGACAGCGCCACTGCTGGCATTGCGGGCAACTACAGCATCAGTGATAATATCGGCCATGCACAATCTGCTATTGCGGTTGCACCGCTTTTTAACAAGGTACAGTTGCGCTCGACAGCGCCAATCGCTTTAAATAAAATTTATACTATTACTGCTTCCGGCGTAGCAGATTGTTCCGGCAATGGTATTGGCGCTTATCATACGGTAAAGCTTGGCCGCGCCATTGCAGCAAACGCAATGGAAATTGTTATCAATGAAATATTATTCAATCCAAAACCGGGCGGTACAGATTATGTTGAAATATATAACCGTAGCAACGCCGTTATTGACCTGAAGGATTGCTATATCGCCAACCGGTCAGCTAACGGCGCCGTCGGTTCAATCAAACAAATCAGTGCAGAGAACCGGTTGCTTTTTCCCGGCGATTATGCTGTTGTTACCGAAGATGCTGCTGCAGTACAAAATCAATACCTGGTCCGGGACCCTTCCGTCTTTGCGGTGCTGAACGGGATGCCTTCGTTACCGGATGACCGGGGCGACCTTTTACTGATGAATGCACAAGGTGGTATTATTGATGAACTGAACTATGATGCGCACTGGCAATTTCCTTTGATAGACAATGACGAGGGAGTAGCGTTGGAGCGGATTGATTACAGCAAGCCTACGCAAAACGCAGCGAATTGGCATTCTGCAGCAACCAGCGCCGGGTATGGAACACCCGGTTACCAGAACTCGCAGTTCAAAGCCGATATACAAGTGCAGGGCGCTATTTCCGCGGCCCTTTCTGTATTCTCCCCGGACAACGACGGATTTGATGATTTTCTGAACATCAAC
This sequence comes from Chitinophagaceae bacterium, assembly GCA_039919885.1. Taxonomy (GTDB): domain Bacteria; phylum Bacteroidota; class Bacteroidia; order Chitinophagales; family Chitinophagaceae; genus JACMLD01. The sequence continues at coordinate 34,855 of JBDSEV010000043.1, forward strand.
TACCGGTTTCCAGAGCAGGGCTATGTTTGCAATATCACTATTTTCAACGCAAATGGGCAGCCCGTTCGTTATGTAACCCGTAATGCTTTGTGTGGCCTGCAGGGTTATTATCGGTGGGATGGACTGGACGAGAAAAATGCCCGGTTGCCAATAGGTGTGTACATCCTGTTTTCTGAAGTTTTTAACCTCCAGGGAAAAACGAAAAGGTTTAAACAGGCAGTGACATTGGCAAGACGATTGTCATAGTAAAAGATAGTTAACGTTACAGGCGAATAAAAAATAAAACCCGGCAATTTTGCCGGGTTTTATTTTTTGGATGGCTTCTGTTTTATTGATTTCGTAACCTGGCAACCTGCGTTTCCAGTGCCTGAAATGCCTGCTTTTACCAGATTTTTATCCTGTCTTTTTCGGGAACAAACATTTTATCGCCCTCTTTAATTCCAAAGGCTGTGTAAAATGGGGTGAACTCCATTAACGGCCCGTTTACACGGTGAATAGCCGGCGAATGCGGATCTACATTGATTAATTGCCGGATGGTTTCATCTTTATATTTGCTTCTCCAACCCTGCGCAAACGAAAGAAAGAAACGCTGATCGGGTGTAAATCCATCAATACGTGTAGTATCCTGCCCCTGCTTTGTCATTTTAAATGCATCGTAGGCAATACTGATACCGCCAATGTCTGCAATATTTTCGCCGGTGGTTAAGGCGCCATTTACATGCAATGAATCTAACACGGTAAACCTATTGTACTGGTCGATAACCAGTTTGGTCTTTTCCTTAAATTTATCGCTGTCCTGTTTGCTCCACCAGGTTTTGAGGTTACCTTCTTTATCAAATTGTGAACCCTGGTCGTCAAAGCCGTGCGTCATTTCGTGGCCAATTATCATTCCAATGCCCCCGTAATTAATAGCATCATCAGCGTCAGGGTTAAAATAAGGCGATTGTAATATGCCTGCAGGGAAAACGATTTCGTTAAAAGACGGGTTGTAATAAGCGTTGATGGTAGGTGCAGTCATTCCCCATTCCGTTTTGTCAACCTTCTTGCCCAACTTGCTTAACTGGTATTGGTATTCATTTTTTGTACAGGACACCAGGTTGTCGAAATACCGGCCCTTATCAATGGATACATTACTATAATCTCTCCATGCATCTGTATAGCCAATCTTTTTTATAAAGGCATGCAATTTTTCAATCGATACTTTTTTAGTGCTGTCGCTCATCCAGTCAACTTTATTTATTCTTGCTTCAAAAGCAAGCTCCAGGTTATTTACCAGGTCAAGCATACGTTTCTTGGCGTCTGCCGTAAAGTATTTTTTTACATACAATTGTCCCAGCGCATCACCCAGGTTGGCGTCGGTAGCGCGGTACATTCTTTCCCACCGGGGCTTTATCTTTTTTCTACCGCTTAGCGCACTGGAATAATCAAAGCTGGCGTCTACAAAATCACTGCTCAATGCATTGGCAGCATCATTCAGCGTATGAAAGCGGAGGTAGGCCTTCCATGTTTCAACCGGGGTTGACGGCAACAATGCATTTAGCCTGGTATAATAAGCGGGTTGCCCGATATCGGCCGAATCTATTTTAAAGCCGATGCCAGTCAAGAAAGCCGGCCACCGAATATTGGGCATTTTTTTGTTGAGGTCAGCAACCGCCATTTTATTATAATTGCTTTGCGGATCGCGCAGTTCCACATTGGTGCGGTGGCTGGCAGCCATTTGTTTTTCCAGGTTGTACACCGCCATCATTTTTTTTGCGGCCGCGACACTGTCATCCCCGGTAAGCGTAAACATTTTTTGAATATATACCTGGTAAGCTTTTACTACGGCAAGTGTGGCAGGATCATTTTTCAGGTAATAATCGCGGTCAGGCAGCCCCAGTCCGAACTGGCCGAAGGAGGCAATGTTCATAACACTATTTTTTGCATCCGGCCCAATGTATACAGCAATGAGTAGGTTGTTACCCGCGGCCGTCTGGTCTGTTACAAACTGCATTACACCTGCTGCATCTTTAACAGCATCAATTTTTTGGAGGGTGGGTTGCAATGGCTCGTAACCAAGTTTATTGATGGTGAGGGAGTCCAGGCCGGAGGAATAAAAGTCACCAACTTGTTGTTCTATACTTCCTTTGGCAAAACTTCCTTTGGCTGTGCTGTCTAAAATTGCGTGGATGCGTTCTTTGGTAAGATTGTACATTTCAAGCACGGCACCGGCGGAACTTTCGGTTGGTAAAATGGTAGTGCGCTTGCTCCACCCGCCATTAACGTACTCAAAAAAATTGTCTCCTGGTTTTACGGCCAGGTCCATAGTGCCTGTATCAATAAAGGATTTACCTTTTTCTGTTACGGACGGCGCACCCGTGCCACATGAACAACATATAACCGCAGCACCCAAAATGGCGCCTGCAGCATAGAACAGTTTTCTCATACCTGTAGAATTTTATAAGGTATGAAAATACTGAAACTTTGCAGGCAGCAACGCTTTTTTTGATGAACCAGGTGTTAATGAGATAACTGGTTAGCCAAGTTCAATATCAAAACTGACAAGGTTAACAAACTCTTGTATGCGGTTGTCTATTTCTTCTTTGGTAATTTCTTTGAGGCGGTCTGGTCCGAATTTTTCCACGCAAAAGGAAGCCATGGCGGAACCTACGATGATAGCCGTTTTCATATTACTGAACGAGAGGTCATTCGTCTTGGCTAAATGTCCTACAAAGCCGCCCGCAAAGGTGTCACCGGCACCGGTGGGGTCAAATACTTCTTCCAGCGGAAGGGCCGGTGCAAAAAATACTTCGTTTTTATAAAACAACAGGGCACCATGTTCACCTTTCTTTATGATAAGGTATTTGGGACCCATGGTCATTATCTTTTTGGCTGCTTTTACAATTGAAAACTCACCGCTTAGCTGCCTGGCTTCACTGTCGTTTACCATCAACACGTCTACCAGTTTCAACACGTCCTGCAATTCAGCCATTTTAATATCCATCCAGAAATTCATGGTATCCATCACGATGAGTTTCGGACGTGGTTTCAATTGTTCAATTACCTGTTTCTGGATCACCGGATCAAGGTTGCCGAGCATAACAATTTCTGCGCCCTGGTAAGCTGCAGGAATGGTTGGGTTAAAATCCATCAGTACATTCAGGTCGGTTACGAGGGTATCGCGACTGTTCATATCGAGGTGATACCTTCCGCTCCAGAAAAAAGATTTTTTATCCGGTACAATTTCTACGCCTTCCAGTTGTATGCCGCGACGTTTCATCTCATTCATTTCCTCTTCCGGAAAGTCGTAACCCACAATAGATACCTGCTGAACCGGTTTTACAAAATAACTGGCGGCATAGGCGACATAGGTGGCTGACCCGCCTACAATTTTATCGGTTTTGCCAAACGGCGTTTCAATGGCATCAAAGGCCATGGTACCTACTGCAATTAAAGACATAATATTTGTTTAGTTGAGTGAAAGAATGGGACGCTGTAACCACTTAAAAACCGGCGCAAACCTACGGTTTTTTAGCTGCTATTGCCATCCGGGCAAAAGAAAAACCCGGGAGTTGCTAATTGGAGGCTAACAAAACAATGGATGTTGTGAAGCAATCTGGTAAATGATGAAAACCAGGGACCTACGAAGAAAAAGCGCTAATTGCTTACCATAACTAACATTTGTTACCAGTTAGTATTAATTTTGAAGCCTAAGTTTTTATTATGGCTAAAATCAGGCAGCGGAAAAACAGCACCCGCAAAGAGACTATCATTGAAACTGCGGCGCGGCTCTTCCGCGAGCGGGGCTTCAGCGCTACTTCTATGCGCGATCTTGCTGAACAGGTAGGTGTAGAAGCGGCCAGCCTGTACAACCACATCAGCTCAAAAGCGGAAATATTGCAGGAGCTGTGTTTTAAAGTGGCCAATAAATTCATGAGCCATATTGATACGGTAGATGCAGAAGATATTCCTGCCATTAAAAAAATTGAGGCGGTACTCCGTTTTCATATTCAGCAGATGGTGCATCATTATGAAGAAGTATATGTGAGCGACCGGGAATGGAAACACTTAACCGATCCCTACCTTTCCAACATACAAACGCAGCGCAGGGTATACCGCCAGCGTATTGCCTCTATCATTGAAGAAGGCATCCGCAAAGCGGAGATAAAGAAAATTGATGCCCCCACGGCTGTGCTGATTATGCTGCATGCCGTAAGTGGTATCGAAAGCTGGCACCGGAGCAAAGAGAAAATCAGCGGGGAGATATTGGAAGAAAATATGATCACCATCCTAATCGGCGGTCTTCAAAATAAATAATCCTGCGCACGCATTTCCATCAGCTGGCAGTAGACAATGTCCGCCAGGGAATGGACGGTTGTGTTTCTGTTGCATTTAACGTTCCTCCGCATTTACACAATGAGTTCACTTTTATACAAGGTCAGCATATCGCCATCAAGGCGCTGATTGATGGCGAAACAGTACGCGGCCGGTCATATGCTGTTTGCAGTAGCCCGCTGGACCATGAACTGCGCATCGGTTTTTGCAATTAAAGATTTTTTGGAATGCGCGGGGTATCGGGAAAGATAGAATTCATTTTGAAATATTTAACTTACCCGGAAACGCGATGATTGATAGTAATAGCCCGCCAATTAAAAATCAGCCTCCATCAGAGGAGAAATCAGCCAACGTTACCATTCGGCTGGATGGGATTGCATTCGATTTCAATATGCTTTACGAAGGAGAAACAATATTGGATGCGGCGCTTAAACTTGGTGCCGATCTACCGTTTGCCTGCAAAGGCGGCGTTTGCGCTACCTGCCGCGCCAAATTAATAAGCGGCGAAGTAATCATGGATAATAATTACGCACTGGACGACGAAGAAATAAAAAACGGCTATATACTTACCTGCCAGTCTCACCCCCGTGCCGAAAAGATCAACATCGATTTTGATCAGCGTTAGCGATTGATTCCAGCGCTTGAACAATCTTCTGCGGCGTTGGCGAAAACTTTTCTCATCGTATCATTCAGACCCGCAGCTTCAGGCATTCATATATTTTTTTCTGGCCCTTTGCGGTAACGGTCACCACCCTCGAATGCGGTGTTTTCCTGATCCAGTCCTGGTCCAGCATTTTATTGAGCAAGGCCGCGGCAACGGAGCCGGCAATATGGTAACGGCGTTCGCTCCAGTCGAGGCAGGGCCGCAAAAAAGATCGTCTTTGTTCCTGCAATAATATTGTATTAATGCCGAGGCGGTCAAACCACCGGGTACCCTTTGCCGTTAGCGTAAATTCTATGGGGCCTGCAGTTATTATTTTCTGTTGCAGCATCCTATCGGTAATGGCTACGCCGAGTTTACCTGCAAGATGATCATAACAGGTTCTGCAATTTTTTACCTGTATATTTTCTGACACGGAAACAGGTGCGCGTACCGTGGCCGGCAGGAGGTTTGCCATTGCTTCAATAGCATAAGCAATATGTTGCCCGGCGAAACTGTAGTACCGGTGCCGCCCCTGGCTTTCTGCACGCAACAGGCCTCCCTTCAGCAACTTTGCAAGATGCATACTCATACTGGATGCACTGCTGTCTGTGGTAATAGCCAGTTCCGTTGCGGTGTATGCTTTGCCATCCAGCAAGGCCCACATTACCGCTGCGCGGGTAGGGTCACCAATGAGCCCGGCAAGTTGCTTAAAATTTGTTTCGATGTCGCTGTATTGCATGGTTCAATCTAAACTGAAATGTATAGGTGTAAAATTACCTTATTTTACACAAATGTTAACAATGCAGTCCGTTATATTCTTACATTCAGACGTCAGCGATCCGTATGCAGCCTATGAAATCATGCGTAGCAACAACCCGGTTTATTGGGATTCGCAAATGCAGTTATGGGCTGTATGCAACTACCGGGATTGTGTAGCCGTTTTAACAAATCCCCACGCATCTATTGCCGCCATCAATGCAAATAACAAAGACGGACTAAATGAATGTGCGTTGCAGGTTGAAGAACAGCTGGCCAGGTTAAGCAATGGTACCGCGCACCAGCTTTACCGGCAGGCTGCTATGGTTCTAGCGGGTAACATGCATCCATTGGCAGTGCCCATTATCGCAGAAAAACTTTTTTGTGCGGGCGAAACAGACTGGGTGGCGGCAGTTTGCAAAAAAATGCCAGCGATGGCGCTCCTGCACAGTTTCAATTTTAAGGAGATTGATATTGATTTCATTACGGATGCGGCAGCGCACCTCGTGAAAATAATGCTTCCGCAAAAATCAACTGTGCAGGTTCAATCAATAAATGCGGCTACTACAGCCGTATATAAGATGGTGGAACATCACCTGCTACACACGGCCAGGTTTTATTCGTCCATAACAACATTTGCACAGCAATATAAAATTGAAAAAGATACTGCCCTTGGTTTATTTGTGAGCAACCTTATTGGGCTGGTCATCCAGGGCTACGATGCTGGAAGGGGTATACTCAGTAATGCGCTGTTGCAACTGCTCAGCAACAATTTCCCGGGCGCGGGTAAAGTTAGCGCGGCTTTTATAAAAAAATCAATTACGGAAACACTGCGCTTTGATCCGCCTGTACATCATACCAGGCGGGTTGCGTCAGCTGGCATCGTATTAAACGACCATACTATTCAGCCGGGTGATAATATATTGCTGGTGCTGGCGGCTGCCAACCGTGATCCGCAGCAATTTGATCAACCCGCAGTGTATTCCATTGACCGGGTCAATAACAGCAGCCATCTTACATTTGGTATGGGTGGGCATATGTGCGTGGCAAAACATTTTGCTGTAGACCTCGCTGCTGTAACCCTTACCTGTTTGTTTGAACGGTTCAGCAGCATAAAGTTGCTGCAGAGCGATATGCAATATGAGCCACTGGCCAATGTGCGCCTGCCGAAAAGCCTGATGATTTCAATCAGCTAATCAGCAAACTTTTTTACCCCGGATGTTAGTGCAGTATTGCAGCGATGTAAATGCAGTAGGATTACCGTAACGTGCAAGCGGTCGACCACCAGTAATTATTTTTTTTTCGTAGTTATTTACAGGAAGAAGTAATTGGAAACTGTTTATTTAACATCACCATATGTAGGTAGCTACAGCGCCCGCATCCAGCGTGGCCACGGCCCATTTGTTATTGAATTTGATATTAAAAACAGCAGTTGCAGATCCATCATTTTCTACAATCAATACTTTTTTTCCGTCCGGTGTTTTAAAAGCAACATTCTGTAAGCTGCTATAAATATTAGTGGCGATTCTTACCGAACCAGCCGGCACAAATTTGGAAGCATGTGCAATGATATAATACGCCACGTTGCGGATGATGCCGCCACCAATGGTCAGTGCGCCTTTGCAGGTAGTGCAACCGCCTGGTGTATAAGGCCCGAATGCGGCATCGTTTGCCAGGTTCCATTCAAGCGCATTACGGCTCCAGCTTCGCATGGAACCAATAATTACATTTTTCAGGTGCCATTTCAGATCGCCGCCAAAATCTCCTGTAGATGCGGTATACTGTTCGGTAAAATAAACATTTTTTGAAGGATAGGCGTCGTGTACCGCAGACAAAACATTGATATCGCCTGCGTATAAATGAAACGCCGATCCATCTATAAAATTCCTGGCAGCGGCGTCATTTAAAATGGCCAGCGGATAATCCGGCCGGTCGCAGTTGTGATCGTACGCAATTATTTTTGTATTGATCGATGCTGCCTGGAACGCGGGCCCGAGGTTATTTTTGATAAAGTCGCGCTGCTCATCGGCCAGCATTTCGAGGCTTGGATTGTTATTGGGGTTCAGTGGCTCATTCTGCGGCGTAACTGCGGTAATAACAATACCCGCTGCTTTCATCTGCTGTATGTATTTTACAAAATACTGCGCATAAGCATTGTAGTGAGCGGTAAGCAAATGCCCTCCCACGGAAAGACCATTGCTTTTCATCCATAAAGGTGCTGTCCAGGGCGTGGCAATTATTTTTATAGCCGGGTTAATTGCGAGGATTTGTTTCAATAGGGGTATTAAACCTGTACCGGTTTCATTGTCCGGCGCCAGGCTGAAGTTGGCAAGTGTGGGGTCTGTTTGCCCGGCAGGCATGTCGTCATAGGTAAATAGGGTGGCGTTTAAATCAGAAGCACCAATGCTGATGCGCAAGTAACTAACGCCAATTGCATTTGGTCCACTTCCAAATAATTCCTGCAAGAGGCTTGTCTTATCAGCAGGCGACAGTGCATTGATCAACTGCGCACTTCCGCCGGTGAGGGTATAGCCAAATCCATCTACTGTTTGGTACTGGATGCTGGTATCGGCTTCAATACTAATATTGTTATTGGCGGTGGTGCCAAAAGAAAGAACCGTGGTTTGCTTCTGCAGTAAAACTGATTTATCCGACTTGGTCAGCCAAAAATCAATATCATTGGTGGCCGCCGGCGGCGTTACAGGTGGTGTTACGGGTGGCGGAACCACCGGCTGGGTATTGTCGCCGCTTTTTTTACAGCGACTGCCGGCACAAATAATCATTCCCAGGAGGAGCAAGCAGGCAAAAATCTGTTTCATATGGTAGCACGCTTTGAGGGCAAGTTCGCCAATTTTTTATTCCGGTCAGCTGATTATCAAGAACCGGCTTTTCCGCCGTAATAAAACTAACAAATGTTAGGGGTTGAACAAATAATTTTTACCTTTGAATAAGCAACTACCGACCATGACTGAAATGCCTTTGGAACAAGCTTTTCCGAATAAGATTGACCACGAAGTCCGCATCCCTCCAAAAGACTGAATGCCTGCAAAATATCGGCAGACGCTTCAGCATGCGCACAGAGAAATAGTAGGTATGCTGCCGGAAGGCAAATGGATAAGTGATGCCTCTACCTTAAAAAAGAAAGTGGGGAGGATACGCAGGAAAAGCACAGCGCTCTGTAGCACGGTAGAAAAGGCCGGCCACCGCTCAGCTGGGTGCGCTGGTCAGGGAGATGCAGTACCTGCAAAGAACCTACCGGGTGCTGAATGGTGATTTTTATGAACAAGGATAAACAACATATACTTTCACTCCTTGAACAAGTGCTGGACCCGGAGGTGCCGGTATTGTCTGTCATAGATCTGGGCATTGTGCGCGATGTAAACACTGACGACGACGCAGTGGAAGTAAAGATAACGCCTACGTATAGTGGCTGTCCGGCCATGGATATTATCATCAGCGAAATCAGCGCCACACTGTTGCAGCATGGTTTTAAAAGCGTAACCGTTACCAGCCTGTTGTCGCCCGCGTGGACTACCGACTGGATGACCGAAGCGGGTAAAGAGAAATTGCGTGCTTATGGTATTGCACCGCCGCATCCTACCCAGGCGGTATGCAACATTCAAATGGTTGCAGCAGCAGAAGCGGTGCAGTGTCCGCACTGCGGGTCTTATCGGTCACAAGTTATCAGCCAGTTTGGATCTACTGCCTGCAAGGCTTTGTACAAATGCAACGATTGCCTGGAACCCTTTGATTATTTTAAATGCCATTAAATATTAGATGGATAATTTGCGTTTATTAACGCATCAGCCATTATTACCACCTAATTCAATTTTATTTATGGACGATATACTATCAGTTGTAAAAGATAACATCGCTTTTATTACCCTCAACAGGCCGGCAAAATTCAACGCGTTTAACAGGGAGATGGCACTGCTGTTACAGAAAATACTAGATGACTGCGCAGCCGATAAAAATATCCGCGCCATTTATTTAACCGGAAGCGGCAAGGCGTTTTGCGCAGGTCAGGATTTGACTGAGCTGGCGGGTGATGATGCGCCGGGGTTTGATAAAATACTGGCTGAGCATTATAACCCAATTGTAACCCGTATCAGGAATATAGCGCTGCCCGTAGTATGTGCAGTTAATGGGGTGGCTGCTGGCGCCGGCGCTAACATTGCGCTGTGCTGCGATATTGTTGTTGCTGCGGAATCGGCGAGTTTTATCCAGGCATTTTCAAAAATAGGATTGATTCCCGACAGTGGTGGTACCTACACATTACCCCGTTTGATTGGCTGGCAAAGAGCCGCCGCATTGATGATGCTTGGGGATAAAGTAAGCGCGCTGGATGCAGAAAAGTATGGAATGCTTTACAAAGTTTTTAAAGACGATGCATTTTCAGCTGCATCCATACAGCTTGCCACAACTTTGGCGGGTATGCCAACAAAAGCCCTGGCGTATACCAAGCAGGCATTGAATGCATCTTTCGATAATTCATTTGAAGCGCAATTGAAAACGGAAGACCGTTTGCAGTTTGCTGCTGCGCATACGGATGATTACAATGAAGGCTTGCACGCATTCCTCGGGAAGCGAATGCCTGTGTTTAAAGGTAAATAAAACAGCACCTGGCAATGAGCGCTTATTCCTTTCCAGGTGCTGCACTTAATTTAAATACAATCTCCTGGTAGTTCGCAAATTCAGCAGCTAACACTTTTCCGATACCAGCAGTTTTTAAACGGACATTAAACGTACATCCGTGGCATACCCTTGCTGCTTTGTTTACTGCCTGCACGGCTGTCCATTACCCGCTTCCTCCATTATTTACAGTAATTATGCCGCCGCTGATCGCAATCGCCTTTGTTATAAGCAGTAAGTATTTGTGCACGGTGATTACCTGGTACCTGCCTTCTTCACGCTTCCCGGTTACAGCGCCACCAGTCTATGGATTATGACTATCAGCTCCGGGAAACAGGCCTTGCGGTAATGCTGCATTCAGCCCTTTTAACGCCCTCAATAAACAACAATAAGCAGGCAGACTTCTGTAGCTACTTATAGCTGTTTTTTTCTGCAAAGAGCCCCGTCTGAAAAGTGTTGTTCACCACCCTGGATAGCAGCGTGCAAACAAATCCCATCCCAACAGAAATGCTGCATCCAGCTCCATAACAGTTATCTTTGCGCCGTAAATGGAAAAGACAAACTTTATAGATTATATCCGTATATTTTGCCGTAGCGGTCATGGTGGCGCGGGTAGCAAACATTTCATGCGCAATAAGCTGACTGCCAAAGGCGGACCGGATGGTGGCGACGGTGGTCGCGGCGCGCATATTATTCTCAAAGGCAACAAAAATCTCTGGACATTATTGCACCTCAGGTATTACAAAAATGTACTGGCCGATGATGGAGAAAATGGTAGCAAGAACAATAGCAGCGGGCGCAGCGGTAAAGACATCATTATTGAAGTGCCGCTGGGTACGGTAGCGCGGGACGAAGAAACAGGTGCCTTGCAGATTGAGATTTTAGAACACGACCAGGAATTTGTGTGGCTAAAAGGTGGCCGCGGTGGACTTGGTAATGGAAATTTTGCAACTGCCACTAACCAGGCTCCCGAACATGCGCAACCGGGCGAGCCGGGTGAAGAAGCATGGAAAATCGTTGAGTTAAAAGTACTGGCAGACGTAGGGCTTGTTGGTTTTCCCAATGCAGGTAAATCTACCTTATTGTCGTCCGTTACAGCCGCCACACCCAAAATTGCCAATTACGCATTTACAACCCTCACTCCGCAGCTGGGCATTGTTGCTTACCGCGATAGCAAAAGCTTTTGCATGGCAGATCTGCCCGGTATTATTGAAGGCGCAGCTGAAGGAAAAGGGCTTGGGCATCGATTTCTGCGCCACATTGAACGTAATCCTGTACTGCTTTTTTTGCTTCCCGCAGATAGTGACAACCACAAAAAGGAATTCGATATACTGGTCAATGAATTAAGGGAATACAATCCCGAACTGCTCCACAAACAGTTTGTAATCGCCATCAGCAAAAGTGATATGCTGGATGATGAGCTGAAGGCGGCTATAGAAAAAGAATTGCCTGAGCATATTCCCCATGTTTTTATCTCTTCTATTACCCAACAGGGTCTTCCTGAGCTGAAAGACTTGTTGTGGAAAGTGTTAAACCAATAAGTTGATTTGCCCATTTCGTTTTTAGAAAAAATTCAAAAAATTTTTAGACCAACAATACACTTCCAGTGCTGCCTGGTTGTAAAATATGGTACCATGTAAACCGTGCTGTGCAGCTGAGCGGATGAGCGATTACCTGCACCTTACCAAACGGCGCGGGGATGGTGGCCGTGGACTGTCTTTTCTTCACTTCATACTAACAACAACAGCCATTTAAATTTTGTAGGTTTGTCTGGATAAATTCCACTACCATGAAGAAGTATCTAGTAACAGGTTTTTTGCTGATCAGCATCGTTTTTAAATCCATGGCGGATGAGGGCATGTGGCTGCCGCTATTACTTGGGCAGCAGGTATACAGTGATATGGTAAAGCGTGGTCTTAAACTCAGCAAAGAGCAGTTGTACAGTATTAATAAATCTTCCATTAAAGACGGCATTATACTTTTTGGAACGGGTTGCACCGGCGGTATCGTAAGCAACGAGGGATTGATTTTTACCAACCATCATTGTGGTTATGACGCGGTTGCGAGCGCCAGTTCGGTGGAACATAATTACCTGCACGATGGGTTTTATGCAAAGTCGAAGCAGGAAGAAATCCCATCTGCGCTAACAGTTCAGTTCCTGCTGAAGATAGAAGATGTTACCAAAGAAGTGGATTCCGCATTGAGCGGATTGACGGGCTCGGCGCGCAGCCAGCAACAGTCGGAGATACTTGCAGCAATCAATGCGCGGTACAGTGATCTTTCGCAAAGCATAGAAGCCAGGGTAAGCCCGCTGTTTAAAGCCAACCAATTCCTGGTGTTTGTATACCAGCGGTACAGCGATATAAGGCTGGTGGGCGTGCCCGCAGAAAGCATTGGCAAATTTGGCGGGGATACGGATAATTGGGAATGGCCACGGCATACCGGCGATTTTTCTGTGTTCCGGGTTTATATGAGTAAAACGGGCAAACCCGCTGCTTACGCTGCTGATAATATTCCATTGAAGCCAAAATACGCCCTGCCGGTTTCTATTAAAGGATACAAGGACGGCGACTATGCGATGATCTATGGCTACCCAGGCGGCACCAATCGCTACGAAACATCCTTTGGCATCAAACAAAAAATTGACATTGATAATCCGTCACTGGTTGAGCTGCGCGACATGCGCCTGAAATACATGGCTGCTGAAATGAAAAAAGATCCCGCCACCAGGCTTCAGCTGGCAGCGTCCTATGCGTCGATAGCCAACTACTGGAAATTTTATGACGGTGAAAGCAAACAGTTGATTAAGTACAATGTATACGACCAGAAAAAAATTGCGGAAACAAAATTTCTACAATGGGCTACTGGAAAACCCGCCTATCAAAATTTATTAAGCAGCTGGCAGAAAGCGTACGCAGCCTGGCGGCCCTTTAGCAAACAACGCGTATACATCAACGAAGGAATTTTAGGATCGCCATTGCTGGCCTATGCATCCACGTTACAACAGGTGGAAATTGCCCTGGTAAAACGCGGAGGTACCAGCGCAGCAATTACAGGAGCCATTGACGCCGCCGATAAAGCCAGGACCACTTTTCTTAAAGCGGAAAATAAAACGGCCGATCAGGAGATTGTTGCGGCGGTTTTAATGAAGTACTATACGGATATCGACAAAAGCCAGCATCCCATTTCCTTTTATGAAAGTCTTAAAGGCAGCTACGGGGATCTAAGAGATGATCGCACCTATAAAAAATTTGCTGCAGAAATTTTCAAAAACACAATGATTTTTGATGACAGTAAATGGAAAGCATTTATGACGAACCCGGACGGGGTGGCTTTACAGGAAGATCCTGCTTTTGCACTGGCAAATAGTTTTATGAAGAGCTGGCAAGGCAAATTCCTGCCGCAATACCAGGTGTTTAATGACGCCAATAACGAATTGGGCAGGCTTTACCTGAAAGGAATTATGGAGATGGATACCGTGAAAGCAAAAAAAATGTACCCTGACGCTACGCTTACCATGCGGGTAAGTTATGGCAACGTAAAAAGTTACAATCCCAGCCCGGCAGTGCATTATGATTATGCATGCACCATGAAGGGACTGCTTGAAAAATATATACCGGGCAACTATGAGTTTGACCTGCCCGCCAATTTGCTGGAGAAAGCGAAGGCCAGGGACTTCGGCCAATATATTGATAAAGCCCGCAACGAAATGGTGGTCTGTTTCATTACCACCAATGATATAACGGGCGGCAACTCGGGCTCGCCTGTGCTGGATGCCAATGGCAACCTGGTTGGTCTTGCCTTTGACGGCAATTATGAAGCATTAAGCCATAAGATTGCATTTGATAAAGATCTTAACCGCACCATTTGTGTGGATACCCGTTATATATTGTGGTGCATTGATAAACTGGGCGGCGCAAGCAATATCATTAATGAACTAAAACTGGTAAGGTGATAAAAAATCCAATTTTTAAACCGGTCAATCGCTGACACCGCTGCGAGGGGGAAAGAACAAACCTGGTGCCCTTGAAATCTGGTTATTTTCCTGCGCGTTCATTCCTGGTCGATATTTATGTTAATATAAAAAGCAACACATGCAAAACAGGACGATGGAAAGCTTTCGCATTACAGGCATAGCAATCAGAACAACCAATGAAAATGGCGCATCTGCGATTGCTATTCCAAAATTATGGAATCAGTTTATGACTGAAAATACAATGCAGCAGATAGCGGGCAAAATCAGCAATGACATTTATTGTGTATATACTGAATATGAGAAAGACTTTACGAAGCCATATACTACGCTGTTGGGATGCCGGGTGGAAGACACAGCCCCCGGGCAGGATGGTTTTAAAAGTATATTGATACCAGCGGGTAACTATGCGCTTTTTACAGCCAAAGGAAATCTGAACGAGGGCATTGTGTTTAATGAGTGGACAGCTATATGGAATTCTTCCCTGCAAAGAGCCTACACGGCCGACTTCGAAATATATGGTGAAAAAGCACAAAATCCGGCAAATGCGGCAGTGGAAATTTTTGTAGCTATATAATTGCGTAATGTGCTGGCAATACATGAGATTTTTTGTTGCTGCATTCAGCGCCTGAGCGAAGCGCAATGGAGGCCGTGGTGAACAAGCGCTTATTCCTCAATGGCAGTAGCACAGCATCACGGGAATAGGGTATGCCGTTTTGCTGTTACGCCAGTGAAGTGTTTTGTTGTTTTCTTAGATCCTGTTTGTAAGCCGCTACAATAAGCCACGGATAATCATTCCTTTTAGCGGTAATATAGCTTATGAAAGTCGCCTTACAACTACTAAAAATCGCCGCCATTGCATACGTTGTTCTATGTATCCTGCTGTATTTTATCCAGGAAAGGTTAATTTTTTTTCCGGCCAAACTCGCAAAAGATTACCAGTTTGTATTCGGCCAGGAGGTTGAAGAATTGGATTTTAAAATGCCGGATAATACCATGTTGAACGGTATTTTGTTTAGAACGGATAAACCAAAAGGACTTATATTTTATTTACATGGCAATGCCGGTTCGCTTGCATCCTGGGGAACAATAGCAAAAAAGTATACGGATCTTCACTATGATCTTTTTATGATGGATTACCGGGGGTATGGTAAAAGTGAAGGAAGCATCCACAATGAGCAGCAGTTTTATGAGGATGTGCAAACCATATACAGCCAACTAAAAACCCGGTACAGTGAAAAAGATATTGTTGTTCTCGGCTATTCAATTGGTACAGGAGCTGCAACGCAACTGGCCGCTTCAAATCATCCCCGTCTTTTAATATTGCAAGCTCCCTATTATAGCTTAACCGATATGATGAGCCACCGGTTCCGCATTATTCCGTCGGTCCTGTTAAAATACAAGTTTGCCACCAATCAATTTATACAAGTTTGCACGATGCCAGTGGTTATTTTTCATGGCGACCTGGATGAGGTAATCTATTATGGATCGTCTTTAAAACTTAAAGAATTATTCAAATCAGCAGACACGTTGATTACGTTGCGCGGCCACCTGCACAATGGCATGAGCGATGACCCCGTATACCTGTCTGAACTTGCCAACGTTTTAGCCAGGTAGTAAACCATATACAACCCGAATATCATTTGCTGCTGCTATTACAATGCTTCACCGCGTATTAATCGATTTTTGAAGTGCCCGGGCTCAATAACAAAGCACTACCATTACAAGCAATCTTAGGGTTGTGACTGCTTGCGTTATTTTGCACAAAAATTAGCATGGGCATGTAATCCGTTAATTGGCGCTGCGGAAAAGGAAAAATATTTATTCGTTTTATTTTTTTGGACTGTTGTCTTTCCAGTTCCACAAATGAAGACAGGCATACGTTCTGTAGGGAATCCATTTTTTTGAAATGCGCAGCATATCTTCCCGGAGTTGTTTTTTATTGCTGTTATCCAGCTTGTACAATTTAGTCATTGCCTGCTGGATACCGAGATCATCTACGGCGAATACATCTTCGCGGCCGAGCGAAAACATGAGTAGCATTTCCGTAGTCCAGCGGCCTACTCCTTTTATCTGCACCAGGTATTCTGTAATTTCTTCATTGCTCATTTTTTGCAGCTGCTTCCACTCCATACCCTTTTCTATGGCAAACCTGGCTACGTTCTGCACATAATTTACTTTGGCATTGGACAGGCCGATTGCGCGTAATGTAGCAAAATCTGTTTCTACAATTTGAGTTGGCGTTGGTTGTTTGTCGTACAATGCCAGGAAGCGCTTCCAGATAACGGCGGCTACTTTTACAGACAATTGCTGACCCATGATAGAAGCACACAAATGCAAGTAGACCTTTTTCCTTTGCTTCAGCGCAAACGGGTCTTTGCCTTCCAGCAATTGTTTAAATTTTTTGTCTTTGGCAAGTTGTTCAATATACTGCATGGGCTCCTGCGCTTAAGGTTTTACAAACCGGTATACGTACCCGCCGGTGCTGGCCGCCCAACCATGATTGGCATCAGCAAAATGTATTTCGTATACGGTGCCGGAGTTAATTGTGCACCTTTTTTGAAGGGTAACGCCACCATCCGTAGTTGAATAAATATATTGTCCGGCTAATACAAACCCATTGTTATTATCAAAAAATTGGATATCTCCCCCGGTAACGTCTTTAAACAACAACTGCATGGTGACTCCTCCGTCAACTGTTCGGTAAACAGATTGACTTGACATCCACCCGTGCAGGTTATCTGTAAACTGCACAGCGTACATTTCTTCCAGGGGCAGCGCGGATACCTGTTTAAGCGAGGCTCCTGCATCATCCGTTTTGAAAAGCCCGCGACCGGATACCCAGCCCGTGTCTTTGTTCAGAAAAAACAGGCCCCGGTAAGATTGATTACCCAGCTTTTGGAGTGTAGTACCTCCATCGGTCGTCTTAAACAAGCTTCCCTCGGAAATAATATAGCCGTTATTGGCATCGAAAAACTGCCCGTCAAATACATCAATACTATTTTTCTTTTCCCAGGTGTTACCACCATCTTTTGTCTGAAAAAGATTTGGACTACTGAAAGCCCAGCCCGTGTTGGCGTCTGCGAAGAAAACATTGTTAAAGGAATTGGTTGATGTGCCCGGTAGCTTAATTTGTTTCCATGTAATACCCCCATCTTCAGACTTGCCCAGGTAATTGCCGCCACAAACAAAGCCTGTTTGGTTGTTCACAAAAAAAATATCAATCAATTTTAAGGCAGTGTCTATTTTTATCTTTTGCCAGCCGGCGCCCAGGGTGTCCAGCAGGATGGGCGGAGGTGGCGGTGGCGAATCGTTTTTTGAGCAGCAAAAGGCAATACAACTGGTAAATAATAGTAAAGAGAAGAAGTGTAATTTGCTTTGCATGGGTCGGGTTTAAAATGGAAGATATAAATTTAATGCTGGCATTGAGAATGAAAAGAGAAATTATTGTTACCACAGATGGGTCGCACAGCATAGTCATTCCGGAAATGGGCGTGACCTATCATTCTTCGCACGGCGCTATCCAGGAATCCATGCATGTTTTTATTGAATCGGGTCTTCGCTACTGGCTTCAAAAACATAGTCCGGCGCTGTCAGTCTCAATTCTTGAACTGGGATTTGGCACGGGTTTGAATGCCCTGCTTTCGCTGGTTGAAGCTGAAAAAACCCAGGTGCAGGTGTACTATGAAACCATTGAGCCTTATCCGCTGGACTTACCAACGGTTGCATTGCTGAACTATTGCGAACAGTTGGGCAGGCCGGACTTAAATGAAACGTTTACGCAACTGCATAACTGTGCATGGGAAGAAACTATACCAGTAAGCCCTCATTTCAACTTTAAAAAAAGGAAAATAGATTTTGCAAATTATGTACCCGCGCAGCTTTTCAATATTGTATTCTTTGATGCATTTGCCCCGGATATACAGCCGGCTTTGTGGACCGCTGCTGTATTCAAAAAATTGTATGCAGGCATGCATGCGGAGGGCGTGCTGACCACCTATTGCTCAAAATCAATCGTTCGCAAGGCAATGGTAGAAGCCGGTTGGAAAGTTGAAAAGATTCCGGGACCGCCGCATAAAAGAGAAATGGTAAGGGCTGGTAAGCAGTGACGTTACAGGGGTCAGTCGAACGGCGTGGCGGATGCTGACCGTGCAGCGCCTGCTATTCACTGCCTAACGCGTCGTTAATTTAATCCCGGCTGTATTATCTTAAATCCTGTTTTTGCTTTTTCAGTTTCCACTATTTTCTTTACGTCCTCCAACAGTTTTTTAGCATCGTACACAATGCCATCTTTTATGGTATAAGTAACGCCACCTTTTCTTATTACCTCATTTTTATCAGTCAGTGCTATTACACCGGTACCATATAAAACCGATAAGTTTTCAAGGGGGTTGGCAGCTACAATTGCAAAATCTGCCAGTTTGCCCACTTCTACGCTGCCAATTTCTTTTTCCATACCGAGCGCCTGTGCGCCATACAAGGTAGCGCTGCGGATAACTTCCAGTGGGTGAAAACCTGCTTCCCGAAGGAGTTCCAACTCGCGTACATAAGAAAATCCGTACAGCTCATAAATAAAGCCAGCATCGGTGCCTACGGTTACGCGGCCACCACGGTTTTTATATTCATTTATAAAAATCATCCATAACCGGTAATTTTCTTTCCAGCTGATTTCCTGTTCGGTACCCCAGTTAAGCCAGTAAGATCCATGTGCCACACGGCTGGGTTCATAATACTTCCACAGTTTCGGTACAGTATAAGCTTCGTGCCATTCGGCTCTTCTTGCCCGCATCAGATCGCGGTTGGCTTCATAAATTTCAAAAGTAGGATCGAGGGTGAAGTCGAGCGAAATCAATTCATTCATCACTTTGTTCCAGTGCTCACTGTAAGGCTTAGCCGCTTGTTTCCATAACCTGCCGGCTTCTTCAAAACGGTCCTGTTCATTGGCATAATTATATGTCAGCGGATAATTTTGTATCGTCCTGTCTTCAAACAGGGCTTCGGGCAATCCATACCAGTGTTCCATGGAAGTCATGCCCGATCGGGCACTGTTCAACACATTCCACCGGGCAACATCCATTTGTGAATGGTGACAGCAGGAACGCAATCCAATTTTTTTATTTTCTTCGATGGCTGCTTTCATGATTTCCGGAGCAGCACCAAAAAATTTTATACCATCAGCACCTTTTTTCTGATTTTCCCGCACCCAGGCAATGGCCTGCTCCGGTGTTGCAATGGGTGCTGTACTACCTTGCCCAAAGACGGTATAGGCTTTTAACCGGGGAGCGGTAATGGTATTCAATTCACTTTTCTTCTTTTGATCCAACACCCAGTCGAGGCCGTTGCCACAACCCGGGTCGCGCACGGTTGTTACCCCGTGCCCCATCCATAGTTTAAAAACATATTCGGCATCCGCGCCCTGTTCTTCGCCACCAATATGACCGTGCATATCTATAAAACCCGGCATCAGGTACATGCCTTCGCAATTCAGCTCCTTGCCACCCGCGGCTAGTTTGGGGCGCCGGCTGGTATTGATGGCTACCCCCGGTGCACCAACATTTACGATGTCTTTGATACGGTTTTTCTCTACTACAATATCTACAGGTCCGATGGCTGGCGCACCGGTACCATTTATTAATATTACTCCACGGATAATGAGTTGTGGCCAGGGGCCGTCACCTTCCTGGCGATCGGGTGCTTTTTTTACCTGGGCCGTAACGGCGAAAGCGCATAAAATGCCGGTTAGCAGCAGTAAGTGTTTGCTCATTATACTTTTGTTTTGGATGCAAACAAGTTACTGAAAAATATCCGTACCTAATTGCTGCAGCAGACATAAGGGATTTCCCATGTGGTATGCATGTCAAGATCTCGGCTATGCATGGCAGTTATTCAAACGAAATACTTACCCTGCCGTCTTTTTCATCTTTAAGCAGAATGCCCAGCCGGGTTAACTGGTTGCGGATGGTATCTGACGTGGCGTAGTCTTTTCTCGACTTCGCCTCTTTCCGCATATCGATCAGCAACTGCAGTACACCATTTAACTTACCGTCTTCCTGTTGTATTTCGCTTTTCAGGCCCAATACGTTTTCAAGATAGTTTTTGAAATAAGTCTGCAACGATTGTATAGTAGTGCTGCTTAGCGCAGTGGTTTTTATCAGCCCGTCTTTTAGTGAATTGATTACCGGCACCAGCTCAAACATATTGGCCAGTACTTTCGCGGTATTGAAATCGTCATTCATAAAATCATCCATCTGCGTCAACAGTTGTATGGTGGATGCTTCCAGCGCGGCATCTCCTGCCTGGGGGTTTTCAGCAAAGTCAAATTTTTGCAGGGTCTCATAGGCATCCCATAAACGCCTGAATCCTTTTTCGGCCGCTTGCAGCGCTTCATTACTAAAATCAAGCGTACTGCGGTAGTGCGTCTGCATCATAAAGAAGCGCACTGTCATTGGAGAATAAGCCCGTTCCAGCAGATCATGATTTCCTGAAAACAATTGGCCGGGTAAAAAACCATTGCCGGCGCTTTTGCTCATGCGGGTACCGTTTACCGTTAGCATATTGGTATGGATCCAGTAGTGTGCGGGGTTTACATGGTTACAGGCCTGCGACTGCGCAATCTCATTGGTATGGTGGGTGGCCGCTAAATCCATTCCGCCGCCGTGGATATCAAATTCGTTGCCCAGGTATTTTTTGCTCATGGCCGAGCATTCAATGTGCCAGCCCGGAAAACCCAGGCCCCAGGGGGAAGGCCACTTCATCAGGTGCTCTGGTTTGGCTTTAATCCACAAGGCGAAATCGAGTCGTCCTTTCTTTTCATCCTGTCCGCCCAGTTCACGGGTATTTTCCAGCAGGTCTTCCAGCTTTCGGTTCGTAAGTATGCCGTAGGGCTGTTCAAGATTGTATTTTTCTACATCAAAATAGATGGTGCCCTTTACTTCATAGGCATAACCATTTTCAAGGATGTGTTTTACCATTTCTATTTGTTCAGCAATATGTCCGGTGGCAGTAGGTTCTATGCTGGGCGGCAAGGCATTAAACTGGTCCATTACTTTATGAAAGCCGAGGGTATAGCGCTGCACAATTTCCATTGGCTCCAGCTGTTCCAGCCGGGCCTTTTTAGAAAATTTATCGTCGCCCTCGTCCATATCTCCTTCCAGGTGACCTGCATCGGTGATATTGCGTACATACCGCACTTTGTAACCAAGGTGCAACATGTACCGGTAAATCATATCAAAAGAAATAAAAGTGCGGCAATTGCCCAGGTGCACATCACTATAAACCGTTGGCCCACATACATAGATACCCACGTGCCCGGGCGTAATGGGCGTAAAAAGTTCTTTTTTCCTGCTGTAAGAATTATAAAAAGCTAATTGCGACATAGTTGGCAAAAATATAGAAAAAGGAGTAGGGTTTAAGATGGTTGAGGGGGTTTAGCTAACAGGTTTCAGGGTTTGAGCGCGTTAAATTTCCCAATCCCGGTTTTACCAACTTTACTTAACCTCCAACTGCACATCCGCTACCAAAGGATAATGGTCAGAATAGGGAAGCTTTGTTTTCTTAAACTGCAGCACGTCCAGCTTTTTATCGGTAAAAATATAGTCGATGCGCAGGGTGGGCGACAAAGATGCGAACGTTCGGCCAATGCCAAAACCGCAATTTAGAAAGGCGTCGTTGCCATCTCCTTTTATCCTTGCATAAGTAAAGGAATTGGGTACATCATTGAAATCGCCGCAAATGATGGTGGGGTAAGGACTGCTGTCTTTTTCTCGTCGCACCAGTTCAGCTTGTTTGCTGCGTAAATAATAAGCGAGCCTGAACTTTTTAAGCACCCCTTTTGATTTGCCCACTGCATTGTTCTCGCCTTTTGCAAGCGTTCTGATAACTGTATAATCATTGCCATCAAAGCGGAGCGACTGCAAATGGGTGGCAAAAACCCTGATGCGTTGTCCGCTTACATCGATATCAGCATGAATAAGGCTTTCTGCGGCTTTCAGTGAATCCGGCCCGGAGTAGCGGATGCGCAAGGTATCCAGTATGGGATATTTTGAAAAGATGATAACGCCGTGTTCGTATACCCCGTCCCAACGGCGGTGGTCACGGGCAAAAAAATGATAAGGATATTTAAGCTCGTTGGTAAAATAAGGGATGTTTTCATCGAACTCGCGCGGGTTGTTGGATTCCAGGAATTCTTCCATGCAAAGCACATCCGGGTCCATTTGCTTAATGTAATCCAGTAGTGGCTTACGGAAAGACCCGCCGGGCCTTTTAGGATTCATCTGGTCTAGCCTGGAGACATTCCATTGCATAATGCGCAATGAATTGGCCGGTTTTGCCATGCTGAAACCATTGAATAAATGCAGACCAAACAGCGCGTGCACCTGCCACCAGCCAATAATAAGGGTGATTAAGGATAGAAATGCCCAGCGTGATTTAAAGAACCACCAGAAAAAAATAAATCCCAGCAACGCCAGTACAATAAAAGGAAATACAAGGCCCAGAACGGCCACATACCAGTACCGTCCTGGCGATAAAATCCCGGTACAGCAAACCAGCAGAAAAGCGGCCACCGCCAATATGTTTGATATGATAAAAAATTTCCTGGAAAACTTTCTTAGAATGCGGGTCATGCTTAAAATTACAACTCATCTTCGGATGAAGCGCGCCGGAGAATATCTTTTTCTTCGTCGGTAAGCAAGTGATACCCGTCAACGTTTATCTTGTCCAGTATCTCGTCGATCCGTTTTTGGGTTACGTTGGGGATTCGTTTATAGGGATGGGCGCCATGTACTTTATAAAAAAATTCGTCCCGGATATTCTTGGTGCCGGTTTTTTTATTTGGGTTGAACAGGTCGTTGAACCAGTCAAAAACAGTGTTCATCCCAATGCTCCAGTCGCGTCCTTTTCGCATCTGGTAGATAAAAATAAATCCGGTGGCGCCGCCGGCAATATGGGCAATGTATTTAGCCGGGTCGCCGAGGTGGATAGAAAGAATATCAATGATAACAAAAATAAAAGTGACTATCCAGAGCGGGATGCCGCCATTGATCATGGGGAAAAAGCGGTAATCAGGTTTTACGGTGGTAGTGGCAATGGCCACTGCCATGATAGCTGCGTTTGAGCCCAGTAAGGCTGCTGCCGGCAATCCCGGTTGCAGGCGCGGCACAAAATTATAGGTAAGAACATAGAAAAATGCGCCTGCGAGTCCTCCATAAATATACACGGGAATCAGCCGTTTATTGCCGGTGAGGTCTTGTAATACATAGCCAAATACACCGAGCCAAAACATGGCTGGCAGTACTGCCGAAAGGTCGTCATGCAAAAACATGCTGGTGATAATGGTCCATGGACGGGTACCCAGTTTGGAGATATCGGCCGGGAGTATAAACCAGTTGAAAATATTGCTGTAGAACGCGTCCAGATTGAGGTCAGACATCTGGTAGATCACATAGATAAACTTCAGGATAACAAAAACCATCGCATTGATGGCAAAAAGCATCACCAGGCTGTTATTGCCTTGTCCCAGTAAAATCTTGCTTGTCTTTTCTTCTTTTACTGTCATAATATTTAAACCAGGTGTCTATGCCCCCTATTACAAAGCAGCGGCTTGTAAAGTTTAGTTATGTTGAAATCAATACATTGTTTTCCGGTTGGTTTTATTCCAGATAATTACGATAATGAACCCGGCCAGGGCACCGCCAAGGTGGGCCCAGTGAGCGGTGTTGTCACCAGCTTTTGGGGACACGCCTCCGAATAAATCGTACGCCATGATAAGTGGCACCAGGTATTTGGTCTTTATAGGTATAGGTATTGGCATCACCATCATTTCCGTATTTGGAAATAAGTAGGCATAGGCTGCAAGCAAACCCATAATAGCGCCTGATGCGCCTACCGCCACCCCATTATCTTGCGTTATTAGTTGTGCAACCCCGGCAAATATTCCGCATAAAATATAGAAGGTTAGAAATCGCTTCGCTCCCCAAAAATTTTCCAGCGTACTTCCGAACATCCATAATGTGAACATGTTGAATAATAGATGGAAAATACCACCATGCAAAAACTGGTACGTAATTAACTGCCAAATTTTGAAGTTACCAGTGCCAATACCCCATAATGCACCCCAATTCTCTATCGCATTCTCCGGACTGGTAAACGCATTTTGTGCAAGGAAAACCAATCCATTTATAATCAACAGATTTTTTACTACCAATGGTATCGAACCAGGACCAAAACTACCTCTACTATAATTCGCCATTACTTATTTTTTGAATCTTTGAATAGCCTGGCCACCGCAAAACGGCACGCCGGCCCGTTAAATTGATTTGTAAGTTAGTGCAAAAATAACTGCTTGTACTACCACAAATACAAACGGTATTTGTTTACCTGCCACCCGGCTGCGTGCACAGATGACAGGTAGCTATACGGCATTAATAATGAACCCGATTGCGCGCTGCTAACCCCGGCGGTTTTAGGGCCGCAATTGCAAG
This sequence comes from Chitinophagaceae bacterium, assembly GCA_039919885.1. GTDB lineage: Bacteria > Bacteroidota > Bacteroidia > Chitinophagales > Chitinophagaceae > JACMLD01. The sequence goes on from JBDSEV010000043.1 coordinate 59,654, forward strand.
GCCGCCCGGCTAAACGGTTGAGCGACACTAAAAATCACCTGGCCTATTCCGCCAGTGCACGGTTTATAAATGCCAGCAGTGGCTGCAGTGCCTCAAATGCACGCGTGGTGGTGGTCACAAGACTGGCATCGCTGAGTTCAGCATCATCCAGTTTTTTCATCGCAATAAAACTTTTTAATTTTATATAGCCTGCTGCCGGGTTGTCTTTCTCAAAACCCTGGGGCACTTTCACCAGGCTGGTTTCACTGTCTTTAATCAAATCGCCATACACTGCTTTAAACTTTGTTGAACCGATAATTTTTTTAAATTCATCGAAGCAGTAATCAACTTCCTGCCGCACTTTTTTCAGATCCGCCGGCTCCGGTACCCACAAACCGCCGCCCACAAAAGATTCGCCGGGCTGGCAATGAAAATAATAGCCCGCATAGATTGATTTTTTGCCACCGCGGTTAATACTGGCCCCCAGGTTGTTTTTATAGGGTGATTTATCTTTTGCGAAGCGCACATCGCGGTTGATACGAAACATACATTGCTTCGCCGTCAGTTCCTTGATGCTATCATCTTTTTTGCCGTGTTTATCTATAATTTGCTGAACAAAGTGAGCAAAATCGGCTTTTGCGTTCTCGTAAGAAGCGCGGTTTTTTTCGAACCAGGGCTTATTGTTATTTTTTTCTAGCCCTTTCAGAAATTTTAAGGTAGCAGACTGTAACATAAAATGAATTGTTTTACGAATTTTTTCACGCAAAGCTGCAAAGTTAAGCAAAGGTGGAAAAGGGGGTGTTAAAAATGATTCGACCGGGTTGTCGATCTGCCAACGAACATGTATGGGGGCATGGTACAAGAGACTATAAGCCGCCGTTATTGACGGTTTGCGGGAGGCTTTGCATGAGATGCAAAAAATAAAGGGTGATTAGCACTATCACCCTTTAAATCAGATTCGGCCATGCATTCGCTATTTTCTTATGCGGCCCCAGTTCTCACCGCTTTTAATACGGTACATGGTCATCTCACTAACGCCATACTTCTCTGCCACTTTTTTAATGGTGAGTTTTCTTTTGGGATCAGTGAGTGTTTTTTTAATGACTTTTACCTGGGTGGCAGTTAGCTTTAAGCCGACTGTGCGGTTTGCCTGAACTTTTTTGTAGGCAATTTTAGCGGGACTTTTTTGCTGGTGCTCAATCATGGTCTCCAGCGATGACCATTGCAGATTTTTACTGCTGTTGTCCATTTTGTTGTGATTAACATGGATAACATACTTGTGTTTAGTACCGGGCTTCTTGTTGAAGAGCCTGGCAATTTCCCTGTGAATGTACAGCGTTCCGTTGTTTTCGGGGCGATGCAGGTTAAGGGTTTTGTAACCGGTAGTAATGGAGCCTTGCAATAGTTTTCCATCTTGCAGCACATCGTTCTTGTAACTGGCAATACGCCCATGAGATGATAAGGCGTATTTGTTTCTGAGCTGCTTCCATCCGGGAAACTGAAGCGGTTTCCATACTTCGGCGGACAGTGCTTTTATCATGCCTGGTATTTTTTTAAAGTTACTGAAATATTGCAGCTTTGATATTTTATTTTTTCTTTCAGTAATGTTTTCCGGAAACAAGGTGGTGCATTGCCGACCACCTGCGCAAACGCCCTCCAGTAACCGCAGTTATTATACAGCAAACGCGCGTGGTTTCATAGATTATTTTGCAAGCAGCTGCAGAAACTCCTGTTCCGTTATCACCTTTACACTATTGATTTTTTTGGCTTTTTCCAGTTTGGAGCCTGCATCTTCACCTGCTACCAAATAATTGAGCTTGCTGCTTACACCACCAAGTAATTTTCCCCCGTTGGCTTCTACCATTTCTTCTGCCGCTGTACGTTTTAGCTGGGCCAGTGTGCCGGTAAATAAAAAAGTTTGCCCGGCAAGACTGCCCCCGGCCGCAGGCGCATGGGTTTTCGTATTGCTTAAATTTACGCCACTCTTTTCCAGCTGCGCCAACAGCTCCAGGTTATCAGCGGTATGAAAGAACTCATAAATGCTGCCGGCTACTTTTGGACCAATGTCTTCCAGGTTTAATAAATCATCTACAGACATTTTGCCTGCATCCGGTAAGTACTGTACCGCGTTTGCCAGTATTTTAGCGGTTGTTTCGCCTACATACCGAAGGCCCAACCCGAATATAACGCGGTGCAATGGTTGCAATTTTGATTTTTCAATAGCGGCCGTAAGGTTGTCAATTGATTTTTTTCCAAAACCTTCCAGTTGGCCAATGGCGTTAAAATCAATATGATAGATACCGGGGATACTTGTCAGCAGGCCCAGGTCGTAAAATTTTTTTACATTGGCCTCTCCGAAACTGCGTATGTCCATGGCATCCTTGCTAACAAAATGAATGATGCGCTCCACCACCTGTGCAGGGCATGCGGGGTTTACGCAACGCCATACCGCTTCGCCGTCCGGCTTTACCAGCTTGTGTTCGCAAACAGGACATGCTTTTGGAAATACAATTGGCTGCTCGGTACCGTCACGCAGTTCGGCCTGGCTTTTTACAATGTAGGGAATCACATCACCGGCTCTTTCTACCAGCACGGTATCGCCAATCATCAGGTCTTTTTCTTTTATCACGTCTTCGTTAAACAGCGAAACCGATCCCACCGTTACGCCACCAATGGGCACAGGATCAATTTTTGCAACGGGGGTAACAGAGCCTGTTCTGCCTACCTGGAATTCCACGGTACGTAGTTTGCTGGTGGCCTGCCTGGCTTTAAATTTATACGCAATTGCCCAGCGGGGGTGATGCGTGGTTTGCCCCAGTGTATCCTGCAACGGAATGCTGTTTACCTTTATCACCATGCCGTCAATCTCATACGGCATTTCATCGCGACCCGTTTCAAATTCGTTGGCATAGTCAATTACCTGCTGGATATTATGGAAAACCTTTTTCTCTTTCATAGGGCTGCGGAAGCCGAGGTTCCACAGCATTTCCAGCGCGCCGCTGTGGGTAGCCAGTGCAGCATCTCCGATCGCAGAAGTTTTTGGATCCAGTCCATCTGCCGTAAAATAACTAACGTGGTAAAGAAACGCTTCCAGGTTCCTTCTTTTTACCTCTGCCGGGTCTTTGATGCGCAGTGAACCGGAAGCTGCGTTACGGGGGTTCGCCAATGGCGCCAGGCCGGCAGCTGCCAGGTCATCATTGTATTTTTTAAAACTTTTTTTTGTCATCAGTACCTCGCCGCGGATTTCTACCTGCTGCAAGCCGTACGACGAAAATGCCGCAGACAGTGGCACTGATTTTATTTGTTTGATATTTGGGGTAATGTCATCACCCTGCACCCCGTCTCCCCGGGTAGCAGCCCGCACCAACAGATCGTCTTCATAAATAAGACTGATGCTGGCGCCGTCAAATTTGGGTTCTACGCAATATTCTACAGCTGCCTTTCCGCTCGCGTCCCGCACTTTACGATCCCAGTCCAGCAAATCTGCTGCGTTGTAAGAGTTCTCTAGAGATAACATGCCCACAAGGTGCTGCACGGCAGGAAAGTTTTTGGTGAGTCCTTTGGCCACGCGCTGGGTAGGACTGCTATCAATGATAAGCGCGGGATTGTCTTGTTCTATTTTTTCCAGGGCCTTGTACAACTGATCGTATTCGTAATCCGCCAGTAGCGGGTCGTCCATTATATAATAGCGGTATTCATGAAAACGCAGCACTTTACGAAGGTCTTCAATGGCTGCCGGGCCGATGGGATGTTTACTGCTGTGGTCCATCAACTGCTTGCTCAGCTTTTGCAGGTCTTTTATTTGCGGAACGGAATACATGGTACTGTTGAAATTTGGCTATAAAATTAAGGGAACGCTGCAGTAATCAGGCACTCGTTGCGCGCTGACATTATTAAGATTTCTGCAAAGCAAAAATGCGTTCGATAAATACCCGAACGCGCGGGCGACGGAAAAAAGACATCATTTCTTTCGGAGCCCTGCATCGGTAAAATCGTATTTAGCAACATCAATGCCTGTAATATTGCTTGCTGTTTCGCGGATGTGCTGAAGGGCTGCGGGCGTCATTGCTGTTTGGGTGGCACCCTGGGCCATGTTTGCATACAAGGCCATGCTTTCGCAAACGCGTTGTCTTTTCATATCATTCCATTCGAGCACTTTTTTATTGGAGCGCATACTGGCAGCAAGTTCATTACGGTAGATAATGATGCCGTTTACCGGGCTGCCCGGCATTTTATTATTGATTACCTGCCAAAACACCATTACAACTCCTGCTAGTACGTCGGGTAAACTGCCGGGGGTTAACGTATATTTTTTAAGTGTGGCGTTAAAATTGTTTACCGCTTCCGTTTTTGTTAATAGATTTTCGAGGGTTCGGGCTTTTGTCATATCTCCATGTGCAATGTCTTTGGCTACTTTTTTTATTACTTCAGTGCGGATGGATGGCGAAGCACTAAAAGTTAAAGAATTCCCAGGATTTGTTTTTTTAGTGACCGTGGCTGGTTTTTTTGAAGTGCCGTAACCCATCTCTTTATCATGCCGGGCCATATCGCGGTTCACGTTATCGTAAATCATATTTCGGAAAGAACCCTGCTGATCATAAACGATATCAAATTGTGCTGACGCGTGAAAGGCGTGCAGCTGCAGGACGATACAACAGGTCATCAATGACACTTTACGGAAACACCTGTAGTTAACATTTTTCATAATAATGATATAAAGGGTAGGATTGACCCAACAAAGTATTGCGGGCATATTTGGTGCCAAAGGCTGCTGCTCTTCCGCAATCAAGCAGTGAAAAAAAGGGATGATAAAATTACAACGGCTGTACATTTGTTGCTGGATGAGCCGACTGCCCGCGCCTGAACTGAATGTTGAAAAATCCGGGCAGCGATTTGGGGAAGCCATCTTCCAGTTGCGATCCTTGCCGAATAAAATGATGGATAATTATTTGCAGTATATAAAAAAAGAGAAAAAATAAATGGAAATTGGAATAGATAGTTTTGCGGCGAAATTCAACAGTGATACAAGCACTTCCGCCGATGATGCGGTTTCCATTGCGCAGTTGCTGGAAAGAATTGAACTGGCAGACCAGGCAGGATTGGACAGTTTTGGCATTGGCGAACACCACCGCAAAGGATTTCTTGATTCAGCGCCGGCAATGATTCTTGCTGCTGCAGCCGCCAGGACCAAACGCATACGGCTTACAAGTGCTGTAACCGTCCTGAGTTCGGCAGACCCGGTTAGGGTATTTCAAAATTTTGCCACCCTGGATTTAATATCGCAGGGCCGTGCGGAGATGATTGTGGGACGGGGTTCTTTTACCGATGCATTTCCGTTATTTGGTTACAGCCTAAACGATTACGATGCACTTTTTTCCGAAAAATTGGATCTCCTCCTAAATATCCGCAGCAACGAATTTGTAACATGGTCGGGTAAATTCAGGCCGGCATTGAAAAACCAGCCTATCTATCCAAGACCGGTTCAGGATCCGCTGCCCATTTGGCTGGGCGTGGGTGGTACACCTGAATCATTTGTGCGTGCCGGCCGGCTCGGTCTTCCGCTAATGGTGGCCATCATTGGTGGTGAAACACACCACTTTGCGCCGTTAATTGAATTATACAGGAATGCCGGGAAGCAGGCGGGATATACGCCGGCGCAACTAAAAGTGGGTTTGCATTCGCTGGGCTATGCAGGCGCCACAACAACAGATGCCATTGCTGATTTCTACCCCGGTTATGCCGCAAGTATGACAAAAATCGGCAAAGAACGAGGATGGCCACCCATGACACGGGCCCGGTTTGAAGCACAGGCAGGCGATACTGGCGCGCTCCTGGTGGGCAGTGCAACGGAGGTAGCAGCAAAAATAGTTAGGCACAGTAAGGCATTGGGTGGCATCGACCGGGTAAGTTTCCAGATGGACAGCGCTGACCTGCCGCATGATAAATTGATGGAGTCAATTAAATTGATAGGAACAACAGTAAAAGAATTGGTAAACCGGCCGGAATAATTACCAATGCACTTGAACTATGCTCCGCGGCAATTGCTAACACAATTGAATATACCTGCCCCGAAAAAATTCAGCCAGATTTTACACCGTCTAGGCGATGGTGCAGGTAATAATGCGCCGGCAGCCAGGCGTAATTTGTACGAAATTGCTGCCTTTAATTCCCGGCGGTCCTGTATTTGCACGTATGAAAAAAATGTGAAAAATATGCCAATGTGCCAGCTACCAATGAAAGAACCTGGTATAATGATTAGATTGGTGTCTGGTAAATCCGCCATTGGATTATCAGCAACTGATCATGCAACTGCGAAAGACATTTCGACTCCTCGTAACTTTTTACAGGAGTTTTATTTTGGCATCCTCGCTGGTTACCATCTGTTGCCTCGTCCTTTTTAGCGAATATGGCATGGCCATTTTTAATGTACTTTGTTGGCTGAAACTAATTACGCTGGGCGTTACCTACTGGTTCATCAATAATTACAAAAACAAAGAATATTATTATTATCAAAACCTGGGCATATCAAAACGTTTATGCTGGGTATGCACACTGAGTTTCGACTTTGCATTGTTTATTTTTCTGATTATACTAGCATACAAATTCAAATGATCCACACATTGGAAGCAGATAGTATTCAGCTGCAATTTAATGGCAGAACAATCTTGTCTGATATTTACCTTTCGGCCACCACGGGTGAGATAACAGGATTGCTGGGTCGCAACGGGCAAGGCAAATCCTGCCTGATGAGAATAATTTATGGCAGCCTGTCCTGCGAAAAATCTATCCGCATCGATAAAATACAACAAAACGAAGCATACAAACAACGTGGCTTGATATTGTATCTTCCGCAATTTAATTTTATTCCGAAAAGGCTTTCACTGAAAAGAATATTTACCGACTTTGAACTCACGTATGATTTTTTTCAACAAAGGTTCCCGGCGTTTGCTGCAAAATATAACACTAGTGCAGGCAGCCTTTCTGGCGGCGAATTAAGACTTGTTGAAGTCTATTTAATTGTAAAATCTGCCTGCCTGTTTGCCCTACTGGATGAGCCTTTTACCCACCTTAACCCCGTGCAAACCGAGAAAGTAAAAGATTTGCTGACAGAAGAAAAGCTGTATAAGGGGCTGTTGATTACTGATCATATGTACCGGCACGTAACAGGAGTCTGCGACATTTTGTACATACTGTCAAATGGAAAACTGCACTTGGCCAAAAGTGAGCAAGACATTGAAAGACATGGCTACGCGCGCCTTTAATGCGCGTGAACCGCATACAAACAGCGCTGAATATTTGCTCAGGCAATATTCTTCATCGCCATTTCACTTGTGTAGAACGAAGGCTGCAAAGATTGAAAAATGGGATTGTTTTTTGCTTTGGCGCCCGAGGCTACGAGTGTCATCGTTGCCCACGCAGCTGCGATGGGCCAGCCAATAAGAGAAATCTGCAGGGCCAGGCAGATATAACCTTTTGTATACTCTTCACGCAGAAAGAACGAAAACCAGGGCAGTAAAATGGCAAGTCTTTTCATGGCAAAACGATTTAGATGATATAAAAACGCTGGCCGAAGATTTTTTATTTTTGCGGCCGGACGATTTTTGCGTTAATTTTTTTTAATGTATATGATAGCTTAGAGTGACGCATAGGTGTAATTATTTAGACATGGGGAAAGCCCGGTTCAAACCCAATTTTTACGTTTTGCTCATCGTATTATCCTGCCCTGTGTTATAGTGGTATTCCTTTGGCAAAATACCTTTATGTTGCTTACTGCTGCGGTATGGATTCAAATTTCAGCGCTGCACCAGGCCTACCTTCTTTTTGCATTTTTTGCGGGGATGCTCAATTGTAAAATTTACTATTACTTTTTCTTTGTATCGATATTTAATAAAGACAGCCTGTCCTAAACTATAAATGAATGCCTGCTACTGCTGCCAGCCAAAGAAATATCAACACAATACTCCGGCAACTGGAAAATGAGGGGAACAATGTAATTACGGTGGATTGCGTCATTTTCGGGTTTGATGATGATGCGTTAAAAGTACTACTGATAAAATCTGACCTGGAGAATTTTTCGCGGCAATGGTCGCTACCGCATACCTGTTACGAATGGCTGCAGAAGCGGATCCAGGAGCACCCGCTGGGTTTCAGCCTGCTTCCTAAACAATTTTCGTTGCGGGAAGTGCAAAATTTATATGAAGCCATACCGGGTGTAAAGCTTGACAGGCGAAATTTCAGAAAGAAATTTTTCTCGACGGATTTGCTGGAAGATACCGGCGAATATGAGAAAGCGGTGCCTCACCGGCCTGGTAAACTGTACCACTTTAATGATGAAAAGTTCCGGCAAAAAGAAAGAAAAAAATGGTTTGGTATTGATTTTTAATCCTGGCATACAGCGAAACTGCAGTATGACACGGCATTGCACACCATTTTTCAAACCATTTCAACTACTCAATTTATTCTGAAGTAACCGGCATTGTTTCACGCGCGTAATTCAGCACATTCAGTAAAACTTCTGCACGCGGTGCATACAACTCGGTGGTGAGCTGCTTAACAGAAGTTTCAATTACATTAAATTTTTGCTGCAAAGCCCAATCGTTGGCTAAAGCGTCCTTAATTGCGGTCGTATCGCTTGGGGAAGTTTCCTGATACAGAAATAAGATCAAATCTTCCGGTGTAAAGATTGACATAAGCAAACCATTTTTTTGTCCATTTAAAAATTTTCCAAAGTGTCCAGCTTTGGAACGTCCGTACTAGAAACGAGGTTTAAGATAGCTTATTGTATCAATATTTATTTATTTAACGCAAAATGCTGGTTGAAGACCGTAAAAATACCATGCAGTCAAAGGCTACCTGGCATCTTTCGCCGCTTCCACTACAAAAAGGTCTTCATTATCGCGCTTCATCAGGTATTTCTCGCGGGCATATTTTTCTATTGTAAACACATTGATTTTCAACTGGTCGAGTTCCTTTTTCGTACCTGCTATTTTAGCCTCGTAATAGTTCTTGCTGGTCCTGAGATCGCTCAGTTCCTTGCGTTGCTTAAAAACCGTCACAAAAATATCACGGTCATCAAAAAACAGCATCCACACGGCAAACCCTACCAGGGTAAGCAGGTATTTATTTTTTAACCAGGAAGGCAGGTAATGGAGAACGGTCATAGTATTCAGCTAATAGTTAACGATAAGATTGTCTGATCTTGTATTTCCGGAAAGATGCAAAGGCCGATGTAATACCCAAACAAATTGAACAAAGACCTGCATAAAGTTACTGATTTTCATTTGCTGTAATCATGCGGAGCAGGTTTTCCTTTACAACCGGCCATTCATCATCAATAATACTAAATACAACGGTATTGCGCACCGAGCCATCATTGCGAAAACCATATTTTCTTAGTTCACCCTCTTTTACAGCACCAATTTTTGCAACCGCTTTTTGTGACCGGATATTTTGATGCGCGATGTGAAATTCTACACGGCAGTAACCCAGCACTTCCAATGCATAAGTGAGCAGTAACAATTTACATTCTTTGTTGTGCACCCGGCCCCAAACAGACGGTGTATACCATGTGTAGCCAATGGCCACCCGCTTATCGTTGGGGTGTATTTGATAAAAACGGGTCATTCCAATCACCGTACCCGTCGGCTTTTGGCGGACTATAAACGCCTGCTGACCGCCCATGGCTGCAGTGTCCAGTGCTATTCGGATGTAATCATCAAACTGGGTGTCAAATAAGGGCCCTGTGGAAAATGTTTTGTTGAATTCCCAAATCCGATCGTCTTTTGCCAGTTGCCGCAATATTGACGAATGCTCCGGTATAAGCTTTTCAAGATAAACATGCTGTCCGTTTAATTTTTCTATGGCGATGTTCATGTTCGGTTATACTTAAAAAAATACCACAGCGCGATACAAAAGTTTCAAAAAGGCCGGAAGCGCGGTGCTTCTTATCTTCATTGAATATCATTTGTGTACGCTGTGGTACTAACAGCAAGGCCGCTATAATTTATTTTCCAAACTTAATTTTACCTGCAGGGAATACGCCATTAGCGCCCAGTTGTTCTTCTATTCTGATCAACTGGTTGTATTTGGCAATACGATCTGTACGCGAAGCACTGCCGGTTTTTATTTGTCCGCAATTTAACGCTACGGCCAGATCCGCAATGGTAGTATCTTCTGTTTCGCCGCTTCGGTGGCTCATAATGGTATTGTATCCGTTGTGCTGTGCCAGGGTTACCGCATTGATGGTTTCTGTAAGCGTTCCAATCTGGTTTACTTTTACCAGCAAAGCATTCGCAATATCTTTATCAATACCCTGTTGCAAACGGGTTACATTGGTTACAAACAAATCATCTCCTACCAGCTGGCATTTGCTGCCAATGGTTTCGGTCAATAATTTCCAGCCATCCCAATCGTCTTCTGCCATTCCATCTTCTATGGAGATGATGGGATATTGATTTGCCCAGCTGGCCCAGAATGCCACCAGTTCTTCACTGGTCATTTCTTTGCCACTGCTTTTATGAAAAACATATTTCTTTTTCTTGCTGTCCCACAACTCGCTGTTTGCAGCATCCATGGCGATGGCTATCTGGCTGCCTGTCTTGTAACCAGCCGCGCTGATGGCTTCCAGCACTGTTTCAATGGCTTCTTCGTTGCTTTGTATATTGGGTGCAAAACCACCTTCGTCGCCCACATTGGTGCTAAAGCCTTTTTTCTTCAGCACACCTTTTAACGTGTGAAATATTTCTACCCCCCAGCGAAGTCCTTCGCTGAAGCTGGTAGCACCCACCGGCATGATCATGAATTCCTGGAAATCTATTTTATTGTCTGCATGCGCGCCACCATTCAGAATATTCATCATGGGGATGGGCAATGTTCTGGCATTGGTACCGCCTATATAACGGTACAATGGCAGGTTGGCTTCCAACGCAGCGGCTTTTGCAGCGGCCATGCTAACCGCCAGCAGTGCATTGGCACCCAGTTTTGTTTTATTGGGCGTACCATCCAGGTCAATCAATAGTTTATCAATACCCGGCTGATCAGCGATATCAAAACCCAGTAATTTTTCTGCAATAATATCATTCACGTTTTTAACGGCGTTCAGTACGCCTTTTCCGACATATACTTTTTTGTCGTTGTCACGCAGTTCCGCTGCCTCATGTATTCCGGTACTTGCGCCGCTTGGTACAGCTGCACGGCCAAGCGCGCCTTCGTCTGTAACAATATCTACTTCTACGGTCGGGTTTCCCCTGCTGTCTAAAATTTGTCTTGCGTGTACTTCGGAAATGTAACTCATGGTTATTTATAATTTTAATTGTAATGGTTCTGCAACTGCCGGAACAGACCGGCAGGATAGGGTTTTGGGCTACAAAGAAACAGTTTTAAGGCTATGCGGCAAAAAAAGCGCTGCCAATTTTATGATTTGATAGCGTGGCGCAATCAACCAAACGGCAATATAACAGAAGGCAAAGACGAAAATAGCAGGTCAGCTGGAAAAAGCAATTAACCGTTCTGATGCTACCGGCCGCGGGGGTTGGAGCGAATTTACCAGCAACAGCAATACTGAAGATTGGTTGCTGCGATGGCAGTAGAAAATTGTTCACTGGCATGCCTCTTCATGCAAAGCAGGGTGGTCTTCTGGATGGTAAGGGTATTGAAGTGTAGTCCATACGTGCGTTTAACGTAAAAGAATATTTACACCCTTACATAGATTTTTTTCTTATCCAGCACATATCCTACCAGCCAGCAGACCAACATCCATGTAATCGCAAACAGCAACGCGCCGGTATACGCACCAGCCATGCTAAATACGTTTTTATACAACCACCCGAACAAAGACATCTTACCCACCGGAATCATATAGAGCAGGGTCACGCCAAGTTCGCTCAAAAGATAGATGAAGAGCGGATTTTTTCCAAAGACTTCAAAGAAAGGTGTCCAGGATCGTTTTTTAAGAAATTCAGTAATATAAATCACTGCGGAAAGTATCAGGCAATCCAGTCCAACCGTGTATACTACAAAAGAACTGGTCCAGAGTTTTTTGTTAATGGGCAGCAGGTAATTCCAGCAATAAGCAATGAATACCAGCGATGCGCCGGCGAGTAACAATTTGGCAAGGCCCTCGTAGCTGCTGCCTTTCCGCTGTATAAAACGGCCTGCCAGGCAACCGCCCACTACGTTCGCAATAGCAGGTAGGGTACCCAGCCATCCTTCGGGATCAAAAGCAATCCCTTCGCCATGGTATAAATGTGCGTCGCCCATCAGCCACCGGTCGAAACGCAACCCCACATTGCCGCCCATGGTTAATTCATTACCAGTTTCTCCCAACCAGATTAGCAAGCCCCAGTAGCATAAGAGCAGGGCGATGCTGGTATAAAGGACCGCTTTGGGTTTCAGGTAATAAAACAGCAGGGCCGCGATGCCGTAACAAAGCGCAATCCGCTGCAGTACACCCAATATCCTGGTTTGGTTAATGGGAAATGGCAGGAAGTGGTTGGCTTTGTCTAAGCGAAAAAAAGGAAACCAGTACATGAGGAAACCCAATAAAAATATCAGCAGGGTGCGTTTCAAAATTTTGGCGACGACTGCGGCCTGCGATTTGGTTTGCCATTTCAGCATCACAAAACTCATGGCGTTTCCGACCGCAAATAAAAACGATGGAAAAACCAAATCGGTGGGGGTAAATCCGTGCCAGGAAGCATGCATCAGCGGCGAGAACGTAGTGGGGCCGTTGCCGGAGGTATTTACAATGATCATGAAACAAATGGTAAGTCCCCTGAATACATCAAGTGCCAGGAACCGTTGCGAAACAGGCATGCTGTAGTTTTTTATACAACCGAATGTACTCTTTTTATGATAAGGCGTCAATCATAAACAGGTTTCCCGGATGTTAATGGGCTTTGCGGACAACTGCAATGAAATTCCTGCGCCGGTTTTTTAAATGCCGCCCCTAGAGGGCTCGTTATCGCGCAACAGGCTTTTTTGCTACCAAAATATCGGCCCTATGGGCCTTAGGAATGATGAAACCACAATAAAATGAAATGATTCAATTATGGTAACTGCGATATTTAATTATAGTTAGTGTCATGAATAGTGCTTGTTTGGAAACAGCCACCCGAAAGTGTGTATCAGCCCCATCGGGGCGATAGTTTGGTAGCAATCGTTTAGACACTGGCGTTGAGCCCCATCGGGGCGGCATTTTGATTACAGCGATCATCGATGCCTGGAATGTTACGAAAGTTTTCAGCCGAAGGGCTGTTAAGGAATACTAACATCGACATGCGATATGCCGTGATGAAAACATCCATAGCGCCTAAAGATAAATATCGTCCGCGGGTCTTTTTAAATGCCGCCCCTACAGGGCTCGTTGTCGCTCAGTATTCGTTTTTGCTACCAAAATTTCAGCCCTATGGGCCTGAAAGCCTTTTAAAAATCGCATATACGACGAGGCAAAAAGTAAATACCACCTGATATAGACGTTGGCGTGGTTTTAATAGCCCCATCGGGGCGACACTTTGGTAGCAATGATTTGACAAAGGCATTCAGCCCCATCGGGGCGGCATTTTTGATAACGGCGTTTGCAATCGCATGCACAGGAATGGTTTAACTGATAAAATTTTGCCGCAACAAGATTGAACGCTTTAACTTGGATGCAAATAATTCTTTTCTCATGGCAAAAAAATGGCTGCTTGCAATTCCGATAGTGCTGGCTGCGGGATATTTAATTGGTCCAAGCCCTGCAACACCGGCGTACCAAAAAGATATGCCGCAGGTACCGGCAAACGCAGGGGCGCTGGAAGCGTATATAAAATCAAATGAAGGTGCCCATAAACTTAAGCCAGACAATGAGGCAAGAATTATATGGGCCAACGACACTACAAAAAATAAAACAGCTTATTCAATCGTATACCTGCACGGTTTCTCTGCATCGCAGGCGGAGGGCGCGCCCGTACATCGAAATATTGCGGCGGCTTTTGGCAGTAATTTGTACCTCAGCCGGTTGGCGGCGCACGGCATTGACACTACGGAGCCCATGATGAATTTAACCGCAGAAGACAACTGGGCATCTGCAAAGCAGGCGCTCGCCATTGGCAAGCAAATTGGCAACAAAGTAATCCTCATGGGTACTTCTACTGGTGGCACGAATGCACTGCAATTAGCAGCAGCTTACCCAAATGAGGTGGCTGCACTGGTATTGCTATCGCCCAATATTGCGATCAACAACGACAAAGCCTGGGTACTCAATAAACATTGGGGCGTAACAGTTGCGCAGTGGGTAACGGGCAATGATCATAACATATCGGCTGATACCAGCGCCCTATACCGGCAATATTGGTACTGGCGTTATCCGTTTAATGGCACGGCTGCGCTGCAGGAAATTATTGCCACGAGCATGGTGCCTGAAACTTTTGCAAAAGTTAAACAACCCGTATTGCTGCTGTATTATTATAAAGATTCCACCCACCAGGACAATGTAGTGCGGGTGGATGCCATGTTACAGATGTTTGATGAACTGGGCACGCCTGCCGCACTAAAACGAAAAGAGGCAATGCCGGCCGCCGGCGATCACGTGCTGGGATCTTACATAAAATCACATGATGTGAACGGGGTACAAAACGCCGTTGGTTTTTTTATGAAAGACATACTGAAAATGGACACGATAAAAAAATAAGTTGATACCTGGCAATGTACAACGTACCCACTGCGCACGCATTTAAATTGGTTTAACATGGCGCGCTTCCAGGGTTATTGTTAGCAAATCAGCAGTCAAATACGGACGCAACAACCGCAGCGTCCCACCATGCACATGCCTTCAGCACAAAATACCGGCAAATCAATGTTGTGCCTATTTCTCCTCAAGACATGTACTTTAAAACGGTTTACACAAAGCAGTATACACTAACGGGAATAAGAAAGCGTAGAAACTGTCAGCAAAAAGTTCCTGCTTTTTAAGGGACAACTATTTTTATTAGGACAGTCTGCTATTCAAACAACCCCAAAATAAAACAGCCCCGGCATTTGCCAGGGCTGTTGGTTATTCTTGGTTTTATTCTAATGTTGTCTTATAAACTTCTTGGTCACAAACTCGTCGCTCAGCTGCACCTGTACCATATAGATGCCTGATGGTACATTTGCAACATCCAGGTTAACAAAGTTACTGCCAGCTGTCAGGTTAACTTTTTGCTGCAGCAATACTTTGCCGTCTACACCCATAATCTGTACCGTTGTTTTAGTGCTCTGCTGTACGTTTACTGCAAGTACCAGCGTAGCACCTACTACAGGGTTTGGTCTTACCTGCACATTGGCACCACTGGTAGTTATTTTCACTGTTTTTACAACACTGTACTCGCTCTTGCCGTCCTTGTCAATCCTGCGGATGCGATAGTAATGCAAGCCTGCTGCCAGTCCGTTATCAGTAAAGCTGTATTTGTTTTCGCCGGAATTGTTATTGGCGGTCACACTGCCGGTAACGCTATAGCTAACACCATTGAAAGAATGCTCCACCACATAACGGTCAACATTCATTTCGTCGCTTGTTTTCCAGTTCAGTACGCCGTTGCCGTTTACTGCTTCTGCAGTAAAGCCAAGCCAGATAGCAGGCAGCAACGCTGAATTCTTCAGTGTTAATATGGTAAATACAACACCGTTGTTTAATACCGCGCCGGAGAAATTGATTTTTTTGCCGGACGCGCTGGTAGCATTATAGAATGAAATGGTACCATCGTTAAAGTTGCCATTTCCGTCATTGTCGATCATCAGTGCGTAATTGAACACTGCGGAACCACCTGCCTGGTTTTTCAGGCCGGTCGTATCAAAGCTGATATCCACCGCGCCAACACCGCCCGTATTCACCACTTTCCATTCCCTGTTGATTCTTGTGCTACCCACAGCCAACGGTATAGCAGCGCCGGGCGCTATAACAGATTGCGTTAACGGCGCACCATCATTGCCTATTACCAGGAACCGATTGTTCAGCAACGGGGTGTTTGTTGACAGCACCAGGTTGCCTTTTGCTGACTGGCCCGTGCCATCGCCGGTGCCGGTATTAATGCTGTTTGATTTAGCCTGTGCGAGACCGGAAGCACTGTCTGTGCCAATACCGAATACATCATTTTGATAAGTAGTGTCGCCTGTCCAGTAAACCGTTCCATTGTAGGCGGTATAATTGCGCGCAGTGGTAGTATTACCAAGTGTAGTACCATATTTCAACGCCAGGTAAGATTCTATTTTATTTTCTGTTGCTGTATTGATGGTTGTATCCAGTGCATAAATGATTTCCGCAATGCTACCATTGAACTGGCCATTTGTGCCGGTTTCTGGCGCGCCTAACCTGAAATCTCCATTAGTGCCGGTGAAATTGGTAGTGGCACCAGTTGAACCAACGAGTATACCGTTTTTGCGGATATCCTGTTTGTTGCCGTCGCCCGTTGCATTAGAGGCGTCTTTGCTGAACGTCCATAAGGTTGTTTTATTCGCTTCATTTACACCATTTGCGGTAGTCAAAATATTGGCACCCAAACCGGCTGTGAAGGTGATAGCGCCACTAGCAGTCGACTTTACATTGAAATTATTAGTACCCTGTCGCTCGGAAAATAAGGTTTGCACCTGGTTAACGTTGTTAAACTTGGCTACAACATACACATGCGCGGCGTTGTGAACAGTAGCGCCAGCAAATCCGTTTGTTACATAATTGTACTTGCTGGTAGCAGCGTTGTACGTCACCACGGGGTTGAAGTTGATGGCATTGGCTGCGTCTTTTCTCAACACAGGCACCTGGTTAATAAGGCTCTGCTGTAAATTGTTTCCGTTTACATCACTGTTGCTCCACAAAGCTACGATGCTGCTATCTGTGCCAGGAAGAATATCCGCCTTTGCCCAAAGGCGCGCATCGATGCCGCCCGGCATGGGTACAATTTTAGATTTCACCAAAGAGATCTCATCCAGTACAAAATCATTTCCGTTCCCGGAGGT
The DNA here is from genome assembly GCA_039919885.1 of Chitinophagaceae bacterium. GTDB lineage: Bacteria > Bacteroidota > Bacteroidia > Chitinophagales > Chitinophagaceae > JACMLD01. Next base: position 76,601 of record JBDSEV010000043.1, read on the forward strand.
ATTATTGTTTGTAATAGCAATTTCTGCATTGGTATTGCCGCCGGAGTTCCATACGAAACTGTATTTCTTCCAACTGGTGTTTCCAACCCATATCGTTTGTGCGCCAACTGGTGTTAACGCTGCATTGTTAATTTTGGGGATAAGCTGGGTAACCGTGTTTGTGGCAGTGCCAGGATCGGCACGCTGGTTACCGATATAGAAACTCAGGGTATAATTCGTATTTGCAGTAACATTTGCAGGGAAATACGTTCTCCATACCTGGTCGCCGGCAAAATAACCACAAACAGTCTGACCGTTAAGCGTATGCTGGGTTGAAGTATTATTCAACATGAATTTGCCGCCCTGGACGCCCCTTGCATCCTGGCTAAATACTTCCGTACCATTCACAAATATTCCGTTCTGGCATTCCACATTCCCTTTAAAATAGGGTGAGTTACCTCCATTTGGACCGGCGGAAAAAGTAATGTACTGGTTGATTTGCGGGCCTTCAAAATGTTCCACAAATGCGGTATCCGTTGTACACGCTTTTGTAGTAACAACAATTGGGTTAGGGCTATAATCCGACCAGTTTGATGTGTTGGTGCGCTTGAAGCGGGCACGGTACCTGCCTGTTTGGGTGGCGGTATAAGTATATGTATTGGCACCTGCTATATTGGTAAATACACCACTGATCTCCCGTTGCCATTCATATGCGAAAAAACCAGGAGTAAGACCCATTTTTACACTAATAGGCGCACCTGAACAAAATTCAGTATTTTGATAATAAACCAGCGGTTGTGCTTTGTGTGCGGCATTCCAGTATTGCAAACGTATGTTTTTACCGTAAATATCGTTTTGTATCCACTGCTTAGACCAGCTGCTATGGTCACCCGTAGGGAAATAACTCATAAACATATTGCCGCCCTTGCCGGCGAAAAGGTCGCGGTTATTTAACACAGTAGTTGGGTCAGGAAAGTCGTCCTCTCCGCCTGCAGCCATCCAGATAGGTACTTGTACAAAGTTATCAATGTACGCATTGACGTCCTGTATAAACCTTGGGTTGGAGCTGATAACAGAAGCAATCCGTTTTGGAAATAACCTGGCATAATTAACACTGCCGAAACCGCCGGCCGATAAGCCCATGGTAATAACGCGGTCCGGATCCAATCCATTGTATTGCTCCATTATATCCAGAATGCCGTTTATAGGGGGGATAGTATTATCGTCCCAGGTAGCACCGGCACCTTGATTGTTTACCAGTAATTGCGGAAACAACAGGAAGCCATTCCACCGGCCCGCCTCAATATCGGTTTCAAAAATTTCTGCACCCCAGTACAATTGGTCTTGGTTCTCGCGGTCTATTACATTGGTATTATTAGCATTGGAAATTGATGCTGCCTCGCCTGCTCCGTGTAAAAAAACTATCATGGGATATTTAACACCCACGGTATAATTTTTTGGAAAACGAAGACGGAACGACATGCTACCCCAGCGGTAAGATTTAAAATCGTTCTGGAAGCTACCTATCCTGCCTGGTTTCTGACTCGGGTCATGTACCCACTTTTGCATAACGTTGGCACCCACAGGGGTGGGGTTGGTAAGTGATCCAGCCGGCGATGCGGCGTTGTAAATATAATTTCCATCATCGATGGAAATTACGTCTTGTGCAAATGCAGCACCCGACAAAAACAGGACAGTTAAGATAAGGAGTAGACGCTGGTACATAACTAAATGTTGTTTCTTTTAGATTAATGACAGATTGAAGTAAGTCGGCGGCAATCCGAAGGATGTGGAATTGAAAAAACCAGCTTTTAGAGGATATTAAACAAAGTATGTTTGAAATGGCTTTGTTATCAGATGTATTGGAGGGTTATCAACGCTTGCCAGGTAAAGGCAAATTGGATATTAGGAGAGTAAAGCTATAAATAAAATTGAAAGATCAAAAGGCCCTGCCGACAATTTTACTCATATTAAACGAAAAGTTTATACAATCAGTTGGTTGTGACGGCATAAAAATTTGGCGAAAGATAAAAAATTCCTGCGTTATTAACAAAATAGTGCTGATTTAATTGCTCAGACAACGACAGCGGCTTATTCGCTGCGGGGTAGTGCCGCAGCATTTTAAAATACCTTGTTGCGTCTGGCCGGTATCTTTTCGTTAATTTGTCACCAAAAGCTTGATATATGAGGCGCAGTAAAATTGCCGGAATTGGCAGCTACCTACCCGCGAACGTTTTTACCAATGAAGATCTTACGCGGTTTATGGAAACCAGTGACGCCTGGATACAGGAACGGACCGGCATCAAAGAGCGCAGGTATGCCGACCGGACCGGCGAAACGACCACTACCATGGGTGTGGCTGCCGCCAACATTGCCATTGAACGGGCGGGCATTACCGCGCAGGATATTGATTTTATCGTTTTTGCTACCCTTAGCCCGGATTATTATTTTCCCGGGTGCGGGGTATTGTTACAGCGGGCAATGAAAATGAAAGAAATCGGCGCCCTCGATGTTCGCAACCAGTGCAGCGGGTTCTTGTATGCCATTAGCGTGGCCGACCAGTTTATTAAAACAGGCATGTATAAGAACATACTGGTGGTGGGCAGCGAAAAGCATTCTTTTGGGCTGGACTTCAGCACCCGGGGCAGGAATGTATCGGTGATATTTGGAGATGGAGCCGGCGCGGTAGTATTGCAACCCACGGAAAATCCCCAACAAGGCATATTGAGCACCCACCTGCACAGCGATGGTGCAAGCGCAGAAATATTGGCGATGTTCAATCCAGGTACGCACGCCAACCACTGGACAGACCAAAAACTGGCCGACTTTAATGAAGCGGAAATGGCAGATATGTTTATGAGCAATGCGATGGTGGACAACGCCCAGAATTTTCCAAATATGGACGGCCCGGCGGTTTTTAAAAAAGCGGTGGTCAAGTTTCCGGAAGTGATTATGGAAGCACTGGCTGCCAACGGGCTTCAGTCAACCGACATTGATATGCTGATACCCCACCAGGCCAACCTGCGCATCAGTCAGTTTGTGCAGCAAAAGCTCGGGTTGCGGGATGACCAGGTACACAATAACATTCAAAAATATGGCAATACCACGGCTGCGTCCGTACCCATTGCTTTGTGCGAAGCGTGGGAAGAAGGCAAGGTAAAAGAAGGCGACCTGGTTTGCCTGGCTGCATTTGGCAGCGGTTTTACGTGGGCAAGTGCTTTGCTGCGGTGGTAAGCACGTAAGCAATTTGAAAAAGCAGGCGTGCTGTGCGGTTGGTTCATACGATATCCAACAATAATTCATTGGTGCTGCGGAAACGCGCATCTTGTATAATAATTTATGCAGAGAAAATTTATCTTCCTTGTAAACCCGGTATCCGGCGGTGGGTCTAAGCAGGCGTTGCCCGATATGATTGAAGCGGCAGCAAAAAAATATGCCGCCAATTACCGGATACTGCCTACCGTTGAAAGCGGTGATTACCATTTTGTAAAACAAAAAATAAAAGAAGAAAATTATACCGATGTGGTTATTTGCGGGGGAGACGGTTCCGTAAATACGGTGGTACAGGATCTGCGTGAAACGGGTGTGCATTTTGGTATTGTGCCCCTTGGCTCCGGCAACGGACTTGCGCTCAGCGCAAAAATTCCAAAAAACACTTCAAAAGCCCTGGATCTTATTTTTACGGGAAACGCTTCCTATATCGATGGATTTAAAATCAATCAATCGTTTGCATGTATGCTTTGCGGGCTAGGTTTTGATGCGCAGGTGGCACATGATTTTGCACAGCAAAAAAAGCGCGGGTTGATAACGTATGCGCAACAATCGATAAAAAATTTCTTTACCGCCAAACCGTATTCTTTTGAAATCAATCTCGGCGAAACCAAATTTACAACAGAAGCGTATTTTATCAGCATTGCCAACAGCAACCAGTTTGGCAACCAGGTTACCATTGCACCGAAGGCAAGTTTGAGCGACGGGTTACTTGATATTGTGGTCGTTAGAAAAATGAGCAAGGCACAGTTGCCGATTGCTGTACTCGACCAGATTGCAGGGCGTAACCGGGTAGCGGATCCCAAGCACCTGAAAAAATCGGGTATTATTTACCTGCAGTCCGACAGGCTCACCATAAAAAATACCGATGCTGCGCCACTGCATGTAGACGGAGAACCCAGGGAAACTGCCAAACAGTTCAGCATCCAGGTGATACCCAATTGTTTCAAACTAATCCAGGCAAAATAAAAATATAGGTAACCGGTACAGCCAGGTTGAGTAATGAGCGGTATTGCCACGCGAAACGCAGGTTGCTTCGCTTACCGGGCAGCATTACGCGCACTGTCCTGTTTCAGCATATCTTTAAAAGACGCAAACCCCCTGGTGTTGTCATCATTTTCCAAAGCTTCCAGTATGTTTATTTTTTCCCGCTGGGTGAGGTGAAAATTGAGTGCGGCTTTAGCATCGGCAGTTTTGGCGGCGTACTGGAAAGAAATTTTGAATAATTTATTGTCCATCACCTGCTGGGTAAGTCCAAACGAATTATCCTGGTTGAATTCCTGCATTTTATACCAGTTGTATTGCAGCAGCAACATGGGCTTTGTTGCAAGTTCGGAGATATCGCCCGACTCAAACGGATCGTCCCAGCCACCGGATTTGCGATCACGTATTTGCAGCATTACCACCCCTGCTGTATTTTCTTTCAGCCAGTCCTGGAAAACGTCGGTGAAACGCAACGCCGTTTCCAGCCCGTAGTTATCACGCAGGCCTGCATCCATTACATCAATCACTGGTTTGGAGGGAAGCCATACATTCGGTAACACGTATGGAAAAGTGGCATTCATGCGAAGGGCAGTCAGCAGCCGCATATTCATGGGGTCCTGTTTTGCAAACAATGCAGCAAAGTCTACGTCATCCGGGTCGGGTATTGCGGCCCGGTTGCTATCGTAGTGCGGCATCATCAAAAAACTAACGGGCTGTGTGCTGATGATCATTTTTCTGCCATCGCGTGTAATCACTGCATTGAACATCATCATTGGCGTCTTCGCATTCCATTCGTCTTTGGCAATGTCTTTAAGTTGGCGGTCCAGTAGGTTGCGGGTATTTTCGCGCAGCTTTTCTTCGAAAGCATAGCCGCGATCTTTGATATAAAAATAATTGCCGATCTTAAATTTTTGTGCGGGTGCGGCGAGGTCCCTGGCCACGAAAGAAGAAAAAGTAGGATTCAGCAGATCTTTAGAAATATCATCTACATACTTGTTGCTGTAGAGGTATAGATTTTTTCCTGCTGCTCTTTCCCGGGCAAGTTCGCGGTAGTACGCAGCGCCCAGCATACCACCGGATGCGCCGGTAATAAGAAAAGTTTTATCCATTAGCTTTCCGCCGCATAAACTGTCCAGCCGTTGCAAAATGCTCAGGGTAAATGTTGCACTGCGGGTACCACCGCCGCTTACATTAATGATAAACAGGTAAGGTTTATCTTCTTTTTGTTTCTTCTTCCAGTTTTCCAGTACCTGGGTCAGCTGCTTTTTATCATGCGCCATACGTTCAGGAGTACAAAGCGCTTTTAATCCTTCCCGGCTGTAATCGGCGCGTTCAATGTTTTTGGAATAGTTCAACCCATATGCTTTATTGGTTGGGTCAATGACTTCGTACTTGTACAAAATATTAAGTGCCACTACCAGCAATACAAAAAACGGAACACTCCAGCTTTGTAAAAAATAAGAAAATGCGCCTGCTACAGACACCAGTATAGCAAAAAATAATGTGATGCTGGCAGCAGCGGGTAGTTGAAATACATGGTGGTCGAGAAAAAATCCTACGGTTATTAAAAAAAGAAACGCAATGAACACAGACAGCATCGCTGCAAAATTATGCCTGCTGAAAACGGTGTCGATAAAGAGCGCGCTATAATGTGCAACGTCACGTACCGGGCGAACCTTAAAAGGACTGTTGAGGTAGGAGGTAACTTTTATTAGCCGACTGCCGCCGCTGGTGAGCGCTACTTGGGGCCGAAATGCCGTTTTAAATTCATTGGGATTGTTAATAATGGTTGCCATGCGCTCGGTGATACTGCGGTCTGCGCGAAAAAAATAGAGAAATGATACGG
>JBDSEV010000082.1:0-117436 GCA_039919885.1 Chitinophagaceae bacterium
AGGCGACAGTATCACTGTGGCCGGCGCGTTGGAGGCCTTTCCCGATAAGGAAAAATGGTTGGAGGTATTGCACCTGCAACCATTGCTTGACAAACCATTGCTGCAATTATCCAACGGTGAAAACAAACGCCTGCAACTGGCCAAAGCATTGCTTGCCAACCCTGGGGTGCTGATTCTCGACAATCCGTTTATTGGGTTGGACACGGAAGGGAGAAAAACGTTGCATGAAATACTCGACAGCCTCGTTTTAAAAGACATTCAAGTGATCCTGATTACCGGTGCCACGGAATTGCCCGCCTGCATAACCAATGTAGCCGTATTAAAAAAGGGGCGGTTAATCTTCGCCGGTAGCAGGCAGGCGTATTTGCAGCAACCAGTACTAGAGATTGCGAAGCCGGTACCTGACAGAACTTTGCTGCAACAACTGAAGCAACCCGCCGCTGAATTTTTCAACGTAGTTGTCAGCATGCATGATGTCACGATACGCTACGGCAACAAAACCGTTCTCAATAAAATAAACTGGTTGGTAAAACAAGGAGAATGCTGGAATGTGTCCGGACCGAACGGCGCCGGTAAATCAACTTTGCTGAGCCTGATAACAGCCGATAACCCCCAGGCATACGCAAACAAAATTATCCTGTTCGACAAGCAACGTGGCACGGGCGAAAGCATCTGGGACATTAAAAAAAGAATCGGATTTGTATCACCCGAATTACATCTCTATTTTGAACAGCACGCTACTTGTTTTGAGGTAATTGCTTCCGGCTTATTTGACACCATTGGCTTGTTCCGGCGCTTGTCTGCGGAACAGGAAGAAAGATTGATTTTCTGGATGCGATTGATGGGCCTGGAATCTATTCAGCACAAAAGACTTAATCAAATATCGACCAGCGAACAGCGCATGGCATTGCTCGCACGGGCGCTGGTAAAAAATCCCGCTTTGTTGATACTCGACGAACCAACGCAGGGGCTGGATGAAACACAGGCGGCGTACTTCAAAAAACTCGTCAATGAAATCTGCAATAGCTTCTCAACAACATTGATTTATGTCAGTCATTATACCAGCGATCTGCCGGCTTGTATCGATCATTTTCTGAAACTCGCGGAAGGCAATGTTCAGGATTGATATGGCGACTCCACCCGCAGGGGTTATGTTGGTCGCTTTTATAACAATTCGGTGACTTTTCCAATTATTCAACCTAAAAATACTGTGCTTCAAATTTCGGGCGCAAGAAGTCGTAACTGATTGGCTGCGTTGAGATTGTATCGCCAATACTGCCCGAGTAACGCCAAATTGTCGCTATAATAAGCTGCTGGCCTGCCTGATCTTTTTTGCATACTACAATTCGATAATATTGCATAATCCGATGATAATCAATAGGATAAATTATATTATTGTAAAATATCGTAAAATCCAACAAGCACCTGTTTGAAATAAGGTTCAAAAATGTAATTTTAAACCATAGGAGGTTAGCGATTGCAAAGGCCTTGCGACGATAAATGCAGGGTTTGGCTGACAAACTGCAATTACATATGATTCTTCACTTACTACCCCATTAGTATTTAGTAAAAGTTTAAAATTGTGTGTATGTATGCTTATTCATTAATGGAAGTTGGTTGTTATTACCTGGTGCAGGACAAGGAAGATTCCGGAATTACGCTGATTAAGATAAATTTCGAATCTGATCAGTGTGTATTTGTTTCAAAATACGATGAGATAGAAGTGCAGGAATGGAAGAAGAAATCGGATCCTATTCATGACATTATCGAGTTACTGAGCGATGACAAGGTAAAAGAATGGGAGGCTATATTTAACAATAGCCAGGATGCTTATTACGAAGAGGACGAAGAGTAAAATTTTAATAATAGCTTTTTTGATGAGCTGGCTGCTGTGCAGCCGGCTCATTTAGGCTAAAACATATCGTTAATCCCAATCGTTTAATGAAGCGTCTTTTGTTGAGACCGTTACAACGGCTGTAAATGCCAACGGAGTAAATTAGCCATTAATTTAAGTGCAGTAAACTTTATCATTTTTCCTTCTATAGACATTTCTATTGATTAGCCAGCAAACCATACAACAGATTCAGAGCCGCATCGATATCATTGATATTGTCGGCGGATTCATCAAATTGAAAAAGCGCGGTGCGAATTATCTCGGGCTCTGTCCTTTTCACAATGAGAAGTCGCCCTCGTTTACGGTGAGTCCGGCCAAAGAAATTTACAAATGTTTTGGCTGCGGCAGAAGCGGTAATTCCATCAGTTTTTTGATGGAGCATGAGAAGTATACCTATGTAGAAGCGTTGCGGTGGCTGGCAAACAAATACAATGTAGAGATTGAAGAAACTGAATCAAGCCCCGAGGTAAAAATAAAACAGCAGGTGGCGGAGAGCCTGCACATCATCAACGCTTTTGGACAAAAGTTTTTTGATGAGCAGTTATTTACAACGGACGAGGGTACTGATGTGGCGCTGAGTTACCTGAAGCACCGCGGATTCAGGGAAGACATTATCAAAAAATTTCAATTGGGTTATTCGCCCGAGGACCGGACTGCCTTTACCAAACGCGCCCTGGCCAATCAGTTTAACCCGGAGTACCTGGTCAAGAGCGGGCTGGTTGCCATGCGCAATGAGGTGTTACAGGATAACTACCGCGGGCGGATTATCTTCCCGGTACACAATAACAGTGGTAAGATAATTGGCTTTGGTGCGCGGATTATCAAAAGCAATGATAAGGCGCCCAAATACATTAATACCCCCGAGAATGAGCTGTACATCAAGAGTAAAATTCTTTATGGGACGTATTTCGCACGACAGGCGATAGATAAAGCCAATGAATGTTTGCTGGTAGAGGGTTATACAGACGTGGTGTCACTGCACCAGGCAGGCGTTGAAAATGTAGTAGCGAGTGGCGGTACATCCCTTACGCCGGATCAATTGCGATTGGTAAAAAAATACACCAACAACCTCACTATTATTTATGACGGAGATTCCGCGGGCATCAAAGCTGCGTTACGTGGTTTGGACCTGGCGCTGGAAGAAGGGTTGAATGTAAAACTGGTGCTAATACCGGATAAAGAAGATCCGGACAGCTATGTAAATAAAGTTGGACCAGTTGCTTTTAAAGAATTCGTAGAAAAAAATAAAAAGGACTTTGTTCTTTTTCAGCTGGAGATTGCTTTGCAGGACGCAGGGACCGACAGCAGCAAGAAAGCTTCCGTTGTAAACCAGATAGCAGAGACCATTTCAAAAATTAACAAAGCAGAGGACTTCACCAAACAGCAGGATTATATAAGGCAGTGCTCCCAATTGTTGAAAATTGACGAAACAGGCCTCAATAACCTGGTGAATAAATTCATCCGTGAGAAAATTGGAAAAGCCGAGAACCGGTCGCATGCAGCTGAAACAGATTATTTTGATGCGAATGAAACCCACACCGGCGAAGATCCGGCAGCAGACGATTCCTTCCAGTTGCTTTTTAAGGATGAAATGAATGAAAGGGCGGTGGTGCGTGCGCTGGTAGAGTTTGGCACGCGTGACTGGGATGAAGAACGGAAAGTAGCGGACTATTTTTTTGAAGAAATGGTGGACGAAGATATTTTTGATAACAAGCAATTGCTGCGCGTAATACATACCTATAAAACCTGGTACGACGAGAAGCTGGAACCTACCGCTAAAAATTTTTTGTACCACGAAGATCAGCAGTTAAGTACATTGGTGGTTTCTATCATGGATGTACAGTATGAGCTTAGCGAAAAATGGAAATCTGAATTTGAAATGCCTGTACCTACGAGGGATGAATTATACAGGGAAGAAGTTATCTCCACGCTTAATTACCTTAAAATACGGAAGATAAAACGCATGATGGAGCAGAACCAGCTGGATATGCAGCAACCGCATACCACCGAAGAACAAATTATGCTGATTCAAACGCACCAGCACCTTAAACAAATGGAAAGGGATCTGCTGCAGCAGTCAGGCGCTGTCATTGTGCGGTAACAGTAGCCTGCATTAGCCACTGACTAAGCGCGGGTTGGGTGGATGTTGCGGATTGTTTTTGTGTAACAGGGGCAGTAGGCACCTATTTTTTACGCCTTGACGACGCTGCAGTGGTAGCTGCAAGCGGCAAAACCACGGGTGCGCTGAATGGGTTGTCTAGTGTAGCGATAGCCCTTATGCGCAGCCTTATTTAATAATCCCCGGTTTCGTTCTCGTATCGGCTAAGGCGGTTTTGCAGGCGGGTATTACGCGCCTGAATATGCTTCATTTTATCCAGCAGGTGAGCAATCGCTTCAATCCCTTCCAGGTTAATATCAAGTTCATAATGCAAGCGAACAAATTTTTCTACGGCGTCTAGCTGCACTTCGCTGAAATAATCTTCCTGCTCAATGGTGGTTATATCTACCAGCCCATACTGCTGTAAAGATGCGATAAAGGAAAATTCGATTTTGTGGTAGATGCAAAAATTGCTGACTGGTACCAGTTCATTGCTTTCCATATGCTTACTTATTAAGTGCAGCCAATTGATTGAAAAGTTCTTTCTGCTGCTCGGTTAGGTTTACAGGCAGTTTTACCGTAAAAATGACATACAGGTCTCCAAACTGCCCTTCTTTCTTATAGACCGGGAAGCCTTTACTTTTCAACCTTACCTGCGTACCGTTTTGCGTACCCGGGTTTATTTTAAGCTTCAGTTTGCCCGACATGGTCTCAATGGTCGTTTCGCCGCCCAGTACCGCCGCGTATAAGTCTATCTCGGTATCCATAAACAGGTCGTTGCCGGTTCGTTTCATTTTTGCGTCGGTGTTTATAATAAATGTGATATACAAATCGCCGGCGGGGCCACCGTTAACGCCTGGTGCGCCATAACCTTTTAGTTTGATAACCTGACCGTTTTCAACACCTGCTGGTATCGTAATCCGAACGTTTTTACCATTAACGGTCAGCGTTTGCTGTTGCGTTGTATAGGCATCCCGGAGACCGAGTTTTAATTCAGCGTTGTAGTCTTGTCCCTTGTATTTTGCCTGCCGCCCACGACCGCCACCATCCCCAAACATCGAAGAAAAAAAGGAAGAGAAATCATCTTCTTCAAAACCGGCGCCACCCTGCCCGCCGGCGTAGCTATGCTGACTCCGCCCGGATTGCTGTTTCGCCTGCTCAAATTGGTCTGCATGCTGCCAGTCTTTGCCATACTGGTCGTATTTTTTCTTTTTATCGGGATCACTTAACACCTCGTTGGCCTCATTTATCTGCTGAAACTTCTTATGGGCTTCTTTGTCATTGGGGTTTAAATCAGGATGATGCTTTCGTGCCAGTTTACGATACGCTTTTTTTATGTCGTCGGGGCTAGCATTTTTGCTGATGCCCAATGCCTCATAGTAATCTATAAATGCCATGCTATAAAATTAAGCTAAATCAGGTTATTGGCGCGGTTATTACGGAACAGCAACAAGCGGCGCAACGTTTACAACGTAAAAAAAGGAAGCAGTTTTTCCCGCAACGCTTCCGGCATAGTGGTTTTTTGTTTAGTTGTGGTATCTATAAAATACAGCACCACTTTACCGACTGCCAGCAGGCTACCTGCTTCATTGTACACCTCGTGGTCAAACTCAGCACGATGTGTCCCGGGCAATTCCTTCAATATTACTTTAATGCTTAGCAGGTCGTCGTAATGGGCCGGACGCAAGTATTTACAATGCAATTCAGTTACCGGCATGTAGGTTCCCAGGGTCTCCATGTTTTTATAGGTAAAACCAAGTTGCCTGATTGCTTCCGCGCGGGCCACTTCAAAATACTGGGCGTAATTACCATGGTATACAACGTTCATTTGATCGGTTTCCGCATACCGCACCCGAACTTCTGCAACAAATTCAAACATGGAATGGAGTTAATTTTTTCTAACGACAAAATCGTGACCAAATTATTTGTTAATTAATCCGTCTGCACTTGCCTTGCCCGGTCCGCATAAAAAAATAGCAATGAAGCAAGCAAGAAAAAATGCAGCTTGTTGATCTTTGCCAAAGATATTTCCGTGATTAATGGTTAACACTACTACGCCCATCACAACAATTAATGGAATGGCTGCCAGCCGCGTAAATAACCCCAGGACAATCAGCATACCGCAAAAAAATTCAGCAAAGATTACAAGTGAGAGTGACAGCGGGCTACCAATGCCCATGAAATTTGTAAACTTATCTTTTTGTTCAGCAAAATGTATCAATTTCTTATATCCGTACGGTATTATCAATGCACCCGCGCACAAACGCAGCACCAGCATCGCAAGGTTAAAAGACCAGTCGCGGTAACCAATTGACAGTAATTTTTTCATCCTTTTTTTCAATTTTTTCAAAATTAAGCGGATGATGCGAAATAGAATGAAATGTTAATCCTTGTACTTATCCACAGGTGTTTGGAACGATGTTTGGTTAAAGGAAAAATAATTAGAAACTTTAGAGCGTTGTATTCCCTGCAACTAATCCATCACAATGAAGAAATTTCTTAGTACCGTATTAGTTAGTGGCGCTTTCTTTCTTGCAACTGCACAGCAAACCCGCTTCATCGCAGACCCGCAAACTACATTGAAAGAAGCCAAAGAATATTTTCAGAACGGATCTTACAGCCTCGCTTATCCGTTGTTTAAAGATCTCAATTTATACCTGCGTGCGGCTGATCGTAGTGATAAAACGATCAGTTACCAGGAGATAAAATATTATACCATTGTATGCGCGCTTAAACAAAATGAAGCTACCGCCACTGACCTGGCAAAAGATTTTATTGAAGTTGAAGACAATATCGCGCGCGTGCAGATGATGAATTTTCACCTGGCCGAATACTATTTTCGGAAGAAAGACTTCGACCAGGCAATCGCCAATTACGAAAAAACCAGCATTGACCATTTAAGCAACCGTGAAATTGCAGATATGAAATTTCACCAGGGTTATGCCTACTTTAACCTGAAGCGTTTCGACAAAGCCATGCCGTTGCTGGATGAAATCAGAAAGAATGAGAAAGATCCTAATTATACCGATGCAAATTATTACTACGGATTTATTGCCTTCAACAATGGGAAGTTCCGTGAGGCGCAGGAATCTTTCAAGATAACAGAGACTGACAGCCGCTACGAGAAAGTGGTCCCTTTTTACATCGCCACCATCATGTACAATACAGGCCAGAAGGAAAAAGCACTGGAATATGCTGAATTGCGTTTAAAAAAAGGCGGCCAGGTGTACGACGCCCAGTTGCGCCAGCTCATCGGACACGCCTACTTTGAAAAAGGCGAATACGCAAAAGCCCAGCCTTTCCTGGAAACATACGCCAGCGGCTCAAAACAATTGAGGAGGGAGGATACGTACGAGCTTGCCTACACCTATTACCAGACGGCCAACTACGCTAAAGCAATTGAAGGGTTTAAACAATTGTCCGGAAAACAAGATTCCCTTGCGCAAAACGCAATGTACCTGCTGGGCGATGCTTACCTGAAAACGAATCAGAAAGCCAATGCAAGAAATGCGTTTTCTTTCTGCGCTGCAAACAGTAGCAATGCCTACCAGCGGGAAGTATCTAAATACAATTATGCAAAGCTTTCTTATGAGTTAGGCTACCAGGATGTTGCCCTGACTGAACTTAAAAAATTCCTGGCGGAGTACCCCAACTCAGCGTACGATACGGAGGCGAAAGAATTGCTGGTGAATGTGCTGGCAAACAGCAACAGCTATAAAGATGCACTTGCATTGGTGGAAGGATTGCAGAAGCCATCTGACAATGTAAAAAAACAATACGCGAAGATTTTATACGGTCGTGCCACCGAACTCGTCAACGATGGGTTACTGATCGGTGCCAATGAGTTACTTGATAAAGCGTTGAAAGAACCGAACAACAAGGAAGTACTTCCGTACATCAATTTCTGGAAAGGTGAAATTGCATACCGGCTTAATAAGATTGATGATGCCATCCGTTTTTATTTTGAATACCTAAAATCGGGCGTTGTAAATGGTGAGGTAAATCCATTGAATGCGAAGTACAACCTCGGCTATGCGTTTTTAAAAAGAGAAAATTATAAACAGGCACTTACTTATTTTGAGCAGGTAGCAGGCACTCCAAAAATAAATGCTTCCCAAATAGAACAGGATGCCTACGTGCGCAGCGCGGATTGTTATTATATGAACCGCGATTTTACCAAAGCCCTCGCGATGTATGATAAAGTACTGGGGTATTCCTGGTCTTCTAGCGACTATGCGCTGTTTCAGAAATCAATGGTAGCAGGGGTGAAAAGCGGGGCCGATAAAATAAAATTATTACAGACCATAGAACGGGTGTATCCCGCTTCCAGCCTGGTTCCCGATGCCAACCTGGAAATTGCCACCACTTATTTATCGGAGGAAAAATTTCGTGAATCCATTCCTTTTCTGAAAAAAGTAGTTGCCAATACAGCCAATGAGTCATTGAAACCCCGTGCCTTACTTAGGCTGGGTATCGCCAATTATAACCTTAACAACAATAAAGAAGCACTCAGCCAGTACAACGCGTTACTGAAGCAGTACCCTAATTCACCCGAAGCCCAGGAGGGGCTGGACAACGCGAAGGTGATTTATGTAGAAGACGGAAGGAGTGGAGAGTATGTAAGTTTTGCCCGCGGTTTGGGTGTAGATATTTCCGCCAGCCAGGAAGATTCGCTGGCATACGCAGAGGCAGAAGTACAATTTAACAACGGCAACTTTAGCGGTGCGCTAGCACGGTTTGATAGCTACCTGGCCAAGTTTCCGGAAGGAAGAAGTTCCATTGAAGCCTGGTATTACAAGAGTGAAATTTTCTACAGCCAAAAAAACTGGCAGAAGGCGGCCGAAGGGTACGAAATAGTCGGTGACCGAGCACCCAATAAATTTGGTGAAAAAGCATTGCTGCTGGCAGCACGCCTGAACTTTTTTGATCTCAGGAAATACGAGAAAGCAGAAAAATATTTCTCCCGTCTAAAAGAGTTTGCTTCTAACCAGGAGAATAAGCTGGAGGCCATGCGTGGGTTGTTACGCAGCCAGTATGAATTGAAGAAATGGACGGAAGCCACGGAGAATTCAAAAGACTTACTCAACCAGAAAGGTACCAGCACGGATGATAAGGTGCTGGCCAATATGGTGCTGGCAAAATCTGCACAGGCCGCCAATCAGTGCGACCTTGCTATCAGTTATTTCCGTACAGCAGCCAGTCTCAACAAGTCTGCTTATGGTGCGGAAGCGCGCTATGAAATAGCCAATTGCCAGTTTGAACAAAATAAATTGAAGGATGCGGAGAAAGCTGCATTTGAGGTGATCAATAAATCCGGATCGTACGCAGATTGGGTAACGAAGGCCTACTTGTTGCTGGGCGATATTTACCTGAAAGAGAAAGATTACTTCAACGCCAAAGCTACTTTTCAAAGTATCATTGACAATGCCACCGTGCCTGAATTTAAAGAGACTGCCCAGCGTAAACTGGGTGAGGTAAATGAAGCAGAAAAAGCGGCTGGTAAATAGGTAGGCAATAACCAAGTCTGCCCCTGCAATCACCGAACTATTTAACTTGAAATTGGAAATGAACATGACGCATTATAAAAAGACGTTTTTGCTTTTTTCGCTAGGACTGAGTGCTGCAGCCATTGGGTTTTCTCAGGACAGCACCGGTAAAAAACGCACAATTGATATCACCTCCTCTTTTAAGCCCGTTTTGCGCGAAGCGGTTAAAATTAATTTTAATGCAGCCTCGCCCGTCGCAGATTCATCAAAACCAAAATTAACCTATACCATTCCGCAGCAAAACCTGTTGCTTGGATACCTGCCCGCACCGCTAAAACCCGTTGCGCTCCAGATAGATACGGCCAATACCTGGAAGTACAGCAACTATATTAAAGTGGGCGCAGGCAATTTTCATATCCCCTATGCACAGGCTGGTTTCAGTTTTGGCGATGGCAAGAATTCTTTTTTCAATGTATTTGCGAAAGGCTATACGTCAAAAGGAAAAATGGATTTTCAAAAAAATAATTACACCGCAGTTTCCGCGGCCGGTACTGTGAGAACCGCGGCCAACCTGGAATGGAACGGTGGTATTGGTTTTAAAAGTGAGGATTATTTTTTATACGGTTTCCAGCCGTCCACGCTGCCCTTTGCCAAAGATTTTTTGCGCCAGCGTTTCCAAACCTACGGTGCAAAAATTAGCCTGCGCAATATGCAGCCCACTGAATATGGTTTAACGTACAATCCAAACCTGAAATTTGATGTATTTAGTGGCAATAACTTTAGTGGTAAAGCAACCGAAACAAATACCTTGCTCAACCTGCCACTAACGAAAACTTTTGAAGATTTCGATTTTAACCTCGGTATTACTGCTGACTTAACCAACTATAAAACACCGGCCAAAAACACCATTCAAAATAACCTGTTTTATATAGCACCGGCCGTGCAATTTAAAAATGACAATTTCTATTTATCTGCAGGAGTGAGCCCTGCCTGGGATAACAAACGTTTTCACCTGCTGCCAAATATTATGGCCGATATCTTTAACACGGATAAAAGTTTTACGTTTCAGGTCGGCTGGATCGGTTACTATGAAAAAGGGTCTTATCAGCGTTACGCAGCCATCAATCCATGGTTGGCGCAACCCACCGCGTTGTACAACACAAGAATACAGGAACTGTATGCAGGTATAAAAGGGTCGTTGTTGGATCATATTAGTTACAGCGCCAAAGTTGGGGCAGTTCAGTACCGGGATATGCCGCTGTTTGTAAACGACAGCGTTGATGGGAAAACTTTTGATATCGTCAATTCATCTTCCGTTCAGGCGCTTAAAATGCACGGAGAGATAGGCTGGACGCAGGGCGAAGATCTAAGCTGGAACAATACTATTACGATCACAAATTACAGAAAGGTAGAAGGACAACAGGCGCCATGGGGGCTTACACCGCTAGAAATTTCCAGTTCGTTGCGCTGGCAGCTTTTTAAAGACTTTTTCTTAAAAGGAGACCTCTACGGCTACCGGGCCGCACCTTACCGCGGCAGGGTGGGTTCAAGCTTCAAGGATTTTACCGGACAGTCGGGCGCAGATGTAAGTGCCGGGGTGGAGTTTAAAGTAACCAGGGCGCTCAACCTATGGTTACAGATGAACAATGTTTTTAATAATAAATACGAACGCTGGCACCAGTACCCGGTCTATGGGTTTAATATCCTGGGGGGCATTGTTTTCTCTTTTGACACTAAATAATTCAAAAGTCAACATTCAAAAGTAAAAACGTTTGCGCCGTTGGGTAGATGATTTGGCAACTTGTCTTTTTACTTTTGACTTTTTTCATTCCAAGCCTATCCAAGCAGCTTATCTTTGCAGCATGCGCAAACTCAGTATGGACGAGCTGAACCGTAAGTCGGTGCAGGAGTTTAAAGAATCAGAAAAAATACCCGTCATTGCGGTGCTGGAAAACGTTCGCAGCGCCTATAACGTCGGTAGTGTTTTTAGAACGGCAGATGCATTTTTGCTGGAAGCAGTTTATACCACCGGTTATACCGCGTATCCTCCCCACAAAGAGATTTCTAAAACGGCATTGGGTGCCGACGAATCGGTCAATTCCAAACATTTTAAGGATGCTGCAGATGCCATTGCCCATTTGAAGGGCGCGGGCTACCGGGTGCTTGCCATTGAACAGGCAGAAAACAGCCACCAGTTGCAGCGGTTTACGCGCGCAGCAGGTGAGAAACTCGCCTTTATTTTTGGAAATGAGGTTAGCGGCGTGGAGCAGGCAACTATTTTGCTTTGCGATGGTTGTATTGAGATACCGCAGCTGGGCATGAAACATTCCCTGAATATATCGGTGGCCGCAGGTATTGTGCTATGGGAGATGGCCAAAACACGGTTAGCTGAGCAGTAGAATTGGATCGCCTTTTACATATCATTAAATGCCGTTGGCGGTGGTTTTACCATCAATTCAATCTTTAATTTTAAATAACGTCCGTGTCTACAATAAAAAATTATTTGAGCCTTGTAAAATTCTCCCACACCATTTTCGCCATGCCTTTTGCGCTTATTGGGTTCTCGCTGGGTATGCTGCACACCAGCTTCATTATTTTCAACAAACAGATTACTCCCGCGGTAGGCGTTCACGGATCTGACGCGTTGCAGCCTTTGACACCCGGTCAGCTGGGTATCAAATTTCTCCTTGTAATTGCGTGTATGGTTTTTGCGCGGAGTGCCGCCATGGCGTTTAACCGGTATTTAGACAGGAGCTTTGATGCAAAAAACCCGCGTACTGCTATTAGAGAGATACCCAGAGGCATTATTTCGGCCAGCAGTGCCATTCGCTTTGTTATTATAAACTGTATTGCTTTTGTGCTGTGTACCTGGTTTATCAATCGCCTGTGTTTCTTTCTATCGCCTGTTGCATTGCTGGTGGTATTGGGGTACAGTTTCACAAAAAGGTTTACAGCGCTGTGCCACATTATTCTGGGTTTGGGTTTGTCGCTTGCTCCCATCGGGGCGTACCTGGCTGTTACAGGGCAGTTTGCGGTATTGCCCGTGCTGTTTTCTTTCGCGGTTGTTTTTTGGGTGAGCGGGTTCGATATTATTTATGCATTGCAGGATATTGATTTTGATAAATCTCAGCGGTTGTATTCAATACCGGCTGCGCTGGGCAAAGAAAAGGCGCTGCGCGTTTCTGAGTCGCTGCATTTGTTAAGTGCAGCCTGTGTAATTTTTGCGGGTGTATTCGGGGGTTTTCATTGGTCGTACTGGGCGGGTGTAACCGTTTTTGTAGGGATGCTTATTTATCAACACTCGATTGTGAAACCGAATGATCTCACAAAAGTCAATATTGCATTTATGACTGCCAATGGCATCGCAAGCGTTGTGTTTGCAATTTTTGTAATTGCAGATTTGTTTTTTCATTCATAATATATAGCAGATGAGCAATACAAATGCCGGTTTGGTAGACAAGTTTTTTGCTGCGTATGGCAGTCATGATTTTGCGGCCATACGGAAAGTGATGCAGGAAGATGTGCTATGGGTATTTCTGGGCCAGCATCCAATAGCAGGGGTTAAAAACGGTATTGAGGAAGTGGTGGCTTTTTTTGATAACATGGGTGCTGTTATGGGGTCGTCGGCCGTGAAAGTAGAAAAGTTAGTGAGCGGCAGCAATGAGAATTATTTTTTAGAATGCCAGCACATCACTACCCATCGTGCAGACGGTCACAATGTAGACCATCATATCTGTGTGTTATGGACTTTTGAAAATAATAAAATTAAGGAGGGGCGCCATTTTTTTGCTGACCCGCATGCTGCCGATCATTTTTTTGCGGCCATTGCACCCATTGCAGCTGAATAGTACAACATATAAATAATGGCAAGAATACTGGCGATAGATTATGGTGTTAAAAGAACAGGGCTGGCAGTGACCGATCCGCTGCAGATAATTGCCGGTGCACTGACTACGGTGGAAACGCCTCAACTTTTTAAGTTTCTAAAGGATTATTTCAGCAAAGAGCCGGTAGAACTGATTATCATTGGCGACCCGCGGAACCTCGACGACAGCGATACCCACGCAACGCCACATGTACGAAAAGCCATTGAACGGCTTAAAAAAGAATTTCCTGCCATACCGGTAGTGGCGGTAGATGAGCGGTACAGCTCTAAAATGGCCAAAGGCGCTATGATTGAGATGGGTATGAAAAAAATGCAACGGCGCGATAAATCGATGGTAGACAAAATTGCTGCTACTATTATATTGCAGGAATACATGGAACGGAAAAGCTAGGCCAGCCACCTGCGGATGCAGATTGGAAGTTTTATAAGCATTAATTAAACCATCGTGTAAGCCGGATTTCCAGCATCCGCTTAACACTTTTATCCGGGTAGTCCTCCCTTTGCGGCAGTCTTCGCGGCATTGGGGTTCGGGTTGGTCATTAGATAGTTTTAAGATAATTTAGCAGCTTTATTGAACCAGACAATTACAAGGAAATGATATTACCAATTGTGGCTTATGGCGCCCCCGTGTTGAGGGCGGTGGCAAAAGACATCAGCGCCGAATACCCGGGTTTGGCAAAGCTGATAGAAGACATGTGGGAAACCATGTATGCCAGCAATGGTGTTGGCCTGGCCGCGCCCCAGATAAACAAAGACATCCGTTTATTTATGATAGACAGCGAACAGATTTTCGCGAATCAGGACGACGAAGACAGGGGTTTATATCCGGACGACCCGGGTACCAAACAGCTCTTCATCAATGCGCATATCGTTTCTTTTGATGGCGCGCCCTGGCCGTATAACGAAGGCTGTCTCAGTATTCCAAAAATCCGGGAAGATGTACAGCGGCCCGCGAAGGTGACCCTGCAATACCTGGATGAAAACTTTGCACCGCATACAAAGACCTTTTCAGGCATAACGGGAAGGATAATTCAGCATGAATACGATCATATTGAAGGCAAGCTTTTTATAGATTACCTGAAGCCGCTCAAGCGAAAATTGCTAAAAGGAAAACTGGATGATATTTCAAAAGGGAAAATTAAGGTGGATTATAAAATGGTTTTTGCGAAATAATTAATTTCCATTTTCCAGTTTCTGTCACTGGTTACAGCAGCTGTTTTTCTTTCAAGTACCCGTCCCAAAATGAAGATCAATTCATGAAGTTAAGAACCTGCCTGCCATTTATTTGCCCGTTCGTGTTTGGTGTTTACACCCTCTCCGCGCAGCAGGATTCTTCCGTAAATGTTGGAAAGAAAGTTGTTACGCTGAAAGAAGTGGTTGTTAGAAACAAGTTGAATATACCTGACTTTATCGACCGCGTGAAGAACGACACCAGCTTTTACAAAGCTTTTAAAAATCTGAAAATACTCGGCTATACGGCACTGAACGATATCCGGATGCGCGACAAGCAAGGAAATGAAATTGCATCGCTGCAAAGTAAAACAGCCCAGCTGGAAAAAGCCGGCTGCCGTACCACCCGGGTGCTGGAGGAAAAAATAACCGGCGATATTTACGATAAAAATAAAAACTGGAATTATTATACCGGCGAATTGTATGCGGGGCTGCTATTTGCAAAGGGAACCGTTTGCGGCGAAAACAATATTGTAAAGGGAAGCGAGCTCAGTATAAAAAATAAAAAAGGCATCGATAAGCACAAGGAACAATTGAAAATGCTGTTTTTTAATCCGGGTTCCAGAATCCCGGGTATTCCGTTTATCGGGGAAAAAATAGCCATTTTTGATGATGCAGTTTCGCCCATGTACGACTTTATCATCGACATGGCCGATTACCAGGGACAGCTCTGCTATGTATTTACAATAAAGGCCAGGGCCGGCTTAACCAACAGCCAGCAGAATGATATCGTTATCAATGAAATGGTCACCTGGTTCAACAACAAAACGCTTGAAATAGTAGCGCGCACCTACGATATCAGCTTTGATGCAGCCGTTTATGATTTTAACGTGCAGATGGAAGTTCAGATGGAGAAATTTGAGGACCTGCTGGTGCCAAAATTGATTAGGTACAACGGCAACTGGCACGCCATTTTTAAAAAACGTGAGCGGGGCATTTTTACCGCAACGCTTTTCGATTTCAACCGGTAGCCCCGCAATTTATGTGGTACCACATCGGTGACGTAATTCGCTCCATCGTTGCACCATGAAAGACGCCATTCATGGTGTGCTACGTTGCCAGCATACCTTTTGTTTGCACGTAGCCCCGCCATTTATCAATCACCTGCTGCATATCATCCGGCAATTCGCTGTTAAATAGCACTTCTTTCCGTGTACCCGGATGTATAAAGCCAAGTGCTTTAGCGTGCAATGCCTGGCGCGCGCAGATGCTAAAACAATTATCTACAAACTGTTTGTATTTTGCAAACACGGTTCCTTTTACGATGGTATCGCCGCCGTAGGTATCATCATTAAAAAGCGGGTGACCGATCGACTGCATGTGTACCCTGATCTGGTGCGTGCGGCCTGTTTCCAACCGGCATTCTACCAGGGTCACATAGCCAAACCGTTCCAGCACGGTGTAATGGGTAATGGCCTCTTTGCCATGATCACCTTCGGGGAAGGCGGCAAATAATTTGCGTTGCTTAAGGTTACGGCCAACATGGGCCACAATGGTGCCGGTATCGGCCGCAACATCTCCCCAAACCAATGCATAATATCTCCGGTATACGGTATGATCAAAGAATTGCTTGGCGAGCGACGACACCGCTTTGTCTGTTTTCGCCAGGACCATTAACCCAGTGGTGTTTTTGTCGATGCGGTGAACCATGCCGAAGCGTGGTAGGGTATCTGCAGAAATATCCTTGTTTTTTTTTGTAAGGTACCAGGCTACCCCGTTGATTAATGTACCGGTATAATTGCCGCAGCCTGGATGTACTACCATCCCCGCCGGTTTGTTGATAATCATTAGATCGTCATCTTCAAATTCAATATTCAGGGGAATATCTTCCGGAATAATTTCTTCTCCGTGCGCTTCTTTATCGCTGTACACCACAATTTCATCCGCAGGTTTTATCTTGTAGTTGGGATTTACCTGTTTGGTATTTACCAGCACACGCCCGGCTTCTATTCCTTTTTGAATTTTGTTGCGCGTGGCGTTTTCAATGCGGGCAGTTAAGAATTTATCCAGGCGCACAGGTTCCTGGCCTTTGTCAACTTTAATGGAAAGGCGCTCATACAACGCCTCCGGGCCATCCAGTTCAAGTAACTCATCCTGTTCATCTTCAGTGTGCATGTAGGCAGATTTTTGCAAATATACTTCATTGGCAACGGCAAAGCGAAGTGGCGTTCCAAGAACAACGGTCGCTGCAAAAGGCTTGTCAGCCGTTTCAAGGTTGGCGGCATGAGCCGAAGCGCGCAGCAGTTCAAACTAGAAGATCAACTAATTAATAACTACACAAGAATTATTTGCAAAAACGCGGCCCGGGCAGCATAAGCCGGATAGCTTGCCATTGTCAAAGTGGTGATACGCCTAAACAGCGTAAATTTGCAGGTGATGCAGAAGGTATTTTTCAGCGATTTAGGACTCACAGATTACAAAACCGCCTGGGACCACCAGGAGGAACTTTTGCGTGCCAATGTGGAGATAAAAACTGCAATGCGACAAGCGTTGGATCCGGACACACGCGCACATGAATTTACTGCTGGCGCGGCTACTAAACATTCACTTTTATTTGTGGAACACCCGCCTGTGTACACCCTGGGCAAAAGCGGAAAAATAGAGAACGTATTGATAAGCGAACCCGAAAGGCTGCAGCAGGGGATCGCTTTTTTTTATACCAACAGGGGAGGGGACATCACTTTTCACGGGCCTGAGCAGCTCGTTGGTTACCCGGTGCTCGACCTCGAAAAATTTTATACCGATATCGGCAGATACCTGCGTAATCTTGAAGAGGTAATCATTCTTACAATGGCAACGTATGGACTCGCCGGAAAGCGTTCAACCGGCGAAACGGGCGTGTGGCTTGACCCGGGAATACAAGGGAAAGAGCGAAAAATTTGCGCCATCGGTGTGCGCTGCAGCCGCTGGATAACCATGCATGGTTTCGCCTTCAACGTTAATACTGATCTGAAGTACTTTGATAATATCATACCCTGCGGCATCCACGACAAACAGGTGACTTCGCTCGCAAAAGAATTAGGAAGAGCGGTTGATTTTACGGAAGTCAAAGAAAAAGTAAAAGCCAATTTCGAGAAAGTATTCGGCGTAATGCTTGTCGGTTAAAAATCTTTTGCAACAAAAAGCCTGTGTTTTTCTTTCAGCACACCATCTTCATACAATTCAAATTTAAACCAACCGGCACGCATAAAATTTGACTTATCCAGCGTCAGAACACTGTCTTTTATCTGCTTTATTTCAAACACGGGCACATTGAACTCGTCAAAAAATTTAATGGTGTACTTTTTTTCTGCAGCAAGCGGCAACGCAATTTTTACATTTCCATACCGCTCTGTAAAAACAAATTTCGAAGGCCGGTAAATTTCCCTCGGTATAAAAGGTTTTATAACAATGGTATCGGCGGTATTATAGCTCAACGTATCCCTGGTCCTGGTTGCCAGTGAATCCCGGAACCGCCGCACCGATCGCTCGCCCAGTTGTCCGATTAGTGTATCTCTTTTTTTGATGTAAATAATTCGTTCGGGGATCTCTTTTGGCTTAACCACATCCGGTTTTATAATTTCTTTTTTTTCAGCCTCTTTTGATTTGGGTTCTTCAGCAATAACCGGTTTGTTAGGTGCTGTTTTTGGCGGCTCAAATAAAGGCTGCTCTACTGGCTTGCCTTCTTTGGGTCCTTCTTTTATACGCGTCGTGTCCAGCAAAGGTTTTTTAGACTTGCTGAATATATATTTTCCGCTGTCCAGTAAAATATACAGGCGGTAAAACATGTGTTCATTGGTGGCTTTGGTATCTGCGTAGCCGTTCTGCGGCACATTTGGATCAGGGAGCGTTAAGATAGATTTGAAATTGGCCGCACTGTCGAATGACCGCTGAATGGTTAGCTGGCGGATATCTTTGTACGGATTGGTCCAGCTGACAATGATGCGGTTGCTTCCCTTGTTTACGACGGTAAATAAAGGAAGCGTATCCTGCGCGGACGCAACAAAACCAATACAGCAAATCAGTAGTATAATTCCAGACTGTCGGAGCATGCGCAAAGTATGATTAATTCTGTCTCGCTTAAAAATGCAAATATAGCCGCCGCCGTGCATCCGTAAAGGTTAAAAAGCCAGTGTTTTCCCGGGGAGCGATTGATTACCCTGCAGCCCGCCGCTGTGAATGACCAGCAGCCGGCTTTTTTTTGGAAAAAAATCTTTTTTTACGAGGTCGCTCACGGCAAAAAAAAGTTTAGCCGTGTACACAAAATCTGTGGGTATTCCGGTCGTGGCATACCATTCATTCATAAATCCAATCAGTTCGGCCGTTTTTTTCGCATAGCCCCCAAAGTGGTAGTCCGTCACAATGCGCACCCTTCCCGCGCTATCTTTTGTAAGTTCTTCCGGCCACCATTCCTCCAAGCCTTTTAAAACCGCTATTCCCAACAATTCTTTGCCGGGAAGCAAGCCGCCTGCAAGCCCTGTTAAAAGCGTACCTGTTCCAACTGCACAAATCACATGGGTGTATTGTTCAATGGCTACGAGCTGCAATATTTCGGCGCTACCCTGTATCCCTTTTGCGCCTGCGCCTCCTGCTGGTATGATGCAGGGATCGCCAAACTCTTTTTGCCACTGTTCTATAAACGCCGGATTATTTTTTTGATTGTACTGGTCCCTGCTTACAAACCTGAGTTGCATACCCCAGGCGGCAGCTGCCACGAGCGTGGGCGACAGCGTTGCCGGCTTTTCACCTCTTATAATGCCGATACTATCCAGGCCGGCTTTATGCGCGGCGCAGGCAACCGCAATGATATGGTTTGAATAAGCGCCGCCAAAACTGAGTATACTTTGCTGTTTTCGCTGGAGCGCCGCTTCGAGATAATATTTCAATTTAAACCATTTATTGCCTGAAATAATGGGATCTATTTTGTCCAGTCTGAGCACAGCGGCGGTTATTTGCTGGTCACGGGCAAACGCGAATTCAACCGGGTCTGTGCTGGCTGCAGAAAGGTTTACAATGTTTTCCGGTAATAAATGCATAGGTTTTTATGTTACATAACTTTATTTTATAATTTCGTGCAGACAAAAAACAACTAAATGCAGCAACCTACACTTTTGATTTTAGCCGCAGGAATGGCTTCCCGCTATGGAAGTATGAAACAGATTCAGTCATTTGGACCAAGCGGAGAAACCATTGTTGATTATTCAATATACGACGCAATCCGGGCAGGCTTTAAAAAAGTAGTATTTATTATCCGTAAAGAATTTGCTGCCGACTTTAAAGAAATATTTGAACCCAAGCTAAAGGGCAAAGTGGCGGTTGATTATGTTTTCCAGGATTTAAATGCTTTTACGGATGGGTACCAGGTGCCCGCAGATCGAACCAAGCCGTGGGGAACCGCGCATGCAGTCCTGTGCGCGAAAGCCGCCATTGATGAGCCGTTTGCCGTAATCAATGCCGATGATTTTTATGGACGCGATGCGTTTGAAAAAGCTTATCGTTTTCTTACCAAAGAATCGGGCGAAAAAATTTATGCTATTATTGGGTACGACCTGTTGAAGACGCTTTCGGAGAATGGTACCGTTAACCGCGGTGTTTGCCAGGTAGATGCCAACGGAAATCTTACATCGATTGCGGAACGCATCAATATCTCAAAGCAGGGAGACAGAATTATTTGCGATGATGACCAGGAACCGAAGGAATTGCCGCTGAATGCCAGCGTGTCAATGAATTTTTGGTGTTTTTCGCCTTCCATTTTTCCTTATTCCGAAAAATTGTTCCATGATTTTCTTGGTAAAAACCTTTCTGCTCCGAAGGCCGAATTTTTTATACCGATTGTGGCGGATGAATTTACCAACAGCGGCAGCGGTGTCATTAAAGTGATACCTACTTCTTCGCAGTGGTTCGGGGTTACGTACAAGGAAGATGCACCGGGCGTAAAAGCAAGCCTTGACGCCTTGGTATCGGCTGGCGACTATCCGACCAGCTTGTGGAATTTATAAAATTTAACAAGACTGATTGTTGCGGCGCGCCGCATAAAATAATAAAAGCCCCGGAAAGGGGCTTTTATATTGTTGGCATTAATTAGGGAAAATAATTATTTACTGGTACGTTTTGACCAGGAAAACACAGTCTTCGATTTTTCTAATCTGTTGGGGTCTTTCCATTCCCTTCACTGCAGACAGCGTATTTATCCGGATATTTTGGTAAGCGGTATCTTTTTTCAGTTCGTCCAGTGATTTAAAAATATTTTTAGCAGTCACCGCAAAAACAAAGCCCTGCGCCTGCAGCTGACGCGTGCTCAGGATGCCTACAACTTCTCCATTTTTATTAAATACAGGGCCGCCACTGTTGCCTGGGTTAGCCGCCACGGCAATCTGGCAACTCATCGTATCTCCGTTATAACCGGTAATGGCACTCATATAACCTTCGCCATAGACAATTTCATCTCTCGGAAAGCCAAGTGTAAAAATTTGCTCACCTAAATCCGCACCCGATTTTTTAAACCCATAGGGCAGACTGGCAAAAGGCTTGAACTCATTGTCTGCAATTTTAAGAATGGCCAGGTCGCGTTCCGCATCAATTTTTACAATCGCAGCTTTAAACTCCTGCCCGCGGCTTTGCACAATAATAGTTTTGGCATCTTTTATAACGTGGGCATTTGTAACCAGGTAACCTTTGGCATCAATCAGAAAACCCGTTCCGCCAAATTTGAACGTTTCTGTAACAGGCACTTTGTTTACTTTGGTATTGTCACGCACTTCGTTGGTGAGGTCGGTGGTACGCTTTTTTAGAATTGTAACTTCCCTGCTCAGCTGCTCAATCTGTGGTTTGGTATTGGGTGTAAAATAAGCGACGAGTCCGCTTACGGTAATAGCAATAATACCGGCAATAGAGGCCGCCACTGCCCAAACCCTGCGGTATTTCCGTACGATATCTATTACTTTGGCCTTGGCTGCGGGTTGTTTTATAACCCCGGTATCCAGTAAATTGTCGTGAATCTCCTGCAAGGCAGCGCGAAACTGCTTTCTGTCACCAAACTGGTTGAGCTGGTTGAGGAAAACACTGTGTTCCACTACAAACTGGTCCACTTCCGGATTAGATCTGCGCAGCGCTTCAAAACGGGATAGCTCTTCAGCATCCATCTTTCCCTCCACAAAGCGTTCTACCGCTTCTGATAATTGAATTTCTTCCATTATTCTCCCTTGGTTTTATGTTGAGCAAAAAATAATTTTTTCAAACGCATCAGGCATTTATATTTCTGATTTTTAGCATTGTCGGCATTCGTATATCCAAAACTGCCGGCAATCTCCGCCATATTCCTTTTCTGCAGGTAATAAGCTTCCAGCAAGCTCTTACACGGTTCGCCCAGGTTCAGCATCGAATGTTCCATTGCTTCAAACTGGTGGTTGCGCTGTTCGTGGTTATCAACTTCCTGCTCTACCGGAACCGTTTCCGCAATGTTGTCCACCTGCCTGCTGTATTGCTGCAGCTGATGTAAACGTTTTAGCCACAACCTTTTACTAATGGAATATACGAAAGTCTTTAGCTGACAGTTCAACTCAAAACTGCCTGTTTTAGCCTTTTCGTACAGCACTATCATCGTTTCCTGAAATATATCCCTCGCATCATCTGCAGAGCCATTGTTATTGATAACCAACGCCTGAACCATATTATAATTATTCTTATATATGGTTTCTGCAGCGTGTTTATCGTTCCTGGCCAGCCCGTTCAATAATGCTTTTTCCTGCAATGCTGTTGTCACTTATCGATTGTATTTAATACCCAAATTAACTAATTGTAACCCAAACAAAAGGCTAAAAAACTTTTTTCTAAAAGCGGGTTACCTTTTTCGTTTTACCGTATAAAGCTCAAACCATTAATTTACAAACAAAACAAAAACAAATGAAAAAGTTCCTTTTAGTTTTAGCTATCGGCGTTGCTGTAGTTTCTTGTAACAATGCAACTGATTCAACTGTTACTACGCCAGTAGAAAACACTGATTCAATCGCAAGAGCTGCTGCTGCTGATTCTATGGCAAGAGTTGCTACTGTTGATTCACTTGCAAAAGCTGCTACTGCTGATTCTCTTGCAAAAGTAGCTGCTGCTGATTCTCTGAAAGCTAAGCACAAATAATTTCGCTTTTTTTCATATGGCAAGCAATCGTTAAAGGCCATCCTGTTCGCAGGATGGCTTTTTTTTGCGCATGATAGTTTGGCGGTTTTAGGAAGGACTGCAATGCACAGTTTTCAAACTTTCCCAAAGCGTTGCCAAACGGGTATCTCATACCTTATCAGCTAATCACCACTTGAATTATAAATCAGGTATCACCATCCACACTAATTCTTATAAATTGATACAAATTCGTATTCAATCCCTACTTTTGTGCCCTCAAAAAAAATGAACCTAATGGCACTTTCTTCAATACTTCAGCGATTCAGCGAGCCGGAAACATTAAAAATGGCAAAGCTCGGTCGGGAATTAAGATCAAAAGGCGTAGACGTGATTGATTTAAGTTTGGGCGAACCTGATTTTGACACACCGGCGCATATTAAAGAAGCTGCAAAAAAAGCAGTAGATGAAAACTATTCTCACTATACACCTGTTGCAGGCTATCTTGACCTGCGGGAAGCCATCTGTGCAAAGCTGAAACGCGATAATAACCTTGATTACAAGCCAGAAAATATTGTTGCATCCACCGGCGCGAAACAAAGCCTGGCCAACCTCATTCTTGCGGTGGTTGATGACAATGATGAAGTAATTATACCCACACCTTATTGGGTTACTTACAGCGAACTTGTAAAAATAGCCCGTGGCAAAGTGGTGGAAGTGAGAACTACGGTTGAAAACAGTTATAAAATTACGCCGGCCGAACTGGAAGCGGCCATCACGCCCAGCACCAAATTGTTCATGTTCTCATCGCCCTGTAACCCCTCTGGCGCGGTCTATAGCAAAAAAGAACTGGAAGGCCTTGCAGTAGTATTCCGCAAACATCCGCAGGTATATATCATGTCAGACGAAATTTATGAATATATCAATTTTGTGGGCAAACATGAAAGCATCGCGCAGTTCAGCGATCTGAAAGACCGCATTATTATTGTAAACGGTTTAAGCAAAGGTTTTGCAATGACCGGCTGGAGACTTGGCTACATTGCTGCAAATGTGGAAGTAGCGAAAGCGTGCGAAAAATTGCAGGGACAGTTTACAAGCGGCGCTACTGCTGTTACACAAAGAGCAGCGATCGTTGCACTTACCGGAGATCTGCGCCCTTCGGAAGAAATGGCGGAAGAATTTACCCGCAGAAGGAAAAGAGTTCTTGAGATTATAAAAGAAGTGCCGGGTGTAAAATGTTTTGAACCGGAAGGGGCTTTCTATATTTTTCCTGATGTAAGTTATTATTACGGTAAAAGCGATGGTGTAAATACCGTTGCAAATGCATCTGAATTTTGTATGTACCTTTTAAATACAGCGCATGTGTCCTCTGTTATGGGCGATGCATTTGGAGAGCCCAATTGTGTGCGGTTTTCCTTTGCCAACAGTATGCAGAATATTGAAAGAGCATGGGTAAGAATTAAAGAGGCATTGGCAAAACTGAAATAAACAATAAGGAGCTTTAGAAAATGCCATCTCCTGCAGGTGGCATTTTTATTTGCAAATTTTGAGAACCATGGCATCAGATGTTGGAGAGATCGCTTTTTGTAAATTCATTTTCTGTATTGCCTGTATTTAACGTACTGGCAGGTTCAAATAACAATACTTCCACTTCTTCTGCAGCATTTGGCCGGTGTTCGACGCCACGCGGCACAATTAAAAATTCACCAGCGTTCAATGCTATCTTTTTATCGCGCAGCTCCATCACAAAGCTACCTTTCACTACAAGAAAAAGCTCGTCTTCATTATCGTGATGGTGCCAGGTAAACGGCCCCTTAAATTTTACCAGCTTCACCAATTGACCATTTAATTCGCCCGCAATTTTTGGGCTCCAGTGGTCCGAAAACAATCCAAATTTTTCTGAGAGAATTACTTTTTCCATATTTTTATTTAAGCCATTACAGATATCATATCCAGCACCGGTTGTCCCAAAACAACGTCACCTTCCATTCCTACGTACTCCATTACTTCTTTTTTTCTCCAGCTTTTTGTAAATAATTTCCAGGCAACTGATGCGTCAATAGTGGTATGTGCCGCAACCACCCGCTCATTTGTTTTGCTGAGTATCCAGGTTTCCTTTTTGATAAGCCACCAAACACCTCCGGCCTCACCGCTAATTGTAATTTGTACAACCGTGTTTTCCGCTGCATTTATGTGCCGGTACGCGTGGGGCAAAGCCATCATGAATGTATCCAGCACCGGATAATATAAATCTCTAGTCATGATTCCCTGCATTCCAACCGCATCACGTATCTGCTGCTGGTGGTGCCAGCGCTCTGTGTATTCACGCGCTGTATGAAACCAATTGAGCGA
Organism: Chitinophagaceae bacterium; assembly: GCA_039919885.1. Taxonomy (GTDB): domain Bacteria; phylum Bacteroidota; class Bacteroidia; order Chitinophagales; family Chitinophagaceae; genus JACMLD01. The sequence goes on from JBDSEV010000082.1 coordinate 25,035, forward strand.
ACTGGTTTCTCCGGCCCATGTTACAGCAAACAATGCCGTCGCAAAAGGTGGAAGCAAGGCGAGCTGCTCACTACATTCCCGACCTGTTGTTTCCAGCAAAGTCACCAGCAACTGCGGGCTAATGCGTTTCATAGCATGTACCCATTCGGCATTGAGCCCATTCAGGTAATTCACCAAATCTTCGTTGGTAAAAATATTGCCAGGTGCATCAGCAAAATGGTTGTCCCGCAGCATTGACAATGTCCTTATATTACCATCAAGGAGATGTGCCGCCACGTCTTTTACCGACCACAATTTTGCAATGGTTGGCTTTTGCCAGTCAGCCGCGCTGAGCGAATGTAGTAATTGGATCAGCTGCTCGTCAAGCGCAGCAAAAAGGTGGATAGTCGGTATTGGAATAGTTTGCATATACATTCAAATCTACAGCTTCTGTTGTATTTTTATCGCGCATGGCAGAAGACAAAATACAGATGTTCAGCAACCGGCTTGGCAAAGTTTACCGGCACCTTAGCAAGCAGGCCCGGCGGCAGGGCATCGACTGCTACCGTTTATATGATCGCGACCTGCCCGAATTTCCACTGATTATAGATATGTACGAAGGGCGCATTTACCTTTCTGAATACAGGGCAAAACACAGCCTTACAGAAGAACAGCATGAAGCATGGCTGCATCAGAGTTTAGCCGTAATAGCAACGGTTACGCAGGTGCCCGATGAAAAAATTTACCTTAAACAACGCAAACGTAAAACAGACCGGCAGGACCAGTACCAGAAAACAGGGGAGGAAATGGAATTTTTTACTGTAAAGGAGGCCGGACTATTATTTAAGGTAAACCTGTCTGATTACCTGGATACCGGATTGTTCCTGGATCACCGCATCACCCGTGCGATGGTGGGCGCAGCGTCAAAAGATAAGAAATTGCTGAACCTGTTTTGCTACACCGCGTCATTTTCTGTGTATGCCGCAGCCCATGGTGCATCCGCAGTTGTTTCCGTTGATTTGTCTAAAACATATTTAAGTTGGGCAGCAGATAATTTTACATTGAATGAACTAACTGATGGCGCCCGTTACCAGTTTGTACATGCTGATGTCTTACAATACCTGGATGAACTGTCGCCGGAAAGTTTTGATATCATCGTGCTTGACCCGCCTACATTTAGCAACAGCAAGCGCATGAAAGATTTCCTGGACATCCAGCAGGATCACGCTGCACTGATAAACAAATGCATGCGCATATTGTCACCGGGCGGAATACTGTATTTCAGTACCAACTATACAAAATTTCAATTGGCGGTGGATCAAATAACGGCATCGTCTGTTGCGGACATTACCAAAATCACCACGCCTTTTGATTTTGAAGGAAAATTGCGGAGATGGTGTTTTAAGATAATAAAATAAACAAGCCGGCTTACCACCGGCAATAGCAGTGAGGATTAATTTTTGATCTGTTGTGAGCGCCTCAGCAACTGATCATGCAGCTGCATTACTTGGGGCAACAGCGCTTTCTGTTCGTCATTTGTAATGACGGTGTCACAGAGTTTCATTTTTATTACATCATCCATTTGCCGGTTCAATCGGGCGTTGACTTCTTCCTTGCTAATGTTATCGCGCTTCATGCTACGGTAAATACGCAGTGTCACAGGCGCATAAACACCAATAATATAATCCAGGTAACGCTGTGAACCACTCTCAAAAATAATGGCTGCTTCTTTTATGGCATATGGCGCGGTTTGCGCGGCCATCCATTTTTCTCCGTCACTAATGGTAGCCGGATGCACGATAGCCCTAAGCAGGGTAAGCTTTTCATTACACCCAAAAACCGCTGCCGCCAGGTACGCGCGGTTGAGTAACCCGTCTGTATAGACTGCTTCGCCAAATTGTTTTCGCAGTTGCTTTTTTACGGATTCATCTTCATTCATCAACCGTTTAGCCGCATCATCCGCATGGTAGACAGGTATGCCCAATGTTGCAAATATGGCCGTTACCGTGCTTTTGCCGCTGCCCATTCCGCCGGTTATTCCAACTCGTAATGCCATTACTATATAATTAATAGTGGAAGGTATGAAATTTCTTCGATCGCATTTTCGCTTCACGGTGTTGAAAATCCGCCGGCGAATTAGCCGTAGCGTTTTTTCCCGAATCAAGGCTTTTTAAGGACGCCTGGCTATTTCATGTAAATCACGACTGATCATCCTCCCGACACATACAATAAAAAAGTCCCGCACCACCGGCACGGGACTGTATAATTATTTATGGACGATATTATTTGGCGACCTCAACCGGTTTATTGATAGCCTGGCTCCATTCTATGCTGATAGCACTTTTTTCAATTTTGATATAGCTACCGGGACTTGTTTCCAGCATGATGGTAGTGTTATCGTCATTTACTTTATTGATGGTGCCATGGATGCCGGCAATGGTTACCACTTTGGCACCTTTCTGTAAATTTTGCTGAAACTCTTTTGCCTGTTTCGCTTTTTTTGCCTGGGGGCGAATCATAAACAACCAGAATACCAGAATCATTGCGCCCAATATAAACATCATGGAGGTAGGGTTTTGCGTGCCTGCCTGTAAAAGGATCGTTGCGTTTGTCATTTGAAAAGTATTGCTTTTTTAAAATTTACGATTTCTTAATCACCTCTACCGTAAAGGCAACTTCGCTGTTCTCTGTATTTTTTGTGTTGGCGGATACCGATATGGTTTTATGTTGTTGCCCGCTTTTGCCATTGCTATCAAAAGATCCTTTGATTTCTCCTTCGGCACCCGGTGCAATCGGTTCTTTTGGGGGATCAGCCACCGTACAACCGCAACTGGGATGCACGCCCTCAATGACAAGTGGCTTTTTGCCGGTATTTCTAAAACGAAAAGAAACTTCCAGCTTCTGGCCCTCCGCTATTTTACCATAATCTTTTACGGAATCAATCCACTGCATTGTAGTAAGATCGGCAGTATCCTTTTTCTCCTCCGGCAACGCCATCACCGTTGGCGTTGTATCCTTCACTTCTTTTTTTACCGGGCCGTTACAACTGCTCACTACAATGGCCAGCAGGGCTGATAATAAGATTAATCTCATAGCGTTGTTTTTTGCAAATGTAATAATTGATTGCTTATTTTTTTTTAACAAAAGAAATTTTGTGCATTTGATCATCTTTCAGCAAATCTTTGTGAATGTTATCCAAAATGCCATTCACAAATTGTCCGCTTTGCGGCGTGCTGTATTCTTTAGCGAGGTCGATATATTCGTTGATGGTGACCTTTGGCGGAATCGTTTCAAAATACAGAAATTCACACACGCCCATCTGCATCAGGATCATATCCAGCACGGCGATCCTATCCGAATCCCAGTTTTTTAATTTGGGTTTAATAAGGCCCATGGTCACTTCCTGTTTATCCACCACGGCCTGCAATAATTCTTTTGCAAAAACCAACTTGTCCTTACTGATGATTTCCATAAAGTTAAAAGCGCCCGGTTTCTGCAGCCAGCTGAGAATCAGCTGGTTTATCACATCGCAGTCATCATCCCAGTTGGTAAAGTATTCTTCCACCTTTTCAACAAAATTTTCATTGGGCAGCATCAGTGTGCCCAAAATAAATTCCAGCATCTGTTTTTCAGACCGGGTGTCACGACTTTGTTCTGTTATATACACTTTATATTCAGGAGTGGCGGCAAGTTCCAGGTAAAGTTTCCTTATTTCTTCTTTATCGGCCTGGGTATCCGGCCGGTCTTCTTTGAATGCTTTTTGATAAGAAGGGTCTTCCAGCAATTTCCAGAGCAGCTCATTGCCGGCAATTTTAATATTAATGTTCAGGTCGGCCTCCGTTGGCAGGTGTTTGGAAGCCTTTTTACGGGCATCTGTTTCTGCATAGCGCGCTATTTCTGTGAGCACATATACCAGGTATACTAAAAGGCCACGGGTTTGATCAAAATGTTTTTGCAGGATGGTCAATGGTTCACCGGGTTTCATTTCTCCTTGCGCTGTCTCTGCGGAATAAAGCGTCTGCATTACTTTTACCCGGATGTTTCTTCTACTAATCATAGTTATGCCAAGAACTTGTTTTGAGGCAGCGAAGATAGGGCTTTTAATTGTCTGACACGGAGCGTCAGTCGTTCATCCTTGCTCCAGAATTCCTGCACCTGTTAAAATCAACTTTTTGGGTGGTCAAAAGCAGGCTTGTTGCCTGGTCATTTCGGTATCAGGCCTCACGGCTTTCCTGCCATAAATGAAAATTTGGCAATTACCGGCACCTGTTAAACGATGAATTACTGCCAACAAACCGGTTTAAACTGCCAAGAATTCCTTTTTTGCATATTTTATTTCCTTTGGTATGAAATTCGTTTAGCTTTGCACGCCATTAGAAATTTCTCACCAAAAACAAAAAAAATCAACACATATGGCCAAGAATCTTAAAGTTACCCCATTGCACGACAGGGTAATTGTACGTCCAGCTAAAGCTGAAGAAAAGACAGCCGGTGGTATCATTATACCTGATACTGCTAAGGAAAAGCCGCAACGCGGAACAGTCGTAGCTGCCGGTCCTGGAAAAAAAGATGAGCCTGTTACCGTTAAAATCGGGGATACCGTTTTATATGGTAAATATGCAGGTACAGAACTTACAGTAGAAGGCGAAGAATTGCTGATTATGCGCGAAAGCGATATCCTGGCAATCGTTTAAAACAGCTATTAGCAGAACGCTATTAGCTGTTGGTGTTTTACCGATGGCCGTAGCGGGAAGCAAATGGTGACTAAATTCATTTCAAAATTTCAAATCAAACAAATTATGGGCAAACAAATCTTCTTCGACATTGAAGCCAGAAATAAAATGAAGAAAGGCGTTGACATCCTTGCCAACGCGGTAAAAGTTACACTCGGACCAAAAGGCCGTAACGTAGTAATTGAGAAAAAATTTGGCGCACCTGCTGTTACTAAAGATGGTGTAACCGTTGCCAAAGAAATTGAACTGGACGACCCTATCGAAAATATGGGTGCGCAGATGGTAAAAGAAGTAGCGTCTAAAACTGCAGACATTGCAGGTGATGGTACTACTACCGCAACCGTTCTTGCTCAGGCCATCATCAGCGAAGGTTTAAAGAATGTTGCTGCAGGTGCCAACCCAATGGATCTGAAACGCGGTATTGACAAAGCAGTTGCCCGCGTTGTGGAAAACCTGAAAGCACAGTCGCAGACAATAGGTAACGACAGCAAAAAAATTCAGCAGGTTGCTTCTATTTCTGCAAACAATGATGAAACAATCGGTAAGCTGATTGCAGAAGCATTTGCGAAAGTGGGTAAAGAAGGTGTTATCACCGTGGAAGAAGCAAAAGGTACCGATACTACAGTTGATGTAGTAGAAGGTATGCAGTTTGACCGTGGTTATATCTCCCCTTACTTTGTTACCAACAGCGAGAAGATGGAAGTTGAATTGCAGAACCCTTACATTCTTATTTATGATAAGAAGATCTCTGCCATGAAAGACATCCTGCACATATTGGAGAAAGTTGCCCAGAGCAGCCGTCCGTTGGTTATCATTGCTGAAGACCTGGAAGGTGAAGCATTGGCTACACTGGTTGTAAATAAATTACGTGGCACGTTGAAAGTGGCAGCTGTGAAAGCACCTGGCTTTGGCGACCGCAGAAAAGAAATGTTGCAGGATATCGCAATCCTTACTGCAGGCACTGTTATCAGTGAAGAATTGGGTTTCAAATTAGAAGATACAGACTTAACAAAATTAGGCCAGGCTTCTTCTATTACCATTGATAAAGACAACACCATTGTTGTTGGCGGCAAGGGTAAAAAACCTGAGATTACTGCACGTGTTAACCAGATTAAAGCGCAGATTGAAAATACAACTTCAGATTACGATAAGGAAAAATTGCAGGAACGCCTTGCTAAATTAAGCGGTGGCGTGGCTGTATTGTACATAGGTGCTGCTACTGAAGTGGAAATGAAAGAGAAGAAGGATCGTGTAGACGATGCTTTACACGCTACAAGGGCGGCCGTTGAAGAAGGTATCGTTCCGGGTGGTGGTGTTTCTTTCATTCGTGCTACAGAATCACTTGAGAAGTTCAAAGGCCTGAATGAAGATGAGACAACTGGTATTGCTATCGTTAAGAGAGCAATTGAAGAACCACTTCGCCAGATTGTAATCAACAGCGGCATTGAAGGTTCTATTGTTGTTCAGAAAATCAAAGAAGGTAAAGGTGATTTTGGTTTCAATGCACGTACTGAAGTGTATGAAAACTTACTGAAAGCTGGTGTTATCGATCCTACTAAAGTTACCCGCATTGCTTTGGAAAATGCAGCGTCAATTGCAGGTATGTTGTTAACTACAGAATGTGTAGTTGCTGACAGGCCTAAGAAAGAAGAAGCAGGTCATAGCCATGGCGCACCTGATATGGGTGGCATGGGATATTAAGTTGTAAGTAATAAGTTTTAAGTAATAAGTAACTCCCGCAGTTTATACCTGCGGGAGTTTTTTTTAAACAATGGGCTGGAAAAGCCAAACAGACGTATTTCGTTTTATAACCTATCACTTAGAAAATACAACTTTCTTCGTACCTTCGCAGCTTCAAAAAAATAAGGACACTACAAATGATTAGCGCAAGAAATATAACCCTCGCTTATGGCAAAAGGGTGCTGTTTGACGAAGTGAATATTAATTTCATAAAAGGGAATTGTTACGGCGTTATTGGTGCAAATGGCGCAGGCAAAAGTACCTTTCTGAAAATACTGAGTGGCGAGATAGAACCCAACAAGGGAGCTGTGGAGATTACACCTGGCGAACGCCTCGCCGTGTTAAAGCAAAACCAGTTTGAATTTGACCAGATAACAGTGCTGAATACGGTGATGATGGGTCACTCCAAGCTCTGGAAAATTATGCAGGAGCGCGAGAAAATTTATGCCCTGGCAGACTTTACCGAGGAAGATGGCATGCGGGCCGGCGAGCTTGAAGGCGAATTTGGTGAAATGGGTGGTTATACCGCCGATAGTGATGCAGCCACACTATTAAGTGAGCTGGGAGTACTGGAAGAGTACCATCAAATGCTGATGAAAGACATCCCTGGTAATTTGAAATTGCGGGTGCTACTCGCCCAATCATTGTTTGGTAACCCCGATATATTATTATTGGATGAGCCTACCAACGGCCTCGATATCGAAACCATTGGATGGCTGGAAAATTTCCTGGCCGATTATGAAAATATTGTATTGGTGGTGAGCCATGACCGTCACTTCCTCGATTCGGTTTGTACCCACGTGGCCGATGTAGACCGCTCGAAAATAAAAGTGTTTACCGGTAACTATAGCTTCTGGTATGGCTCTTCCCAGTTAGCATCCCGGCAGATTGGAGAAAAGAATAAAAAGACAGAAGAGAAACGCCAGGCTTTACTGGATTTCATCGCCCGTTTCAGTGCCAATGCCTCGAAAAGCAAACAGGCTACTTCCCGCAAAAAAGCGCTGGAGAAGTTAACGATTGATGAAATCGAACCCAGTAACCGTAAATATCCGGGTATCATATTCCAGCCACTACGAGATGTAGGCAACCAGATACTGAATATTGAAAAGTTAGGCAAATCGGTTGACGGACGTGTTCTATTCAACGACGTTAGTTTTACCGTCAACAAAGGCGATAAGATTGCCCTGCTTAGCAAAGACGCTTTGGCAGTAACGGCATTTTTTAATATCATCAGCGATGAAGCTACAGCCGACAAAGGCAAATACGAATGGGGTACTACCGTTACCAAAGCTTACCTGCCGCAGGAGAACAGCCAGTATTTTCAGAATAACCTGAGCCTGATGGATTGGTTACGCCAGTACGTGCCGGCGCATGTAACGGATGCAGATGAGCCTTTTTTACGCGGTTTCCTGGGTAAAATGTTGTTCAGCGGCGATGATGTAATGAAAAAAACCGGCGTGCTGAGCGGTGGAGAAAAAGTGCGTTGCATGCTCAGTCGCATGATGTTGCAAAACCCAAATGTGGTTTTACTTGATCAGCCCACCAATCACCTTGATTTGGAAAGCATACAAAGCTTCAATGAAAATATTTCCGAATTCAAAGGAATTGTGTTGCTGACCAGTCATGACCACACATTTATGCAAACCACTGCCAACCGGATTATTGAAATTACGCCGAGAGGTATTATTGACAGGCTCACTACGTTTGATGAGTACCTGGCAGACGACAGGGTGAAACAATTGAAAGAAGAATTGTATAGATAATACACCGATAACAGGCCTGGGTTATTTGCCGGGCCGCTGAAAAAAATCCTACCCATTGTGGTAGGATTTTTTTTGCGCTGCTGCTGATAGCCCATGTTGTGAAGAATTTATGGCGCCTGCCTGGATAAATTTCTCATCGGAATGACGTAAATTAACCGGTAGAAAATGTCTCGCTATGTTTCCGGTAACAAATACATGTGCTTCAAATATTAAACCGCTTACAGCTGCCGGGAAACAAAAAGCACTGCTGCTTATAAAAGAATATGTAGAAAGCTATAAAGGCAGGGACGTGGTTATCAGTGAAAATAAACTGTCTTTTAAAGCCAGTTTTTTTTCTGAACGGAATAATAAGTTTTCGGGAATCACCAGGGGGATATTTTCCCTTTCAGATAGTGGCAAAATTATTTTTAAGTTTTACATGTACGGTATTCTCCTTGGGCTTGGAATTATCATTGCAATGGTAGTTTTTTTGCATAAGATTGTCATGGGTACCGTAATGGCCATAATTTTTGTTTTTGGTAACTGGTTTTTTGCCCCTTTTAAATTTAAGCGGACGACCAGTCAATTAGCTGAAAAAATTAATAGGTTATGAAAAACTACCGTTTTTCGTTAGTCTGTTGACCGCAAATCCTGCTTCGTACTCACTTGTTACCAATTTTTCGATTGGGGCGTCGGCAACTTCGTAGTTTTTATTGATTTCCACTTTTGCTTTCCTTATCTTCCTAAAAACATATACATGCAAAAACTGCTGTTATCCTGTTTGATGGCCATTGGTTTGTTGACCATGCAGGCCCAAACAAAAACAATCAGTGTTATTAAAGCGGGCAAGCTCATTGACACAGAAAATGGCAAGGTGTTGGAGAACCAGTTGATTTTAATTGAGAATGATACGATAAAAGCGGTCGGCAGTAATATTGTTATTCCAAAAAATGCCACCGTTATTGATCTTTCAAAAGCTACGGTGTTACCGGGTCTTGTTGATTGCCATACGCACGTAACTTCTCAGCCAGGCGGCGATTATTATGCAGACATTTTCAGGAAGACGCCCCTGGATTATGCAGTGACTGCGCACATCTATGCAAAACGCACGCTGGATGCAGGTTTTACTACCATCCGTGACGTTGGCAGCCAGGCTTTCCTGGATGTTTCTTTGCGCAATGCCATCAACAGTGGTGATATACCCGGCCCGCGTATGCTCTGTGCCACCTTATTCATCGGTGCCACGGGAAGCCACGGAGATTTAAATGGATTTTCGCCATTTTTAGACTGGCAAATACCTAAAAATATGAGCGGTGTTGCCAATGGTGTAGATGAAATACGCAAACAGGTACGCTACAATATAAAATATGGTGCAGATGTAATTAAATTTGGCGCCAGCGCCGGTGTCTTAAGCGAGGAAGAAAGCGTAGGCGGACCTCAATACACACAGGAAGAAATGAACGCGCTGGTAGATGAAGCAAAGTTGTGGGGCAAAAAAACATGCGCACATGCACACGGAACCATTGCTATTAAAATGGCCATCAAAGCCGGCGTAGCATCCATTGAGCATGGTAGTTTTATTGACGAAGAAGGAATTGAATTAATGAAACAGCATGGTACTTACCTGGTAGCGGATATTTACAACGATGACTACATTATGGCCGAGTATGCAAAACTTGGCTACCCGGAAAAAATACTCAATAAAGAAAGACTCGTGGGGAGGCTGCAAAGGGAAAATTTTGCAAAAGCAGTAAAAGCAGGTGTTAAGATTGCATACGGCACAGATGCCGGTGTGTACCCACATGGCTGGAACGGCAAACAGTTTTTTTATATGGTTAAATTTGGATTAACGCCAATGCAGGCTATCCAATCAGCCACCAGCAGCGCGGCTGATTTGTTGGGATGGAAAGACAAAATCGGGTCAGTTTTGCCCGGAAAGCTGGCTGATATTATTGCAGTAACCAATGATCCGCTACAGGATATTAAAGCGCTGGAAAACGTACAGTTTGTTATGAAGGGCGGTGTTGTATATAAAAACCTGCTAACCAGATAAACACGTTGCCGTTGCTAAAGTATACATCTTTTACGTGGTTGATAACGTATGTAATTGCCCTGCTTTGCCTGGCTTGCAATAATAACAATGGCGCCAATGATGATACGATAAAAGAAAAAAAGGATACGATTGGCAATCCCGCAAAAGACACCGGTGCAGGAATGGTTAACGTATCAGTTACAACCGAAGACACCTCAGTGCTTATCATCAACACAGATACCACCGCATTCCGGTTAGTACCGCACCATATTGTTTTACGGAAAGGAGTTGAACTTGATCTTAATATTCCCGCAGGATATAATATCAGCGTAGCAGCTGAAGGGCTGCGACGACTGCGTTTTCTTTGTAAAAGCCCGGATAACAGGCTGTTTGCAACAGACCTGTTCGACAAAAGTGATAATAAGAAGGGCCGCGTATATATTTTCAGCGGGTGGGACAGTACCCTGCGGCAGTATAAAAAAATACATACTTTTCTTGACAATTTACACAACCCAAACCAGGTTGCTTTTTACACCAGCAATGACAGCAGTTATATCTACGTAGCTGAAACAGGCCGCCTCGTCTATTATTTTTACCACGCTGGCGACACAGCAGCAGTTGGACAGCCAACAGTGGTTGCCAGCTTTCCGGACTATGGTTTATCCTATAAATATGGCGGCTGGCATTTAACACGTAGCATTTCATTTCATCAGAATAAATTGTATGTAAGCATCGGCAGTAGTTGCAATGCCTGCCTGGAAACCGAAGATGTGCGGGCCACCGTGCTTGAGATGAACCCGGATGGTTCCGGTCAAAAAATTTTTGCTGCAGGACTACGAAATTCAGTGGGACTGAAATGGGTTAACAACCAGCTGTGGGCAACCAGTATGGGACGAGATTTGATTGGCCCCGATAAACCGGAAGATTTGCTGCTGCGTATTCAACCTGGCACCCGTTACCATTGGCCTTACTATTACCAATACCAGCAGCGTGTATACCCAGACGTACAGCTACAGGATTCTGCAGTGCTTCATCAGGTAAATATTCCACCGCCACCGCCGGTGGCCTATGCCGGGTTTAAAGCCCATACTGCACCGCTGGGGTTTGATTATTTCAGCCAGTTCAATGACGTGGCTTTGCAGCACGCGTTCCTGGTGGCATTGCACGGCAGCACCAGTGTTTGGCGCCAACGGGGCAACGCAATTGTAAAGGTAAATGCCGGCAATAAGTACACAACAGTGGTGGATGGTTTTCTTACCGGAAAAACCGAAATCGAAAGAAAGGGCCGACCCTGTGATGTGTTGATGAATGATAACAATTCTTTTTTCTTTACAGATGATCACAACGGCGTACTGTACTACGTTTGGAAGGAAGATCAACAGGCGCCGATTCACCGGGTGGAAGATTAGCATCTACTAAAATCATTCCTTGTTTGTGGAGAAACTGCGCTGGGATGCGGGCAGGCCGGGGCATTTTTTTGCTAAAAATCAAGTTTTTAGCGTTTAAAATATATATTATATTCGGCCTGCAGGAACGGTTGTTATTCTGGAAATAGATTAGTGAAAATGAAAATTGCCTCTATTACCTTACTTTTTTTGTTGTGCCTTGTAAATGGCGCAGTTGCGCAAACCCCGGGTTTTCAGTTCAACCGGATTGATATCAGCAACGGGCTTTCCAATAACCAGGTGAAAGGGATATTAAAAGACAGCCACGGTTTTATCTGGTTTGCCACCATGTCTGGATTGAACAGGTTTGATGGTTATCAGTTCAAAATTTTCAGGCATAATTCCAGGGATTCGGCATCGCTGAGCGATAACTTCATCCAACGTGTTTTTGAGGGCCCGGAACAGAAAATATGGGTGGAAACACACAACGGCATTAATATATTGGATCCCGTTACGGAAACAGTTGACCGCAATATCGCCGGTTACCTAAAAAAATTATCACTACCCGCAATGGCGGTTACCAGCCTGGTAAAAAGCAAAAATGCTGACTACTGGTTTCTAATGGGTGGCAGTGCGTTGTATAAATACAGCGCAGGTACCGGCAAAACAATATTAGTGTACGAATTATCCGCGGGAGCCTCGCCAATTTCTTCAATAACCCAGGACAATGCCGGCGATACCTGGCTGGTGCATACCAGCGGCATCATAGAGAAAATAAACAGCCTGTCAGGTAAGATTGTCTTTACCACAAATGCCCTCGCCGTTCGCACAAACAATGAGCAATTAAATTATTCGATTTTTGCCGATGGCCAGGGAGAACTCTGGCTTTTTATCAGCGCCGGTGCACGCGGCGTTTTTCATTATGTGCCGGCAACCGGTTTGCTGGAAGTAATCGACAAAGACAGCAGGGGTAGCCGCCTCAACAATAATATTGTAGTAGGAATTTTGCAGGACAATGATAACAGAATCTGGATAAGTACCGACCACGGGGGTGTAAATATTTTTGATAAATCTACCCGGTCTATAAAATATTTACTCAATAATACGGACGATAGTAAAAGCCTGAGTGAAAACAGCATTAGCGTTAGTTTTAAAGATTCGGACGGGTTTATATGGATAGGAACTTATAAACACGGCGTTAATTATCACCATCCTAATATTATTAAATTCCCTTTACTACGCAATATTCCTTCTAACCCCAATAGCCTGCAATTTGACGATATCAATGACTTTGCCGAAGATGCAAAAGGCAATTTATGGATTGGTACCAATGGTGGGGGTCTTATCTATTATGACCGTACAAAAAATAAATTTACCCAGTACGTTCATAATCCCACTCATCCAAACAGTTTAGGCAACGATGTAATTGTTACCCTGTATGTTGATAAGCAGCAGACATTGTGGATAGGTACTTATTTTGGCGGACTCGATAGTTACGATGGCAAGCAGTTTACGCATTACCGGAACAATCCGGCAGATAGCAACAGTCTGCCGGATGACAGGGTGTATGAGATCCTGGAAGATGGACAAAGCAATCTGTGGATAGGCACTTTGTCGGGCGGGTTAAACCGGTTGGACCGCGAGAAAAATATTTTTCATCACTACAAACCCTACGGCGAGAACTCTGTGCACTCCTCATATATTTCTGAGCTTATGGAAGATAAAGATGGTAATCTCTGGGTTGGGTCTTCCAATGGCATTGACGTGCTGGAAAAAAAAACAGGCAGGTTTACGTACTATAGCAATTATACCAATGATCCCAAAGGCGTCAGTAATAATAGCATTCTTTCGATGATGCAGGACAGCCGGGGCAGAATTTGGGTAGGAACAACTGACGGGCTGAATGTTTTCAATAAAAAAAACAAAACTTTCAAATCATTCAGAACAGAACAAGGTTTGCCCGGTAATACGATATTAACCATATTGGAAGATAACCAGCACCGTTTATGGGCAAGCACCTACAATGGAATATCCTGCATACAGGTACACCAGGAAAATGAAAATACCGATGAGATAACGATCAGTTGCAAAAATTATGATGAGAAAGATGGTTTGCAAGGGGTTGCCTTCAATGAAAATGCGGCATTGAAAATAAGCAATGGCGATGTGGCATTTGGTGGGTCAGGCGGCTTCAATATCTTTAATCCTGCAACTATTCTGCCCGATACCAGTGTTCCGTATGTTGTGATAACTGATTTGCAATTGTTCGACAAAAGCGTTGCGACCGGCGAGAAAATTAATGGCCGGGTAATCTTGCCGCAGTCCATTGGGCAAACGGCTTCTGTTACCCTGCGCTACAATGAGGATGTTTTATCCTTTGTATTTATCGCACTAAATTTCCTGAACCCGGAAAAAAATAAGTACGCCTACAAGTTGGAAGGATTCAATAAGAACTGGATTTATACCGACGGTAAAACCAGGAAGACCACCTATACCAACCTCGATCCTGGAACGTATACATTTTATGTAAAAGCGGCCAGCAGCGATGGTGTGTGGAATGAAAAAGCTGTGGCCCTGCAAGTAAAGATTTTGGCCCCTTTCTGGAAGACACCCCTTGCTTACCTGCTATACCTGGCCGTAGCCGCCGGCCTGTTGTGGTTTGCCAGGGGGCTTACACTTCAACGCGCCAGGATGCGTTTTGAAATTGAGCAGCAAAAACAGGAAGCACAACGCATGCACCAGCTCGATATGCTTAAGATCCGTTTTTTTACGAACGTAAGTCATGAGTTCAGAACCCCATTGTCGCTTATCCTTACTCCCCTCGATAAAATCATCCGGCAGGCGGATGACGCAACGCAGCGGAAACAGTTTCAACTGATACACCGCAACGCAAAGCGCCTGCTCAACCTGGTGAACCAGTTGCTCGATTTCAGGAAGATGGAAGTACAGGAATTGAAGTTAAGTGCTGTGCAGGGAGACATTATCAAATTCAGCAGGGAGATTTCGCATTCCTTCACGGATATCGCTGAAAAAAAGAACATCCAGTTTTCGTTCTATTCAACTGTTGAAAGCCTGATCATGCCTTTTGATCACGATAAGCTGGAACGCATCTTTTTTAATTTACTATCCAACGCATTTAAGTTCACCAGTGAAAGTGGTAAGGTAGCGGTGCAATTACAAATGCAGATGGACGAAAACAAACAGTTGCTGGCCATTAAAGTAATAGACACCGGTATCGGCATACCTGAGTTGAAACAGGATAAAATTTTTGAACGCTTTTTTCAGCACGATATACCCGGCAGCATGGTTAACCAGGGGAGCGGGATTGGCCTTTCCATTACAAGAGAATTTATAAAACTGCACGGCGGCAGTATTGAAGTTGAAAGTGAGCCCGGCAACGGCAGTTGCTTCACCGTCTTGTTGCCAGTAATAGAAATGCCGGTACTAAAGGATGAACCATCGCTTACAGAACCAGAAATTATAATTGAAAAAGAACCAAAACAATTAACACCGGCAGAAAAAGCAGCCAGCGCTAAAAAGGCCCGCATTTTACTGGTTGAGGACAATGAAGACTTTCTTTTTTACCTGAAAGATAACCTCCGTGATCAGTTTGCTGTTATTGATGCGTGCAATGGAAAGGAGGGCTGGCAAAAAGCGCTGGGTGAACATCCTGACCTGGTAGTGGCGGATATCAGCATGCCGGAAATGAATGGCATCGATCTCTGCCGGAAAATAAAGCATGATCCGCGCACCGCGCATATACCTGTCATCTTGTTGACTGCGTTTGCAGGAGAACAGCAGCAATTACGTGGCCTGGAAACCGGCGCGAGCGATTACATGACGAAGCCTTTCAATTTCGAGATTCTGTTATCACGGGTAAAAAACATACTCGACGAACAGGCCAGGCTGCGCAAAGCGTTTCAAAAACAGGTTGATGTAAAGCCTGCAGACATAAGTATTGTGTCCTCAGACGACCAGTTTATTTACCATGTGATGGAAACGCTGGAAAAAAACATTTCAAATGCAGATTTTTCGGTAGAAGACATGAGCCGGGCGCTATTTATGAGCCGGGTAACCCTCTATAAAAAACTCCTGGCAATTACCGGTAAAACGCCCGTGGAGTTTATCCGTTCTTTCCGGCTGAAGCGGGCTGCACAATTATTGGAAAAAAGCCAGTTAACAGTTGCAGAAGTAGCGTACGAAGTGGGGTTCAACAATCCAAAATCTTTCTCAAAGTATTTTAAGGCCGAGTTCAATATACCGCCTTCTGCATATTTGTCAGGTACCAAGAAAGCGGACGAGTAGCGTAACAGGCTTCGATATAAAAACTTCTATGTTTTCTTGCATAAGTAAACCGATCCAAAATGTTGTTGCAACATTGTTTTAGTTCGATTGCATTGTAATAGCGGCGTAACAGCACGCATCACATCATACACCTGCTGAAAAACAAATATTGCTGTACTTCTTCTTTACATCCTTGCATCAAGGCGAAATCAGGCGGGAGGTTAACAATTATACCCGTAATCAGAAACATCCGTATACCATCATTGTTGCGGTGAGTAAGTACTTTTAATAACGCTATAGTCGCCATAAAAAAAATTCGGTTCAACAACGGATTACTGATCACCAAAACGATTGCCATGTGTATACAGATATATTATTATCTGCTATTTCTTCTCTGCCTTGCCGTAGACGCCGCATCCGGCACTTCTATTTTTATAAATTATAGGTGTTTTTACTTAACCACACAGGTAGGCTCAATTTTTATGAGCTCGGAGAAACATGCACAACTGTCAGTGACCACCCGCCTTTATTTAAGCCTGATTACATCTTTACAAAACAAAAAATGTCGACTGCCGAATAACAGCAGCAAATCTTTCGCTGCATTGAAGAACCGTAAAAAACAACGCTGATTGTATATGAGAAAAGTAAAGCAAAGTATTCACCTGAAAGCCATTTTTGTATGGCTGTGCTGCTTCGGTCTGCTGGCCGATGCCACCGCTCAAACGACTTCCCGCAAAATAACGGGCAAGATTTCCGCTGCAGACGGCAAAGGGCTTAACGGCGCTTCCGTTGTAAACAAACGAACGCGCATTGGCACATCTACCGACAACCTTGGATCATTTACTTTACAGGCCCAAACGGGCGATGTGCTGTTGGTTACCTATGTCGGTTACCAAAACAGCGAAATTAAAGTAGGCACGTCCGATTTTGTCGCGTCAACCATTACGGCCGATCAATCCAAACTGGAAGATGTGGTGGTGATTGGTTACGGAAAATCCAAACGGGCAAATCTCACCAGCGCCCAAACCACCATTTCTGCGAAAGACATGGAAAAAACACTCAATACTACCATTGAGCAGGCGATACAGGGCCGGTCAGCAGGGGTATACGTAACACAAAATTCTGGTCAGCCTGGTGGTGGCATTTCAGTAAATATAAGAGGAGTAGGCTCTATAAACGGGAGTACAGAACCGCTGTACGTAGTAGACGGTGTACAGATACCCGGTCAGTCGATTTCTTTTGGTTCGCAAAGTTCTGCCAATGGACTTGCGGGTCTAAACCCTGCAGATGTAGAGGATATACAGGTATTGCAGGGCCCCTCGGCAACGGCTATATACGGCTCCAGGGCTACCAATGGCGTACTCCTTATTACAACAAAACGCGGCAAGTCAGGGGATGCTAAACTCAACTACGGTTTCCAATACAGTATACAAAAAGCACCGCAGCACCTGGAGGTAATGAACTTGCCACAGTACGCGCAAATGGTGAAAGAATTTCATGGTATCGCGGGTGGTACTATTCCGTCGGAATTTTTGGATTCATCGTTGCTGGGTCCAGGTACAGACTGGCAAGGCGAGTTGTTTAAAAATACGCCCATGAGCAAACACCAGTTAAGCCTGAGTGGTGGCAATGAGAAGAGTACCTATTACTTATCGGGCGAATACCTTGACCAAAAAGGTATTGCGCTGGGCTCGGGTTTCAAAAGGTATGGCGCGCGGTTAAACCTGGACAATAAGCCCCGCGATTGGGTAAGCATCGGTACCAACCTGAGTTTTAACCAGACCAATGAAAACCTGACGACCAGCCAGGAAAATGTAATTTCCGATGCACTGCAGTTAACGCCGCAGGTGCCGGTAAAAAACCTCGATGGTTCCTGGGGTGGTGGAGACATTACCAATGGCGCCAACCAGTTTGCACCTGTTAATCCAATTGCGATTGCCAATTTGAAAACAAACACGCTTACCCGGCGGCAGTTCCTCGGCGGCATCAACATTGGTATCAAACTAACAAAAGACCTCACCTTCCGCACTGCTTTTAATACCAATATTGGCTATTCAAATTCAACCTATTACCAGCCAACTTATGCAATTGGATGGGCCAGGAACGTAACCGCTTCGCTAAACGATGGAACCAGCGTAAATACTTATTGGAACTGGAATCAGTTGCTGGAATACGCAAAACAAATTAAAAAGCACAATATCAGTTTAATGGCCAGCCACGAAGCACAGGAATCTGACTGGAAAAATACCAGTGCAGGCAGAACCGGCTTTCTAACCAACACTATTTTTGATTTGAATGCGGGCGACCCGTTGACGGCTTCAAATGGCGGCGGATCCGGCGCATGGGGGATGGAGTCTTACCTGGGAAGGGTAAGCTATAATTATGATAACAGGTATTTTGTGGTGGGTACGGTAAGGAGAGATGGGTCGGCAAATTTTGGACCTGAGAACAAATGGGGCACCTTTCCATCGGTATCTGCCGCCTGGAGAATCTCACAGGAAAAATTCTTCAACGTCGCTTTTATCAGTGAGCTGAAACTGAGGGTAGAAACCGGCACTACCGGTAACCAGGGTGGCGGAGGGATTTACTCGCCATTGAGTACCGGCGCAACGCCTTCCGGAACCGGCTTTCTACCTTCGCGGTACAGTAATCCCGGTTTAAAATGGGAAGAAACGAAAACCGATAATATAGGAATTAACATAGGGCTTCTTAAAAACCGGATAACGGTGGAGTTCGATTATTATGTTAAGAACACCAACAACCTTTTAATGGATAATCCGCTTCCCTGGTATATGGGCACCAATGGTACCGGCGCGGTTGGATCACCTACTGTAAATCTTGGTTCACTGCAAAACAAAGGATGGGGTTTTACTATCAATACCATTAACGTAAGCAATAAAGCATTCAAATGGGAATCGAACCTGAACATGTCTGTGTTTAAAACAACGATTAAGAAATTCTATTCTGATGCAGCCTTTGTGAGCCGTACATCGTGGTGGCTCGATGACTGGACGCAACGCGCAGCAGTAGGCCAGGCGCCGTGGCTTTTCCGGGGTTATGTAGAAGATGGTTTGTTTCAGTCTATTGAAGAAATAAACAAAAGCGCCGTACCAGTTGACAATGCGGGCAACAGGCTGCCAACAGAAATGGCCAACGGAATTTGGGTGGGAGATGTAAAGTTTAAAGACCTCAGCGGACCCAAGGGTGTGCCAGATGGCATTATTGACACATACGACGAAACGAATATCGGTAACCCATGGCCGAAAATGTTTGCGGGATTTTCAAACAGCTTTTCCTACAAGAATTTTGACCTGAGCATATTGCTGACAGCGACTTACGGAAATGATATTTACAACTACCTCGCTAAACGGAATACCAATCCGAACAATATCAACATCAGCAGGAACCTGCTGATTAATGCGATGGATTATGCAAAGCCCATGACCGATGAGCAGGGTAAGGTGGTTCTTCAAAACCCGGGTACCAATGTTGCAAGAATTTCCTACGGTCCTAACGGCAATTACACACGTCCAACCAGCAAATGGGTAGAGGATGGTTCTTACCTGCGGGTAAAGAATATCTCTTTATCGTATAACCTTCCGGCAGGAATTATTGCAAGACAAAAACTGGTAAAAGGCCTGCGGCTTACCATCAGCGGCCAAAATATTGCTACGCTCACCGGCTATACAGGTTTTGATCCGGAAGTTGGCTCTTATGTGGGCCGGGATGCGAGCGCAACGAACCAGGCTATCGGGCTTGATTATGGCCGCTACCCGCTGACCCCCATCTATACTTTTAACATAGGCGTAAATTTCTAAAATTGTAAGCATGAAAATTTCAAAAAATATTTATCAATGGTTGGGCATATTGCTTCCAACTATTATCATCTTCGGATGCTCTAAGCAATTTCTTGAAAAACCACCTACGGATTCCATTGTTGATGCCAGCTTCTATAAAACCGACGAACAGGTATTGGCGGGCACCGGCCTTCTGTACAGCACAGTTTGGTTCGATTACAACGACAAGGCGTCTTATAACCTCGGCGATTTCCGCGCGGGCACCGCTTTTTCTGCCTATAACGACCGGGGAAATGTGCTTTTTAATACTACCGGCAATACACCGGAGAACGGCGCGGCCTGGCGTTCTTTCTTTATTGTGGTTGGACAATCTAACCTGGCCATGCAAAACATCAACAAATATGCGGGCGATGGCGTTTCCCCCAATGTGAAAAAAATAGCCATTGCAGAGGCCAGGTTTATGCGGGCACTCGCATATAGTTTTTTGGTGATGAACTGGGGTGCCGTGCCGGTTATCGAAAATAACCTTACCATACTCTCTGATACAACCATTAGCAGGAATACGGAGAAAAGTGTCTGGAAATTTATTACAAAAGAAATGCGTGCCGTAGCTGCAGATCTTCCTGAGTCGCCACTGCGCCCGGGAAGGGTCACCAAATGGTCTGCGGAAGGAATGCTGGCCCGGTTTTACCTGACCCGTTCCGGAGTTGAATCAAACGGCGCCGGTGCAAGAAACCAGTCTTTTCTTGACAGTGCAAAATATTATGCAGACAGGGTCATAAAAAGCAGCGGGGCAGCATTGTTAAATAACTATGCCGATCTTTTTCTTTACCCGTACGATAACAATACGGAATCGTTGTTTTCGCTGCAGTGGGTATATTCACCTGGTGCCTGGGGTACACAAAATTCTGCACCTGCCTACCTGGCCTACAGCCCGGACATTGCCAATGGCGATGGCTGGGGTGGCGATAAAAGCGCTACCTGGTGGATGATGACGCAATATGATGGCATAACAGCATCTCCTTCTGGTGACACCCTAAAAGGAAGAACACTGGACCAGCGGCTCAAAGCTACTTTTATGTTGCCTGGTGCACGCTATCCGGAAATAACGCAGACCATCACAGGGGGAAAACAAAAACTGATCTTTCCTTCTACGGCGTCGACCGGCGACGATGTCAACTTTCTAACCATAAAAAAATACGTAACGGGCAAAGCAGAAGATGTAGGCGGCCAGGCAGCGTCTCAATTTTATGGCAATGATACCTACATGCTGCGCCTGGCTGAAGTATACCTTATCTATGCAGAAGCCGCTCTTGGCAACAATGCTTTTTCAAAAGACGCTACCGCTTTGCAATATTTTAATAAAGTGCATATGCGCGCGGGCCTGCCGCAATACCTGGATTCTCTTACCACAGATGTTATTTTAAAAGAAAGGTTTATTGAATTTGCAATAGAGGGGCTGGCGTGGTATGACCTGGTGAGCCTGCATTACTATAATAAAGCAAAAGCGTATGCCATCCTGAATTCGCAGGACAGGGGCATCTTTGCTACGATTCCTGACAAATTTCCAGACCCAACCAGCTGGACATTTATCAAAACTACCTGGGCAACTACCGACAGAAAAATAAATGCGAACGATGGTAATTTTCTTTTGCCAATACCGGCAGCGGAATTGAGCCAGGCACCTAACCTGCTTAAAGCGCCCGTAGACTACTAGAACAGCCAATACAAATGATTTTAAAATTTTCTAATATGAAAAAAATAGTTCAGTCACTTGCTGTACTTATTATGGCACTGGTTGTAACCGGTAGCTATACTTCCTGTACAAAAAATGATCTCCCCAATAATGGCGTACCGCGGGTAAACTATGTACGCGTTACCAATCCAGTGTCTTCAGATTCCTTGTTAACCGGCGCATTCCAGGGGAGCTTGATAGCCATCATTGGTGAGAACCTGCAGGATGCGGTGGAACTCTGGTTTAACGACCAGAAAGCGTCGCTTACGCCTACTTATATAACCAATACCAGTATCCTGGTGAGCGTTCCAAGCCCGATTCCAAAAGTAATTACCAACAAAATTAAACTGGTGTTTGCCAACGGAAGTATGTTGCTGTACGACTTTAAGGTACAAATAAGCGAGCCGGTTATTAATGCAATGGACTGCGAATATGTGCTCACCGGAGCCGACGCAACCATCCTGGGGGATTATTTTTATGAACCGCTCACCGTAACATTTACAGGAGGTGTAAAAGGTGAAATTGTATCCGTTACAGATAAAATATTAAAAGTAAAAGTGCCGGCCGGTGCATTGCCCGGACAGGTAACGGTTGCCACTAATTTTGGTATTACAAAATCTGATTTCTGGTTTCGCGATAACCGGAATATAATTTTAAGCAGCGATCCGTTTACCGGTTGGTGGAATGTTAACTATGTTGTAACCAATCCGGCGGCAGGAGACCCGCCAGCTATTAACGGAAACTATATACGTGTTAAACAAGCCATTGGCGCATGGGCATGGACGGAAGTAGCCGGGGGACCTGCCGATGCCATGGGTGCAATCAGCAAAAATATTCCTGATGAGGCCATTCTTAAGCCTGCTGATTACAACCTGAAGTTTGAAGTAAATACCATCAAGCCTTACAATAATAATACACTCAAAATAAATGTTGGCTTGCTGGAGCAGGATAACGATGCCTACAAGTGGATGCCGCCATATGACACAAAAGGCCAATGGCAAACGGTCACCATTCCTTTTGATGAAATTGCAAAAAGCTACGCAAAGCCACTGGTGATTAGCCCTGATGGTTACTGGACGAGATTGTTATTTCATGGAGGGGGCGATCTCGATTGCGATATATCTTTTGATAATTTCCGGGTGGTACCCAAGGTTATCAAAAAATAAAAAGACCTGTTTTACAAATGCTGGGTATAAAAAAAATTACATGAAAAATAAGCTATTTAACATAAAGTTGTTTTTACTCGTCTGCCTGCTTTCGGCCACCGGATGGGTGGCTTCCTGCAAGAAAAACAATGACACTGTCTCAGATAAAATTGTACTGTTAAGTTTCGGTCCCACGGGTGCTAAAATAGGCGACACCATCAGTTTCATCGGAAACAACCTTAACAAGGTGACCGCCGTAGAACTTGTGGGCGCTACAGTGCCTTCAACTGCATTTACCAAATCTTCGCCGGAACGCATAGAATTTATTATACCGGCCGCTACGCAGGAGGGCTTTGCAACGCTTAAAACGCCAGACGGTGACATTGTATCGAAAACAAAAATAAATTTTAACGTCGCTACTAAGATTACATCGATAACTAAACAGGCCCGGCCCGGAGAAAATATTACCATCAAGGGCGAATTTATAAACTGGATAAAAGAGGTGCGGTTTGCAAAAGATATTGCAGACACAACTTTTGTAAGTAAAACATTAACCGAATTGGTGGTTAAGGTGCCGCAAAATGCCAGAACAGGTACCTTGTTGATTTCGTTCGGAGGTACAAAACCACTAACCATTGAAACAGACAGCGTGCTAATAGTGACATTGCCGGCAATTACCGGATTTTCGCCGAGTCCCGTGGATCGTGGAACCAACCTAACGATTACAGGCACCAACCTTGACCTCGCGATGGGGGTTTTATTTAAAGGCCTTACAGATCCTATTACAACTTTTGTAAGTCAGACCCCCACCCAGCTTGTTGTAAAAGTGCCCGCTGCCGCCAACAAAGGTAAAATAACGCTCGTAGCGTATTCAACCCTTACCGTAGAGTCGGAAACTTCACTTGCATTCGTTGGTGACCTTCCCGACCTGGCACCCTTGGGTTATGCATTTTATATTGATGACCTGGAAAATGGGTGGCAAAACTGGGGATGGAACAGTACGGCCACTTTCAACAGTACCGACAATGTTCGTGATGGTACTGCTTCTATTAAACTGGATTACACCGGGCAGTGGGGCGCATTGAAATTTGCCAACGGATCTGTGTCTACCGCAGCATATAGTGAAATTACTTTTTCAGTATACGGTACTGCGGGTTCAGCGGGCAAGAAAATTAATGTTACCCCCAGTGGCGGTACAACCTATACCATTACTTTGGAAGAAGGAAAATGGGTGGAGTACAAACTTACAAAAGCGCAGGTGGGCAATCCTGCTACCATAACTGATCTTGCTTTTCAAAACGAGGATTGGACCGGCCTTGTGTATATCGACCACGTTGGTTTGCGGTAAATATTTTGGTGAAATAGCAGTCAAATCGTTTACTTAGAATAACACTGCTGCAGTTAAAATTGCAGCAGTGTTTTTTATAATCCAGGGCGGTTAGTTGAGCCTCCAAAAGATCGTGGCAGTGCTAAATAAATATCCTGGTGCCTGTACCCGAATAACTTTCCCTAAAATCTTTGGGCGTTGTACCTTTTTTCTTTTTGAAGATGCGGTTAAAATTGGAAATATTATTGAACCCGCAGTGGTAAGCAATTTCCGCAACGGACTGGGAAGTGTCAATTAACATGCGGGATGCATTGCCCAGGCGGATTTCATTCAGGCAATCGATAAACGTCATCCCGGTTTTTGTTTTGAAGAACCGGCTGAACGCGGCTTCTGTCATATTGGACAATTTTGCTATTTCGCTTAATTTAATGGATTTATGAAAATTCTGGTTGAGGTGCTCCATGGTTTTTTCCACCCGCCGGCTATTATAAAAAGAGTGCCCAACATTGTTAAATGAAGTATCGGATAGCATCCGCATATTGCGCGACGTAGACAGGTCGTGCAGAATTGAAATCAGTTCCAGCACCGAATCGAACCCGTGCTTTTTATTCAGTCCCAGGATGCGGGGCGCCAGCTGCTGAATGGTTTCTTTTGAAAATGATATGCCGCGGCTGGATTTCTCGAACATCGCACGAATAAAACTGAGCTGGTTCCGCCTCAGTAATTTGTCATCAAATAAATCTTTATGAAACTGGATGGTTACTTCGTGTATTTCTTTGCTTTTACATTTGTTCGTAAACCATGCATGTGCCAGGTTTGACCCTACCAGTACCAATTCCATATCGCTTATCTCTTCCATGTGGTCGCCCACTACGCGCCTGGCCCCCGTGGCGTTGCTGATAAAATTAAGTTCATATTCTTCATGGTAATGAAGCGGAAAATCGAAATCAGTTTTCAAGCGGGAAAAAAGGGTGAAACAGTCCGACTGGGTAAGCGGGGTAATTTCTTTCAGGGTATTTTTAAGCATATGGCAAAATTCTGCAATCGTGGTAAGAAAATATGACGTGCCCTGAAAATGTTCAGGGTAGGGTAAAAATAATACAATATCGCGTCAATTTGTGTTTGCCGCCGATTTAGCTGTGTCAATCTTGTTTTGGCATTGTTGCGTACGCTTCGTTACAGTAAATAGTACAAGGTTAAGGTAAAAAAGTATTAGTTTTTGGTTGGGTAATAAATTTAAATTTGTGTTGGTTTTTTATTACGTGCGAAACAACGATTCTGCTATGATGCAGGGCGAAATTTTTCACTTACACACGCCTATTAATTTAAGTAAGCATATACTATAACATGTATAAACTTAGCAGTCTGTTGCCGTTGGTTTGCTTTTGCCTTCATGGTTTTACGCAGGATATGCCGTCCGATAAAAACGCAGGCAGCCAAACCGTACAGCTTTATCAAAACCTAAAAAAATACCGTTCGGAAGGTTTTATGTTTGGTCACCAGGATGATTTGGCATACGGCGTAAACTGGAAATACATTCCGGGTAAAAGCGATATAAAAGACGTTACAGGAGACTACCCGGCAGTGTATGGATGGGAACTGGGCCATCTTGAACTGGATAGTTCGAAAAACCTGGACGGCGTTCCGTTTGCCGCTATGAAGCATTTTATTGCAACGGCCTATAACAGGGGCGGTGTGATTACAATCAGCTGGCATTTTACCAACGCCCTTACTGGTAAATCTGCATGGGATACTACGCATGGTGCAGTTGCTGCCATTCTTCCGGGCGGTGAAAAAAACGGGTTGTATAAAAGCTGGCTGGACAAGATTGCTGCATTCATGCTGGACCTAAAGGGCAGTAATGGCGAGGCCATACCGGTAATATTCCGTCCTTTTCACGAATTAAACGGATCCTGGTTTTGGTGGGGTAAAAATCAATGCACGCCGGAAGAGATAAAAAATTTGTATCGTTTTACGGTGGCTTACCTGCGTGATACAAAACAAGTGCACCATCTCCTGTACGCGTTTAATACCGATCGATTTAGCAGTGAAGGTGAATACCTGGAGCGCTTTCCCGGAAAAGAATGGGTAGATATTATTGGATTTGATATTTACCAGCGCGGAAAAGACAACCAGCAATTCATCCATGACCTGGACCACATGCTTACGGTGCTTGAAAAGCTGGCTGCAGAATACAATAAAATCCCGGCGCTAACGGAATTTGGTTACGGCAGTTTGCCAGACAGCACCTGGTGGACGCAGGTTCTGTTACCCGCAATTGGTACCCATAAAATAGCGTATGCGCTCGCGTGGCGCAATGCGGGCAAATCGCCGCGGGGCAACTATGAATATTATGTTCCGTTTAAAGGCGAAGCATCTGCACCTGATTTCCTGAAATTTTATAATGATAAGCGGACGCTGTTTCAGAAAGGGGTGACGAAAGAAAGACTATACGGCAAAAAAAAATTTTAACGAGCAGGCGCGGCCATGTGCTGGAAGACAGCAATTACAAACTTTGATTGATTAACGGATAGCTTGGCGAAGAAGGAAAAGCGCCTGAAACGATTGTTTAAACCATTGCATGAACTTACATTTAATTGACGTTGTTATTATTGTGATTTACCTGCTAGTGATGGTTTCACTGGGTTTTTGGTTCAGGAAAAAGGCCAGGCAAAACAAAGAAAGTTACCTGATGGGGGGTAAATCGCTCCCCTGGTACATGCTTGGGTTGAGCGATGCAAGCGATATGTTTGACATTAGCGGCACCATGTGGATGATTTCCCTGTGTTTTGTATACGGGCTGAAAAGTATTTGGATACCATGGCTGTGGCCGGTGTTCAACCAGGTTTTCAATATGATGTTCCTTGCAAAATGGCTCCGCAGATCAAACGCAAATACCGGGGCAGAATGGCTGGCAGGGAGGTTTGGTAAGATGGGTAAAGGGGTGCGGGGCGCGCATACGATTGTTGTTGTATTTGCGCTCATCGGTTGCCTTGGTTTTCTCGCTTACGGATTCATTGGGCTGGGCAAGTTTATTGAAATCTTTGTTCCCTGGCAATATGTAAAAGACTATATCCCTTTTGAAATTGCACCACAATATGTTGCGCATTTCTATGGAATTATTTTCTCGCTGTTTGCAATGTTTTATTCCGTCCTCGGCGGAATGCACAGTATTGTGCTGGGTGATGTGATCAAGTATGCAATCATGACGGTTGGTTGCATTGCCATCGCTGTTATTGCCATGATAAATTTGCGTGGACATTCATTAAACGTTCCCGAAGGATGGGGCAATCCTTTTTTTGGCTGGCGGCTGGGTTTAAACTGGTCGGGCATAGTGGCGGATGCCAACAAAAAAATTGCGGAAGATGGTTACGGTTTATTTGGCATTTTTTTTATGATGATGCTGTTCAAAGGAATATTTGCAAGTTTTGCTGGCCCTGCGCCAAACTATGATATGCAAAAGGTGCTTTCTACCCGTTCGCCGAAAGACGCTTCCAAGATGACTGGTTTTGTTTCAATTGTATTATTGCCTATCCGGTATTCCATGGTCATTGGCTTCACCGTACTGGCATTGCTGTATTACCAGCAACTAAACCTGGACAACGGCACCGGGGGTACAGATTTTGAACGCATACTCCCTGCCGCTATCAATACTTTCTTACCTGCAGGTATCCTGGGTTTGGTGCTTACCGGTCTGCTCGGCGCTTTTATGGGCACTTTTTCCGGAACTTTAAATGCTGCGCAGGCATACATAGTCAATGATATCTACCTGAAATATATTAATCCCAGTGCCAGTACCCGTAAAATAATTACCATGAATTATATCATGGGTGTTGTAGTAGTGCTGACCGGTATCGTGCTGGGCTTCTTTGCAAAAGATGTGAATAGCATCCTGCAGTGGATTGTTTCTGCATTGTACGGTGGATACATTGCAGCCAATGTGCTGAAATGGTACTGGTGGCGTTTTAATGCCAACGGTTTTTATTATGGTATGCTGGTGGGCATTGTTGCGGCAATGGTATTTTCCAGGTTGATCGATGGCTCACAGTTGCTGTATTATTTCCCGGTATTATTTATTTTATCACTGGCTGGTTGCCTCATCGGAACTTACACGGCGCCTCCAACGGATAGCAGCACACTGCAATCATTTTACAAAACGGTTCGCCCCTGGGGTTTCTGGAAGCCCGTGCACGCACTGGTAATAGCCGCAGATCCGCTGTTTCAACCCAATAAAAGATTTAAGCTGGATATGTTTAATGTGGTGCTCGGAATTATCGCCCAAACCTGCCTTACTATTTTGCCGATGTATGTTGTTTTATGGATGAAACTTCCTTTACTCATAACAATTGCCATTCTTGTTGTGATAATATTTGTACTCAAAAAGACATGGTGGAATAAACTTGAAAACTAATATTGCTTCCATGAAAATATCCGCGGCAGGTGACGACTTAAAAAGAAATATGATGACAGCACACTTTGATAAGCGATTGACAGCGCTCCATACACTTCATGAATCGTTGATAAGCCGGCAAAATGAACCGGCCGGTCCCGGAAACGGTGTTTACGATCGATATAAATATCCCATACTCACTGCCGACCACACCCCGTTGTTCTGGCGCTATGATTTGAATGCAGCCAGCAACCCCTACCTGATGGAGAGGTTTGGCATCAATGCGGTGTTAAATGCGGGCGCTATTAAATGGAACAACAAATATATTGTGGTTGCCAGGGTAGAAGGCATTGACAGGAAGTCTTTTTTTGCAGTGGCAGAAAGCGATAACGGTATTGATAATTTTCGTTTTTGGGATTACCCGATAGCTATGCCAGAGACCGACAACCCGGATACCAACGTTTATGATATGCGGCTTGTAGAACACGAAGACGGATGGGTATATGGCTTGTTTTGTACAGAGCGCCGGGACCCAAACGCAGCCCCCGGCGATCAGTCGGCGGCCATTGCCCAATGCGGCATCGCCAGAACAAAAGATTTATTACGATGGGAACGGCTGCCGGATCTAAAAACAGCATCGCCCCAGCAACGTAATGTAGTGCTGCATCCTGAATTGGTACAGGGCAAATATGCATTTTATACGCGGCCACAAGACAGTTTTATTGACGCAGGTAAAGGTGGCGGCATTGGTTTTGGCTTGTCATCTTCTATTGTTGGTGCGGAAGTAACGGAGGAAGTAATCGTAGACAAGAAAATATACCATACCGTATACGAGGCAAAAAATGGGGCAGGGCCCGCTCCTTTAAAAACGGCTATTGGCTGGTTGCACCTTGCACATGGCGTAAGAAATACGGCGGCGGGTCTCCGTTATGTACTATATATGTTTGTAACAGATTTACATGATCTCACCAAAGTCATCTATAAACCGGGCGGATATTTTTTGGCACCTGAAGGAGAAGAGCGTACTGGTGATGTATCAAATGTGGCTTTCTGCAACGGTTGGATAGCAGACGAAAATGGTACCGTATTTATTTACTACGCATCTTCTGATACGCGCATGCATGTAGCCGTTTCTTCTATTGATAAACTGCTCGACTATGTAACGAATACACCAGAAGACGGTTTCAGATCTGCAAAATCAGTTGACACTGTTATCGGTCTGATAAAAAGAAATGGTGCCTATATAACTTCCACCCATCAGAACGAAGTCGTGGCTGGCCATTGATGCAATAGCCATGACGATAATAAGGCTTACAATGAAAAATATACTACTAAGAAAAAGAAACCCGGTCGCTTTTTGCATCGCTGCATTGCTGTTGCTGTCCTGCAGTAAAAAAAGCAATACCGCGTCGCCTCTCGTAGTTCCCCCAACCGATACCGTGGTTATCGTAACCCCCGCAGCAGATCCGCCCGTTGCGCCAACCATCGGTTTTTTTCTTGACGACTGGCAGCCCAAAACATTTACAACACCATCTTACAATGAAACCCCGCTGGCGGGCGGTATCGTAAACACGGTAACGGTTGATGCTTCCAGTGTTATAACCAAAATTCCCTTGTCAGTATTTGGACACAATGCAGTTTGGTGGATGGGCCCGGTGGCGGGCGAGCCAAAATTTATTGTACCGGTTACCAACCTGCATCCACATGTCATCCGGTTTCCGGGTGGTAGTTCTAGCGATGCATATTTTTGGAATGCGCAAGAGGATGCAAAGCCTGCGGATGCACCTGCTATGTTTACAAAAGACGATGGTACCAAAGAAGCTGCAGCGTTTATTTACGGCAAAACAAGTTTTAACTGGCAATGCAACCTGGATAATTATTACAACATGTTGCAGCAAACAAATAACAAGGGGATTATTACTATCAATTATGGTTATGCGCGGTACGGCACTGGTGCCAACCCGGTAGCGGCTGCAGCGCACCTGGCGGCAGATTGGGTGCGGTACGATAATGGTCGTACGCAGTTATGGGAAGTGGGAAATGAAAACTATGGCAACTGGGAATGGGGCTACCGCATTGATGTAGCTGCCAACAAAGATGGCCAGCCTGAATATTTAACCGGCGCATTGTATGGCCAGCATTTTAAAGTATTTGTTGATTCAATGCAGCAAGCGGCCGCGGAGATTGGCAAGAAGATTTATATTGGTGCAGTTGCAGCAGAAGCACCCGCGCCCGAGCCCTGGCAAACAAATACCCGCAAAACCTGGAATGCAGGTATGGTGCCGGCAGCGAACGGAAAGGCAGATTTTTATGTGGCACACAATTACTTTACGCCGTATAATACCAATGCGAATGCTGATGTAATTTTAACGACTGCGCTTACTGAGCCTGCCACCATGATAAATTATATTACGCAAACGCTGCAGGCAAATGGGGCTGTTATTAAACCCATTGCCATGGATGAATGGAATATTACTTCCAATACTTCCAGGCAACAGGTGTCAAATGTAAGTGGTGTTTTTGCGACCCTCGTAATGGGGGAAGCATTGAAAAATAAATATGGAATGGCAGCCCGCTGGGATTTGTTAAACGGATGGAATAACGGCGATGATCATGGGCTATTTAGTTCGGGTGATGAGCCGGGTGCTGCCAAATGGGATCCACGGCCTTCTTTTTACTACATGTACTTTATGCAAAAAATGCTGGGAGACAGGTTAGTGCCTGCGTCCGTGGTTGGCAACGTTGGCGTTAAAGCCTACGGGTCTACTTTCTCCTCTGGCCAGGCAGGGGTAACACTCGTAAATACCACTACTACCGCCCAGGTAACAGAAGTGAAACTTAAAAATTTTATTGTTGGTAACCGCTTCTATTGGTATAGCCTGGAAGGGGGCAATGACAATGCGGAATTTTCGAGAAAGGTATTGGTTAATGGTACTGGCCCCAGCGGTGTTGCCGGTGGTCCGGCCGACTATGCCGCGCTGAAAGCCAACTCAGCAGTAACTGCTACCGGCATCCGCGTTAGCATCCCGCCAAGGGGCGCTGTGTATATTGTTGTTGATAAAAAATAATTGTGGTGTAAGAAATACCTGCGGATGGATATAAAAAATTACAAACAGGAGTTAGCTGCGGAATTACGCCAGCTATTGGCGTATTGGATGGATCATTCCATTGACAAAAAACTGGGTGGATTTTATGGAAGCATTGATCAAAATAATAGCATTAATGCTGAAGCATCCAAAGGAGCTGTGCAGAATGCCCGTATACTCTGGACTTTTTCTGCGGCTTATAATTTTACAGGAGATAAAAAATATTTGCCGGTAGCTGAAAGGGCTTATGCTTATTTGATTGATCATTTTACAGATAAGGTATATGGCGGCGTATACTGGTCTGTTGATGCCCTGGGCAACCCGCTCAATCAGCGCAAGCAAATCTATGGCCTCGCGTTCTATCTGTATGGTCTGAGTGAATATTACCAGGGTGTAAAGGAGCCGTTGGTGTTGCAGCAGGCTGTTGCGTTATTCAAACTAATGGAAGAAAAAAGTTTTGACGCCATTCACAAGGGCTATTTCGAAGCTTTTGCCCGTGACTGGCAGCCCTTGTTGGATCTCAGGCTAAGCGACAAGGATGCCAATGAAAAGAAAACAATGAATACGCACCTGCATGTTATAGAAGCGTATGCCACCCTCTACAAACAATGGCCTGATGACTTGCTGCGAAACCGGATTGTGCAATTGCTGCAAGTGTTTGATGAACATATGATTGATAAAAAAACAGGGCACCTGGTGTTATTTTTTGATGAGTATTGGAAAGAAAAACCCGATGTTATTTCTTACGGGCACGATATTGAAGCGGCCTGGTTGCTGCAACAGTGCGCAGAAATAATAAAAGATGAACAGTGGATTGATAAAATGAAGCATTATGCAATTACTGTTACCCGCGCGGCCATGCAGGGACTGGATGCTGATGGCGGTCTTTGGTACGAGTATGATACTGCCGGCAACCACCTGGTAAAAGAAAAGCACTGGTGGCCGCAGGCGGAAGCAATGGTTGGTTTTTTTAATGCGTGGGAAATAACTGCAGACGCAAACTACCTGCATGCCTCGTTAAACAGCTGGCAGTTTATAAAAAAGTGGATCCGCGATGATGTGCACGGCGAATGGTTTTGGGGCGTGAATGAAGACCACACTGTTATGAAAGAAAATGACAAATTGGGGTTCTGGAAATGTCCTTACCACAATAGCAGGGCCTGTATGGAAATTATTAAACGAATAACGGCTCTCGAATCCTCAGCCACTGCACAATCGTTGGTGCCGGTTTAACCAGCGATGACTATTTGTTTAGTATCCAATAATTGGCGGTATTATCCGCTGCTTCCAGCACAATTTTATGGAATGCAGATGATTGAACCGTTATCGGAAAAACGGCACTTTGTTTTGACAATGGAACGGTGCCCAACAGCGTATATGCATCTTTGCCGCCGGTTTTAATATTATTGGCCGGGCAGATCCAAATTTTTAAAGTGCCGGTCTTACCTAAGTTTTTCCAACTTATTTGCAGGCTGTCATTGTGGTACGCAATCCGGGGATCGGTAAAAGAAAGGGGGCCTGTAAAAGCTGATCCATCCAGTTCAAAAGCATTGCCTGGCGGAATAGCGATGTGCATAAACCGGGCAATTGATGGCATGATATCAGTCGCGGCAGTAAGTGGTGCGCGGAATTGCTGGTTGAGGTTTTTTGCGTTGGTAAATATCCAGCTGTCACGCTCCCGGTTGCTTTGCCCACCATGACCCTTGCCCGTGACAGCGTCCCGGCCATGATCAGTTGTTACAATAATCAGCCATTCTTCATTATGTTGCCGCTGCCGGTATTGAACCGCTTCCCTGATATATCCCACGCGTTTGTCCGCCAGCGTTATTGCGTTGTTGAATTCCGGACTATCACCGTGCATATGGCCCATATCGTCCGTGTATTCAAGGTACACCCAGGAAAGATCGGGCGCTTTGTCTTTTATGGTTGCGGCAGCTTCCCTTGCTACCGATTCGTCGATGCGGCTCATGTAATCTTTCTTTTTGTCGTGCGGATAATTCACCGTGTCGTTTTCCAGTCCGTCGTATGCATAATCAATTCCAAAACTTCCGGTAGCCGCCATATTATCGCCTACCAGCTTGGTGCGGTTGTCTGCCCAACTAGAAAATATGCCAGTTTTTTTCTCCGGGTACTGTTGCTTCAACAGGCGGAATATAGTTGGATAATTATAATTCGGATCTGCAATATCATTGTCCCACACATTGTGTTTGTTTACCCATACGCCCGTCAGCACCGTGTTGTAGCCTACGGCTGAAATGGTAGGCGTTTGACTATAGCCGCCTTTTACGCCGCCTACGTACGAACGGGTGTAGCCCCCTTGCCTGGCAATTGCTTTCAGGTTGGGAAGGGGTAATTTTTCAATCAGGTCAGCAGGAATGCCATCCACAATAATAAAAACAGTTTTTCTTATTTTTTGCTGGGCAAGCAGGAGAGAACAGGAGAACAATGAGCTTGTTAAAAGCAACAGGATAATTTTATATCCCATGGCAGTGGTTTTTTGGACGGGCATCGTGTTATAATATGATTATCATTCAATGTAATAACTTTTCCGCACACGGGCCTGCAGTAAATTTGAAAAGTGTTTAACCTAACAATTAATTAATTTCAGAAAATATTGCCTGGCATCGCACGGCTACAGTCAAATAACATTTCACCAAAAGGTAATGGTGGCGTTAAAGTAACAGTAGTATTGAAAAAAATATAGTCTTTTTAAGGGTTTAATTAATTAGCACACCAATGGATACAAGAAGAGATTTCATAAAGAAAGCAGCGCTGCTTTCTGGCGGTACCGGTCTTGCTGGTATGCTGCCGGCAGCTGTTGTGAAAGCGATGGCCATTAACCCCGCGCCGGGTACCACCTACCAGGACGCGGAACATATTGTTATTCTGATGCAGGAGAACCGATCGTTTGATCATGCCTATGGAACGTTGCAGGGTGTTCGGGGCTTTAATGATCCCCGTGCAATTGTTCAACCGGATAGCAACCTGGTGTGGCTGCAAAAAAATGCTGCCGGCGAAACGTATGCGCCGTTCCGGCTGAACATGAAAGAAACGAATGCTACGTGGCTGGGTTCATTGCCCCATTCCTGGACGAACCAGGTAGATGCACGCAATGGGGGCAAACATGATAAATGGCTGATTGCAAAACCGTCCGGGCACAAGGGCTTTGCCAAGGTTCCGCTCACCATGGGCTATTACAACCGTGAAGACCTCCCTTTTTATTACTCGCTTGCGGATGCCTTTACAATCTGCGATCAGAATTTCAGTTCATCCTTAACCGGTACAACACCGAACCGGCTCTATCTATGGAGCGGAACGGTAAGAGCGGCGCCGCATGCAGCATCGTTTGCCCATGTCCGTAATGAAGACGTGGATTTTTTCAAACCGGCAAACTGGACTACTTTTCCGGAAAGACTGGAGGAAAATGATATTTCCTGGAAAATATACCAGAACGAGATAAGCCTGCCCTCCGGCCTGGAAGGCGAAGAGGATGCCTGGCTTTCTAATTTCACAGACAACCCCATCGAATTTTTTTCGCAGTACAATGTGCAATACGCTGCGTCCTATTCAAAATACTGCACCCAACTCCTGGAAAAACTTCCCGGAGAAATTGAAACGTTAAAAACGCAAATAAAAACGGTATTGCCGTCGTCTGCGAGCTACGCCTCACTGCAAAACAATCTCGCCGAAAAAGAATTGTGGCTGGCGAGGGCAACAGAAGCAAGCACCAGGTACACAAAAACAGCATTTGATGAGCTGCCCCAACGCGACAAAAATATTCATAAAAAGGCATTCACAATAAATAATAGTCATCCGCATTACCGGCAGTTGGAAACGCTGCAGTACAGCGATGGGGGCGTGCAACGTGAAATGAAAGTGCCCAAAGGCGATGTGCTGCACCAGTTCCGGCAGGATGTTGATACCGGAAAATTACCCACGGTTTCGTGGATTGTCGGACCTGAAAATTTCTCCGATCATCCTGGCGCTCCGTGGTACGGTGCATGGTATGTTGCTGAAGTAATGGACATCCTTACCAAACAACCAGCGGTCTGGAAAAAAACAATTTTTATTCTTTGTTACGATGAGAACGATGGTTATTTTGATCATGTGCCGCCATTTGTAGCACCCGATCCGTCTAACAAGGAAAGCGGCCAGGTTTCTGCGGGTATTGACGCGGCTACAGAATTTGTAACGATGGCGCAGGACACAACAAAATATGCTGCACCCCATGCACGCGAAAGCCCGATAGGATTGGGCTACCGGGTGCCGCTGGTGATTGCTTCACCCTGGAGCAGGGGAGGCGCTGTATGTTCGCAAGTGTTTGACCATACTTCGATTATTCAGTTCATGGAAAAATTTCTTAGTAAAAAAATTAATAAAAAGATTGAGGAACCAAACATCAGCCAGTGGCGCAGGACAGTTTGCGGCGACCTGACGGCAGTATTCAAACCGTACAATGGAGAAAAAATAACTGCCGCACTGCCGGTGGTAAGTAAGGAAACTTTTTTTGAAAGTATTCAAAATGCGCGGTTTAAAAAAGACCCGTCGGGTTACCGTCCCTTGTCGGGTAACGATATAACGGCCATCAACAATCGAACTGCAAACACGCCAATGATGCCGGCGCAGGAGAAAGGAATCCGGCCTGCCTGTTCTATTCCATATGAATTATATGCTGACGGAAGAATACTAGCTGAACCTAAGATTTTTAAAATAACGTTTTGTGCCGGCACCACAAGTTTCGGTTTGCGGTCAGCCGGGGCTCCCTTTTTGGTTTATGCGCATATGTCCGGCGGCATGCAGGTGCGATCATATGCTGTTTCGGCGGGTGATATTATTGCTGATGAATGGAAAATCGCAGATTTCCGGGATGGACTATATCACCTCAGTTTATATGGCCCGAACGGATTTTTCCGGGAGTTCAGAGGTAGTGCCGGGGATCCGCCGGTTACCGTAAATGTTGCTTATGAAAGTGCTAACGGAAAAAATAAAAAACTTACAGGGAATATTGAAATAAAAATTGTGAATCAGCATAAGGCGGATCATACACTGGAAGTTATTGACAATTCATATTCCGGTAGGCCGCAAACAGTAGTCGCGCACGGAATCAAATCAACGGTACTCAATCTTTCGAAGAGTTTCGGATGGTATGATTTTACGGTGCGGGTAAAAGGATTCCAGTTATTTGAAATGAGGTTTGCGGGTCATGTGGAAACAGGCCAGGCCGGTTTTACAGATCCATTAATGGGCGGGGTGCTGGGGGAAGCGGCTAGTAAAGTTTAACCTGTCCGGGTTTACTTTTTACGAAAATCAAAATTCTGAAAGAAAAATATCCTTGCCGCGTGAATGTTTTTATACCTGTTACCAGGCGATAATTGCTGGAAAAGATTCATGTAGCCGAACTGCACGTTACTGCTTTTCGAAACCTGGTATTTGAGACCCAGGAAGAGTCGATTCTGATCATAATAGTTGTATACAATCTCTTTTCCAAAATTAATGTGCAGTTCATCGTTCGCAATAAATGAAACGCTGTGTGCCAGTACGCCGTCGTTTAACAAAGGAATTTCGTACCAGATATTATAACGCAGCCGCCAGTTAAAATTGTGTCCGTCCCCGAGGGTAGAATCGGTCGCGATTTTCCTCCTGAAGCGTTCTTCAAGTCGGATCCATTGCATTAGTTTAGTTTTTTTAAATGCAGTATGCCATTGCAGCTGTTGCCAGGGGCGGTGTTCGGTTTGAGTAATTCCTTTATGATTATCGCCCGGGTAAATGAATATGCGGCCGTAGCCCAGTGTAAATTTTGTGTTGTTATTTACATAATAAGTGAGGCCTAAACGGAGGATAGACTGCGAAAAACTATTCGTCAATTCTTCCTTCGTGCGCAGGTGAAAATCCGCCCACATACCCCATTTATTGGTGAATCTTGCCTGGCCGGAATATCCCATCCAGATCTGTTCAATATTTTCAGTGCTTTTTAAAGGTTGTGCACAAAGGTGGCCGGCAGCTATTGTAAGCAGCAAGATAATTGTAAGGGTTCTTTTCATCTTGCGCAAAAATAAATAAAAAATCTTCTCTTTAAGCAAGGCGAGGGTTACCCATTTCTTCGACAATGTAGGTAACCAGGCTGAACATTGTGCAGGGGCAACTGGTAAAACGGTGAGCCAGCCGGGCTTTGTGCCTTTACCACTATGAAAACGGCACGGTATTTTTTCCGTGCCGTTCGCTATCATGCATGCTAAACAAATTTAAAACGAGAAAATGTTTTTTAAAACGAATATCGAATCGTGACTCCCACGGTACGCTGATCGCCTAAAACCGATGCGTACTGGCCGGCGTTTCCACCCGCTACAAGAAGCTGCTCATGGTAATTCTTGTTAAGTAAATTACGTGCCCAAATAAACGTAGAAAGTCCGTTCGTAACGCGGAAACCGGTTCTCGCATTTACCAGTGCATAGCCATCTATGTTCAGGTAAGCGGAAGGGGACGGGCTGGAGGAAAAATCAGAACGATAATAAGTGTCCAGTGCTATGAAAAACCGGGTTGTGCTTCCTAAGAAAACAGCCGGGGTGGTAAATTCACCGCCAAGCGAACCCGCCCAGTCTGAAACCCCGGGTAATTTTCCACCTGAAATATCTTTAAATGCAACTTGCTGTCCATTTACCGTCAGTCCTGTTTCTTCAAGTGGCAACGGCGCATTGGTAAATTTGATATACCTGGCATCGGTGTATGCCACTGCACTAAATAATGTAAAATGTGTGCCGGCGCGCAGGTTTGCATCCGCTTCCACGCCGCGTACCCTTACCTTTTCTGCATTTGCAAGATAACCACGATTAACGCCAATCTCGGGCGACTGAACATTTGTCTGGTAATCTTTTATACTGGTATTGTACAACGATAAATTGAAAGTGAAATCTTTCGTCAATGTTGTTTTGATGCCGAGTTCGTAATGTTGTACGTTTTCGGCTTTTATAACCGCGAGGTCTAGTGCAGGCTGATTGTTAACAGTTGGCAGACCTGCCACATTAACGCCAATGGGTTTATAACTTGTTGAGTAAGTAGCAAAAGCATTGATCTTCGTGTTCGGTCTGTAGGCTACCGTAAGTTGATAAGTTAAATGGTTCTCGTCGGCATTTGTTTTATACGCCTGTGGGGTATAAACCAACGCTTTCAACGCCAGTAAATCCGGATCGTTGGTTTGCAATCCGCCGTATGTGATTCTATCATACACTACATTTTTTTTATCGTAGTTAAAACGTACACCCGGCAGAACATGCAGACCCGTTGTTATTTCCCAATCAAGATTTGCAAATGCGGCGGTGCTGACAGACTTGATTGAGAAATTATTTTTTATACCAAATCCTTCAAAAAGTCCGGGCGTTTTCCATTTAGTACTCGTGGTGCTTTGGGAAAATCTCCACGTAGCGTTTCCTGATTCCTCAATGCCGGATGGATCAGTTTGCACTTCCTGGCCCAGGAAAAACAGCCCCGCCACACCGCTTAATTTAGACGAGAACTGACCGGCATAACGAAATTCTTGCGACCATTGTGATTGCCTGGAGTAATTGGCAGAAATGGCCAACGACTGCAGTCCGGTAAAGTCGCGGTCATTGGACGGATTCCATTTCCAGAAGCGCCATGCTGTTGTTGAAGTAAATGTACCAGGTCCAATTTTAGCGTCCACATTTATTGATGCGCCGCCAAGGTCGTTTCCGGAATTCCACGCACCATCATGATCCACAATTCTGTCAAAAGCATTTAAGCTTGGCAAAGAATAATTCAGGTCAGCAATGATGGCATTGAACTGCCGGTAAGCAGCACGTTTGGTTGGCACCACACCGGCGATAACCTGCGCATACCCGTTGGGTCGCTGACGGCTGAAATCGCCCGATAAAGTAATGGACGTGTTATCAGCTACTTTGTACAAAAATTGAGTTTTGACGCCAAGGTTATTGAGATCATTTAAATATTTCTGGGTACGCTGATTATAGATCAGTCCATCGCGCTGTGTGCCCGAGAAAGAAAACCTTCCCGCTATTTTTTTAGAAAGTGGTCCTGTAAGGGATGCCTTAGCCTGGATAAAACCATAATTGCCATAACTGGTTTCAAAGGTTCCACCTGGTTTAAAACTGGGTTTACGGGTAGTAATATTGAATGCGCCGGACGTGGTGTTTTTGCCAAACAATGTTCCTTGCGGCCCACGCAGCACTTCAACTTGTTCAATATCTAAAAAGTCAAGGGTTGCAGCAGCCGAACGCGCAATATAAACGCCATCTACATAGAGTCCAACCCCAGGATCCACACCATCATTGGTTAGTCCGAACGTTGCACCCAAACCCCGGATGCTTAAACCCGTGTTACGGGGATTTGATGAATACAATTGAACTGAAGGAATCAATTCTTTTACCCGGTTAACATTGAATGCGCCACCAATATCTATCTGTGCACCGCCGATAACAGAGATTGGAATGGGCACATCCTGCAGCAATTCCCTGCGCCTGCGGGACGTAATTACAACGGTATCTCTTTGAAAAATAGATTGAAGAACTATCGTAATTCCCGAAGTATCATTTGCCCGTATAATTCTTTGCTCGCGTTGGAAGCCGGTAAAGCTTACTACCAACGTAACAGGGAAGTTTTCGATTCCGCTGATAGAAAAATAACCCAAAGAATCGGCGGTGGTTCCGATAGCTGTATTTTTTACTGCTACCGATGCGTAGGGAATTCCCCCGTTGTTGCTGCCTACTACCCGGCCTGACACCTGTGCGAACAAAAAGAACGGGATTGAAAAAATCAAGAAAGTTAAAATGGACTGTTTCATTATTTATTGTTGGAATTAAGGTTATAAAGTCTATTAATTTAGTAGACTAATAGAATAAAAAAAAGCTAATTTATTGTTTGTAAAAAAAATGATTTAAACAACATCGTTTCCCTGGAATGTGTTCGTTCGTGTTCATAAAACTGCTGTTAGTTTAAAAGAGAAGACAAATATATATTGTTTTACATAAGTCTACAAAAATAGTAGGGTACTTTTTTACATAATTTATGCAATTATTATTTGATGATCACCAATACGGTTTAAAATGAACTGGTGCCGATAGATGATTGAAGAAAAGGGGGGTGAATACAACGGGCTATAGTAGCTTGGATAATATCTTAATGCTCCAGATAATAACCAGCACACCCAGCAGTATAAAAGAAGTTCTTCGCGGTAGTTTACCCGCCAGCCGTGCCGCGATAGGCGCAGCAATGAAACCACCAATTATTAAAGCGATGATGGTTTGAACATGGGAGATGCCCAGGAGGATAAAAAATGAAAATGCACTTGCGAGGGTAACAAAAAATTCGGTCAGACTTACCGTGCCAATCACAAAGCGCGGTGTACGGCCTTTGGTGATAAGGGTAGTGGTAACGATAGGCCCCCATCCGCCGCCGCCAAACGAATCCAAAAAACCGCCAAGTCCTGCCAGCATACCATACCTTTTGAATTTCTTGGGTGCATTCATCTTTTTAAAGGCGTTCAGCAAAATACGAAAACCCAAAAATAAAGTATAGGCCGCCAGAATAGGCCGTATGTAGTTTGAATATTTTTCACCGAGAAACACCAACAGCAAGGCGCCGGCGATGGCACCCACAACACCTGGAATAACCAGTACTTTAAATAATTTTTTATTAACGTTGCCAAATTTATAATGACTGTACCCCGATGCGCCGCTTGCAAACATTTCTGCGGTGTGAATGCTGCCGCTGATTGCCGCGGGGTTGATACCTGTAGACAACAGGATAGCTGCACTGGTAACACCATAACCCATACCCAATGCACCGTCTACCAGTTGTGCAAGAAAACCCGCCAGTACCATCCAATGAAAATTTTTATCCAGTTGCGTATAGATATTTTTTACGCTGCCTACGAAGTCAGGTATTATAAAATAAGAAAAAACCAGGTGACCAAGTATCATGAATGCAAAAGCCAGCAAACTGTAGGTGGCTACTTTTTGCCATTTTTTCTGATCCGGTTTACTAACGGGCTCGTCTTCATCTGCAGATCCTTTCACAGAAAATCCCTTAGTTAAATCGTCCAGCTGTTTTACTTTTTCTGTAAAATCTCCTTTCATGCCCTGGCGGATGGTATGCATATTTTCCAGCACGCCGTCTATTTCATCCGGGATCAGGTCATTTAGCTGCTCGCGCATTCTTTTAGCGATAGTGGGTGATTTGCCATTGGTGGAAATGGCAATTTTCAGGTCGCCTTTCTGTACAATAGCTCCAAGGTAGAAATCACACTGGTCCGGCGTATCCGCCACGTTTACCAGTAACTTTTTTTCTTTTGCCAATTGCCGTACATAACTGCTTACGGCTTTGTCATTTACCGCCACCATTATGACATCTTGGTTATCCAGATCATTTTCATGGAAAGGTCGTTCCGCCATTGAGATACGAGGGTAGCGCGCGACAAGTTCTTTTATTTCAGCGCTTATTTGCGTAGCCACTACCTGCAGGGTAACATCCGGCGCATTTTGCAGAATGGCATTCAGTTTTTCAAAAGCAACTTTACCTCCGCCAACCAGCAATACATTCAATTCCTCTATTTTTAAAAATACAGGAAACAGGCGGTTCTTACCCGCTTTGGCGAGTGCGTCTGTTAATGTTACCGAATCAGGCACCTGGGTATTGCTCATAAATTACTGGCAGTAAAAATAGGGTATTCCCTACTTAATTAGTAGACTAATGCGAAGTTTTTTAATTAGTGTATTGTTTTTATCGCCTTTAATACGATTTTAAATTATTCAGGCCGGTACCAGCCCTTTGCGCATGGCAAAATCTCCAAAACCTTCGTCGTTGATTCTTTCTTCGCTGAATTGACCAAACAGGCTATCCAGCTCCGCAAGAATGGCGGGTTCATCCAGGTTTTCCTTATATACTTTATTCAGGCGCATGCCAACACGGTCACCGCCCAATTGTAAATTATAACGACCAGGCGCGGTACCTACAAAGGCAACTTCTGCGGCTGACGGGCGCGCGCACCCATTTGGACAACCGGTCATGCGCATGATAATATCCTGTTCGGCCAGTCCATATTTATCCAGCAAAGGTTCAATTTTTGAAATCAGCAAGGGCATGTAACGCTGGCCTTCCGCAAGTGCCAGCGGGCAGGTGGGCAGGGCAACGCATGCGAGCGCATTTTTTCTGATTAGCGAAGTTTGCTCCGTATAGCTGGTAATACGAAATTGTTCCAAAATGGCATTGATTGTCGCCTTGTCTCCGGCGACTACGTCGCTTATAATTACATTCTGGTTAGCGGTAAACCGGAAGGAACATTTGCCGGTCTTCGCAACTTCCAGCAACGCCGTTTTTACCGCCTGCTGCTCGTCGTCTGTTATTCTGCCGTTCTCCACGTATACCGTATAATACCATACCCCTTTATCGTTTTGCTGCCACCCGTAGTAATCACAGCGTTCATTAAAACCAAAAGGCCGCGCCTCCGTAATGGTAATGCCCGCCCGCCTTTCTACTTCTTCCTTGTACCAGTTGGCGCCAACTTTGTCAACCGTATATTTTAGCCGGGCCAGTTTCCTATCGCTGCGGTTGCCGTAATCGCGCTGTACCGTGGCTATCTCGTAGATCGCTTTCATGGTCGCCTCACCTTTTTCCACAAAACCTATCACGGTGCCCAGCCTGGCATAGGTAGCAGGATTGCCGTGCGTTGTAGACATGCCGCCGCCGATAGCAATATTGAACCCTTTTAATTCATTGTTTTCGATAATAGCAATCAATCCGAGGTCATTGGTGAAGACGTCTACATCATTGTTTGGCGGAATAACAATGGCTATTTTAAATTTCCGTGGCAGGTACCGGTCCTGGTAAAGCGGATCCTCTTCTTCTTTTTTATCTGCAATTTTTTCGTCACCGAGCCAGATCTCGTAGTATGCTTTTGTTTTTGGCATCAGCATCACACTTATCTTATCTGCGTACCCAAATATTTCTTCGTGTATCGGCGATTGTTTAGGATGCGAACTGCACAATACATTCCGGTTGATGTCACCACAGGTAGCGATTGAATCCAGCAGGGCTTCGCTGAACGAGGTTATGGTCGGTTTGATGGCTGATTTCACCAGGCCGTGCAACTGTATCGTCTGGCGCGTGGTAATTTTGATAACGCCGGTCGAATTCTGACCGGCTATCTCATGCATGGCTATCCACTGTTTTGCGGTAAGAAAACCGCCCGGAAGGCGCAGGCGAATCATGAAAGTATAGAGACGATCCAGTTTCTTTTCTGCCCGCTCTTCTCTTCTGTCGCGATCGTCCTGCTGGTACATTCCATGAAATTTTATCACGGCCTGGTCTCCTTCACGGATGGCGCCGGTGATTTCATCTTTCAGGCTTTGAGTAATTTCTCCGCGCAGCCCATCGCTGGCCTGCTTTATTTTTTCAATACCGGAGAGATTGGATTGCTGTTCTGACATTTGCTTTAATTTTTATATGCGCGCGCTCCTGGTAAAACGCTCATTAGTACTCAGTGGCAGGCGGCCGCTATCCTGTACCGGCAACATTTTAATAAACATCTTCGCCATACCGTCCTTCGTTCTGCATTTGCAGAAAATATTCCTTTGCATCTTCCTTTGTTTTTTCACCGTATTGCTCGATAATTTCAATCAATGCATGTTCCACATCAATACTCATCGGATCTTTTTTGCCACATAAATAAACATAAGCGCCTGCCTGGATCCATTGGTATAGTTCTGCACCGTGCGCCCGCATGCGGTGCTGGACGTAAATTTTTTCGGGCTGATCGCGGGAGAATGCCACATTTA
The DNA here is from genome assembly GCA_039919885.1 of Chitinophagaceae bacterium. Lineage (GTDB taxonomy): Bacteria > Bacteroidota > Bacteroidia > Chitinophagales > Chitinophagaceae > JACMLD01. The sequence continues at coordinate 69,216 of JBDSEV010000082.1, forward strand.
TTTTTGTGAGCACACCGGTATCATACCAATTTTGAATTTCCGTCTGGTATAAAAAGTCGCTCGCAAAATGTTGTTCTCCAAAAAATAACCAATTTCTGCCAGTGGCGCCCGTAGCATCTCTTTGTGACAGGAAGGAGCGGTAGGGGGCGATACCGGTGCCCGGTCCTATCATGATGATGTCCTTTTCCGGAGCAGGCAAACGAAAGCGTTTATTCTTCTGCACAAAAAACTTAAGTGTGTTATTTACCTTTTGGGTGCCTAGAAAAGAAGAGCAAACCCCATATTTCTTTTCTTCATTCACTGTAAAAACATCTTTTGCCACAATTAAATGTACTTCACCACTGTGTGCTGCAGGCGATGATGACATGGTATACAGGCGTGGTGCCAGCGGGTTTAATATGGCAAGCACTGCTTCAAACTGCGCACTGTCTTTAACGGGATAGGCTGCCAGCAGATCGGGCAAATCTATTTTTGTTTCGGTAATCTCCTGCTCCACAATAGCCCCATACCTTTTGATGACAGCTGTTATAAGGTGCGATACATTTAATTTATATTTGAGCAAATCAAAAACGGTATACGTTTCTTTTTTATAGTCTATTTTTTTACCTGCATTGATACCTTTTGAGCGCGAAAGTATTTTTTCAACAGTTGTGATGGCGTTTTCCGGAACGATGCCAATGGAATCGCCACATTCATATTCTACCCCGTCCGCAGCTATTTCAATATGCCAGGTTTGTTTGTTGGAGCCCCTGTCATTAAGATTTATATTGGTAATTACCGTTCCCGTATAGGCTTTTTTACCACCGGCTTTTTTTTCTGTTATTGCTTCCGGGGATGTTATGGCCGGCGTAGTTGCGGTATCGGTTTCAACAAGTTTTTTCAGTACTTTGCCAAACCACTGTTGCGCGTCCTCATCGTATTCAACGTCACATTTTTGTATATCCACGATGCGTTTGCCGCCCAGCCGCTGCAATTGCTCGTCCACATCTTCGCCGGTCTTGCAATACAGCGGGTAAGAAGTGTCACCCAGTGCCAGCACACTGTATTTTAATTTTTCCAGTTTAAAACCATTGTTATGAATATGATCATAAAATTTTTTGGCTGCTTCCGGTGGCTCGCCTTCTCCCTGCGTACTGATAACAGTTAAAAAATATTCTTCTTTAGGCAGATCATGAATGCGGTATTGGTCAAGGCTGACCAACTTCGCATGGATACCTGCTTTTTTTGCCTTGGCAGCAAAATCGGTGGCAACTCTTTTTGAATTGCCCGTTTCTGTGCCATACGCAATGGTTACTTTATTGGCCGACAATTTTGGCGCCGCAGCATCGGGTGTTAGCTGGCTGTTGATATAATTATTCATCCAGGCCAGTTCTTCTTTGGAAGCACCGCTGGTAAGCTCAAGTAGTATTTTCAGTTTATGCTCTGCTAACATTGGTTTTAACGTTGTCTGTGGTGTTGGCTGAATGTAGTATGCTTCCCATGGGTTTAAAATAATAATCTTTGCTATTGCTGTTGGGCAACCATGAAAAGTGCTGGTGAAGTGCTACCACTTTACCAATAATTACAATTGATGGCGAAATAAAACGTTGTCCGCTTAAGTTGTTACGGTAGTTTTCCAGGCTGCTGATATGCACATGCTGCAGGGGGGTAGTTGCCTGTTCCACCACTGCCAGCAATTTATCCCCGGCAATATTATTGGCGGTCAGGTTATCCACCACTTCATCGAGTGTTTCCGAAGACATATAAAAAACCAGGGTGTCATCGGTGGCGGCCAAATCTTTCCAGTATCCTGCACTTACCACATCTGATTTATATAAAGTGAGAAAACGTACAGCAGTGGCATACCCACGGGCGGTTAATGGTATGCCGGCATAAGCTGCAGCCCCTGTAGCCGCTGTTATGCCGGGAATTATTTCATATGGAATGTTGTTTGCGGCAACTACCTGCAATTCATCTAAAATGTTGGAGAACAATGAAACGTCACCACCCTTTAAACGCACCACCAGCTTTCCTTCCAGCGCATATTCTTTTATCATCTCATTGATGCTTTCCTGCGGTGTGGAGAAACCGCGGCGGCATTGCTTACCCACATAAATTATTTCGGCCTCACTACGGACATACCCGGTAAGAATGGCATCGCTCACCAGTCTGTCCGTAAGTACCACGTCTGCCTGTTGCAGATAGCGTGCAGCTTTTACGGTGATCAGTTCGGGATCACCGCAACCCGCACCCGCAATGATGACTTTGCCCATTTTAAAAGGCACACTATTAATTGTTATATCATCTGTATGTAACATGTTTCTGCAATTCAAAATTTAAACAGCAAAAGGCAATATGTCAATAGTACCCTTACCCGCTTCTTACTTTATGCTATCATACACGCACCCACGGTTACACAACTGGTTTCATCAATAAGAATGGCGCCGCCATTCAACCGCAATTTTTTATAGGAGTCAAACGATATGGGTGATGCTGTTTTAATAGTTACCCGCACAATATCATTCAATCCTGCTTTCTCCGGTGCAGGTTCCTGCTGCAATGTATTTACATTTAATTTATAGACAATTTCTTTTATACTGCTTCTCACAACGCGGCTGTTTATTTGCAAGAGATATTTACTACCTACTACCAGCGGTTTGTTATCCATCCAGCATAACAGTACTTCCAGTTCATTGGATGTGCTGGGGAGATTATCAGATTGTACAATGGTGTCTCCGCGGCTGATGTCAATATTGTCGGTAAGGTGCAGCACGGCACTTTGGGGTGCAAATGCTTCCACTACTTCTTTTCCGCCCACCTCTATGGCCTTTATGGTGCTTTCTATGCCGGAAGGCTGCACCCTTACTTTGTCGCCTTTTTTATAAATACCGCTGATGATCTTTCCTGCATATCCACGATAATCGTGCAATTCTTCGGTCTGCGGGCGAATCACGTATTGCACCGGAAACCGCGCATCGGTTAGGTTGATATCGCTTTGTACTTCTGTTGATTCCAGTATGTGCAAAAGGCACGCACCGTCATACCACGGGTATTTGTCGGACTTGTCAACAATGTTATCGCCATTCAACGCGCTGATGGGAATATAAGTGATGTCTTTTAGTCCCAGGGATTTCGCTACTTCTGCGTAGTCAATCACAATGTTATTATATACGTCCTGCGAATATTCCACCAGGTCCATTTTATTAATAGCTACCACTACATGCGGAATATTAAGCAGCGAAGCAATAATAGAATGCCGGCGGGTTTGCTCTGCCACACCATTTCTTGCATCAACCAGGATGATGGCCAGGTCTGCATTAGACGCCCCGGTAACCATGTTGCGGGTATATTGTATATGGCCCGGCGTATCCGCGATGATGAATTTTCTTTTTGGAGTAGAAAAATATTTGTAGGCCACATCAATCGTAATGCCCTGTTCCCGCTCTGCGCGCAATCCGTCTGTAAGCAATGCCAGGTCTATCTCACCATCCTCCCTGTTTTTAGTTTGCTTTTCTATCGCTTCCAGCTGGTCAATCATGATTGACTTACTGTCGTACAGCAGGCGACCGATCAGCGTACTCTTGCCATCATCAACACTGCCTGCGGTTATAAATCTTAGTATATCCATGTAGGTTGTAAGTTCTAAGTTGTAAGTTTTAAGTTCTAAGTTGTAAGTTCTAAGTTGCAAGTCTTAAGTTGTAAGTTTTAGCGTTTAATACTTATAACTTATTACTTACCACTCAAAAATACCCATTCTTCTTACGGTCTTCCATAGCCGCTTCGCTCACCCGGTCGTCAATTCTCGTTTCGCCCCTTTCACTGGTTTTTGTGGCAATGATTTCGGTAATAATATCATCAATATTGGACGCGGTCGATTCAATGGCTGCGGTACAGGTCATATCGCCCACCGTTCTGTACCGTACTTTTTTTACGGACACTTTATCTGTGGCGTCCAACTGTATAAACTCCGAAGTAGCTACCAATTGGCCTTCAAATTCCAGTACTTCCCGGTCGTGCGCATAATAAATGGAGGGCAAATCAATTTTATAGCGGCGGATGTAATTCCATACATCCAGTTCCGTCCAGTTGCTGATGGGAAATACCCGCACGTTTTCACCCTTGTGTATTTTCCCGTTATACGTATTCCATAATTCAGGCCGCTGCAATTTTGGATTCCACTGGCCGAATTCATCACGCACAGAAAATATTCTTTCTTTTGCGCGTGCTTTTTCTTCATCACGCCGGGCACCGCCGATGCAGGCATCAAATTGAAATTCTTCAATGGTATCCAGCAGGGTAAAAGTTTGCAAGGCATTGCGACTGGCAAATTTTCCTTTCTGTTCGGTCAGGTTTTTTTCTTTAATGGTATCAGCCACGCTGCGCACAATCAGTTTTTCTCCTATTTGTGCCGCAAGCGCATCCCGGAAATCGAGTGCTTCCTGGAAATTATGCCCGGTATCGATGTGCACCAGCGGAAACGGAAACTTTCCGGGGCGGAATGCTTTCAGCGCAAGGTGCACCAGCGTAATTGAATCTTTACCGCCGGAAAACAACAAGGCGGGTCGTTCAAACTGGCCGGCTACTTCCCGGAAAATATGGATAGATTCTGATTCTAACTGGTCGAGGTAATCTAACTGGTAATCGCTCATTCGAAAATAATATTTAAGCTTGCTCACTAATAACCGGCTCATGTACATGCAGCCCGCATTCTTTTTTATCCGCGTCTTCCCACCACCAGCGGCCCGCACGGAAATCTTCTCCTGGCTTAACCGCCCTGGTGCAGGGTGCACACCCGATGCTCACAAATCCTTTATCGTGGAGGGGGTTGTAAGGAATATTGTTTTCTTTTATATACTGTTTTACGTCTGCGGTTGTCCAATGCAGGATGGGATGGTATTTAATTACCTGGTTGGCTTCATCCCATTCTACCATCGGTAAATCATGCCGGCCAGCCGAGTGCTCCGCACGCAAACCCGTTATCCAAACCGCGTTGCCTGCCAACGCTCTTTTTAAAGGTTCCACCTTTCTTATATAACAACAGCCTTTGCGGTTTTCTACTGATTCATAAAAGGAATTGGGTCCTTTTTCAGCAACAAATACGCCGAGCGTATCCTGGTTGGGGTAGTAGGCTTTGATATGGGTATTGTATTTTTCATTGGTACTGCTCCATACGGAATAGGTTTCCGGGAACATGCGACCAGTATCCAGCGTAAATATGCTAACAGGCAGTTTGTTGCTCAATATCACGTGGGCAATTACCTGGTCTTCGTAGCTGAAGCTGGAAGAAAAAGTGGTTTTTCCGGGATATCCCGCCGCCAGCACACTTATCGGCGTCAATATGTTTAGTCTATCTGTTTGATAGGTTAATTGTGGAAGATTATTTTTCAATGCGTTAATCATGTTTACCGGTTTGATTCTTATAAAATGAACGTATCAACTGCGCTGGTGCAGCGCGGAACTCAACAGCAGCGGAACTGCGTTTTGCGGTATCGGGAATGAAAATGCCTGCTGCGGTGTAAGGTTGTCATGATTGAATGTATAAGTCTACAAGCTTGGTAGGCAAAGGTAAGGGATGCACAGCAGCGGTTAAAATTTTTGTGTTAATTTTCGACACGTGTTCACCCCTATAAACGTTCGTTAGTGTTTAGCATACAGGCGACTGTAAATCAATCTTGCGCAAGGCGGTTGCGGGTGGCGGATTCGGGTTATGGAAGCACTTAATCAATTTGTTGAAAAAATATTGGAACCGGGCAGGATCGTTTGATTGCCGGTAGCAAGGTTCTGCGATCAGTACAGTCCTCCTGGATATGGCTAACCAAGGACTTACTGCGCTTGCTTTTCACCGGCGTGTTATTGAACAAAATAGAGATGCCGCGGGATAACTATCTTTGCAGTATGTTCGACAACATCAATCAATATCTTTCAAAATGCAGTTTTTTTACCCCGCAAGAACTGGCATATTTTGATGGTTTACTGGAACATAAAAACATACCGAAAAAGACAATTCTCCTGCACGAGGGGGAAGTCTGCAACTTTGAAGCTTATATCATTAAAGGCTGCATCCGCACGTATTACATAGACGATAAGGGTATTGAAGTAACCCTGCAGTTTGCAATTGAAGATTGGTGGGTGAGTGATATTGCCAGTTTTCACGACCGGACACCGAGTAATATGTTTATAGAAACACTGGAAGATTGTGAACTGCTGGTGCTGAATCCCCAGACAAAAGAAACCGTGCTGGCAGCCCTGCCCAGGCTTGAACGCGTATTTCGCCTGATGGTGCAGCGTAACCTTTCTGTATTGCAGGGCCGCCTGTTTAAAACCATTGCCACCGACGCAACAGATAAATACCTGGATTTTATTACCCGTTACCCAACCATTCCTCAGCGGGTGGCCCAGCATTACATTGCTTCCTACCTCGGCATATCTCCCGAGTTCCTGAGTAAGATCCGGACGAGGCTTTCAAAAAAATAACGCTTTTGCCTTATTGCGCTCATGCCTGCGGTGCATATACGCCGCTAGTCCAGGCGTATGCCCATCGTTGCTAAAAAATACTTCGGCCTTTTTAATTTCTTGTCCTGGTTCAATGCCTCTGGCCACCATAACCCTCACCTTTACCGCTGCAATAAAGCATACTATTATGGTAAAAGAAACGTCCGCTCAAAAGAACAACAATATACAATCAGCATCCACAACCATTCCTGCAACCGGTCTGCAAATGGTATTGCATAAGGCAGCAACACGGGGTAAGGCATCCCATGGCTGGCTGGAAAGTAACCAAACATTTAGTTTTGCTGATTATTATAACCCCGAACGAATGCATTTTGGCGTATTACGGGTTTTAAATGACGACTGGGTAGCACCCGGCAAGGGCTTTGGCAGGCATCCCCACGATAATATGGAGATCATTTCCATTCCGCTGGAAGGGGCCCTGGAACATACCGACAGCATGAACAATACTGCGGCTATACAGAAGGGTGATATCCAGGCAATGAGTGCCGGCACGGGTGTATTTCATACGGAATATAACAAGCACGCAACGATTCCTGCGTCTTTTTTACAGATATGGCTTTTTCCGAAAGAAAAAAATATAACACCGCGATACGACCAGCGCAACATCACCCGCATCCCCAATGTTTTTCAGCAAGTGCTTTCTCCGGATAAGTTGGATGAAGGTGTATGGATCAACCAGGATGCGTGGTTTCATATTGGCAGTTTTGATAAGGAAACAACAACCGTTTATTCTTTAAAAAAACCTGGCAATGGCGTCTATGCATTTATAATAAAAGGAACGGCCGTTATCAACGGGCAGGAATTAGGGGAAAGAGATGGACTGGGCAGCTGGAACACCGGGGAAATAACAGTGAAGGCAGGTATTGGCGATACGGAAATATTGCTGATGGAAGTTCCCATGACAGCGCAGGAGGTGAACCAGGTTGATCATTAATTACAACATGGGTTGAATGCGTTCAACCTATACCCAAAAAATACCAACATGAAAATTGAAATGCTGGCAATAGGAAGAAATGAGGAAATTTTGCAGACACTCGTGCGGCTTATTAATAAAAATGAACAATGGAACGGGGTAGGCGCAGGGTCAGACGAAGCGGCCATGCGCCTGTTCGACGAAGTGCGTCCGTCCATTATATTGCTGAGTAACGGGATTGATGCCGTGAGTGAGGAGAAACTGCGGCGGTATTTTGCCGGCAGGCATCCTGCTGTCAGTATTATTCAGCACTACGGTGGCGGCAGCGGCTTGCTGACGAATGAAATTTTGATGACGCTTGACGCGAATAACCGCGCATTGGAGGAGGGCTAATTTATTGAACTGGTTCAATGTTAGGAAGCAAAAAAGTACGGAGCTTCGCCATATAAAAATATACATTATGAACAATCAGGTCCTCGGCCTTCACCATATAACGGCGATTGCCGGCAATGCAAAAATTAATCATGATTTTTATACCCGTATACTTGGTCTGCGCCTGGTAAAGAAAACAGTCAATTTTGATGATCCCGGCACCTATCATTTTTATTATGGAAATGAAACGGGCGATCCTGGCACCATTCTTACTTTTTTTCCATGGGAAGGTATTGGCGCAGGGAAAACCGGAACTGGTATGGCAACCGATATTCGTTATGCAGTGGCGGATGGCAGTCTGCCATTTTGGGCCGACCGGTTAAAACAATACAATATCAGGCAAACGCCCGTAACGGAAGTTTTTGGGGAGCAGTCGCTTGGTTTTCAGGATCCCGACGGCCTGAACCTGAACTTAATTGTAGCCGCTCAACAGGACGACCGGACACCGTGGAAGACCACTGAAATAGACGCAGCTAACGCGGTGCGCGGATTTCACAGCGTTTTGCTAACGTTGAAGAATATAAAAGCCACGGCGGAAATCCTCACGGATATTTTTGGCTATCGTTTACTGGAGCAGCAAGGCAACCGTTACCGTTTTATTACGGATGCAGTAACCACCGCAGCTGTAATTGACCTGGTGGAACTGCCTGCTGGTACCCCGGGCGTATCAGCCGCAGGCACCAATCACCATATTGCTTTCCGGGTAAAAGACGAAGCCGTGCAAATGGCTTTCCGTGAAAAAATTCAAAGCAAAGGATTGAATATTACGCCAAAAATAGATCGCGATTATTTTTATTCGCTCTATTTCCGGGAACCGGGCGGTGTTTTGTTTGAAATTGCTACCGATAATCCTGGATTTGCCACCGATGAAACTGTGGAGAACCTGGGCAGTTCATTGCGTTTACCGAAACAATATGAGCCATCGCGCGCCAAGATAGAAGCAGTGTTGCCCAAGCTCAACTAATACAATCAACCATATCATTCAACAAGGATTTACCATGGAAAAATTAATTACCGGTATCCACCATGTAACCGCTATTGCTGCGGATGCCCAGGCGAATATCAATTTTTACGGAGGCATTCTTGGTATCAGGCTTGTAAAGAAAACCGTCAATTTCGATGCGTCTGAAGTTTATCATTTTTATTATGGGGATGACGCAGGGCATCCCGGCAGTATCCTTACTTTTTTTCCCTACCAGGGTTTAACCAACGGCAGACATGGCAAGGGCATGCTGAATACAACGAGCTTCTCCCTTTCGCTCGCTTCCCTGAACTACTGGATGGAACGGCTTAAAAAATTTGATGTCAAATTCAAAGAACCACAGGAACGCTTCCGCACTGAACTGGTGATCTACCTGGAAGATCCGGATGGGTTGGGGCTGGAGCTGGTTTTTACAGATACCGACACACGGATAGGGTATACCACCGGTCATGTGCCAGCAGAACATGCCATCAAAGGGCTATACAATGTAGAAATTTGGGAGGAAGGATACGAGCGTACCGCGGGCTTGCTAACGGAACAACTGGACCATTTGCTGGTAGCGGAACAAGGTAACCGGTTCCGGTTTGCTGCAACCGCTACACCGGGCAATTTTGTAGACGTGGTTTGTTCGCCGGACAGCCTGAAAGGCCTTGCCGGCAGTGGCACCGTTCATCATATTGCTTTCAGTACACCAGACGCAACCACTCAACTGTCTGTTAGAAAAAAGATTTTGCAGCGCATGCTCAACAGCACGCCTGTGCTGGACAGGCAATATTTTTCGTCTATTTATTTCCGTGAGCCTGGTGGTGTTTTGTTTGAAGTAGCTACGGCAGGTCCGGGATTTACGATAGACGAAGAAAAAGATCATTTGGGGGAAGCATTGCAATTGCCGCCCCAATACGCTGCCAGCCGCAGCAGGATAGAAGCATCGCTGAAACCCATCGTATTGGATTTTAAAAACTATCAATAATATGCATAATAAAAATATAACCGCCGCAGGCAAAAATTTGCCGGACGCTAAAAAAGCATTGGTAATGGTACATGGCCGCGGTGGCAGTGCGCGCGATATTTTGTCGCTTGCCACCCACCTGGACGTAAAGGATTTTGCATTGCTGGCACCGCAGGCCAGTAACAACAGCTGGTATCCATTGTCATTTTTATCGCCGCTCGCGGACAATGAGCCATGGTTATCCGATGCGCTGCGGGCATTGACTGATACCGTCGCTGACATCGAAAAAAGTGGAATTGCAAAAGATCATATCTACTTGCTGGGTTTTTCTCAGGGCGCCTGCCTGTCGCTTGAGTTCGTAGCCAGGAACGCCGCCAGGTATGGTGGCGTGGTGGCTTTTACCGGGGGATTGATCGGTGATAAAATTCACCCGGAAAATTACAGTGGTAACTTTGCAGGTACGCCCGTATTTATCGGCAGCAGCAATCCCGACCCCCATGTACCTGCGGCAAGGGTATATGCTACCACCAATATCCTGAAGTCCATGGGTGCCACAGTTACTGAAAAGATCTACGAGAATATGGGGCATACCATCAACCAGGATGAAATTGAAATGGCAAATAAACTGGTGTTTCACCGCAACTAAAGGTGCGTTCAACGGCGTATAAGCGCGCTACCTTCTAAAAGTATATACCACGCCTGGCTGCACGCCAAAGGGTGAATAGGCAAGCGTAAAGGAAATGCTTCCTTTTTGGTCCGGGTGAACCATTCCCTGCCTTTTAAGCCGCGCATAACGATGATAGTTATTGACTACCTGTGTGCCGCACGCAAATCCCAGCAAACCGCCGGCAATTACATCCGTTGCCCAGTGGCGGTTCTCTGTAATCCTGCTCACGCCCACCAGTGTGGCTAGTCCGTAAGAAATAATAGGTACCATCGGAATATCGCGGTATTCTTTGGCATAGACCGTTGCAGCTGCAAACGCGAGCGCAGTATGACCCGAAGGAAAAGCGCTGTTGTCGCTGTACGGGAGCTTATAAAACGGGCCATGAAAGCGCGCTGAATTGAGTTTTGAATTCGGATCGAAATTAACGGGCCGGTTCCTGCCGGACAATTCTTTAAACAAAGTGGACCATACAGTGGCAGTTATGTAAGATTGGAAAGCGAGCGCAGTGGTGGTCCTTAACTTCTCATTTTTAAATATAAACCCGGTAATGGCGATCGCCGCCAGCGGAACTACTTCAAATTGTGCACCGAGGTTGGTAATGGTACGGCTGGGACCTGCAGACCATGAATTGTTATTGCGAAAAGTGACGGCCGTGCGTTGAATTGGCTTGTCGAGAAAGGATATGCCTATCATGGCACCAATCATGATACCATCGCGTATCAGGGTTTTCTTAGTAGGTTTAAAAGGAGACAGCGCCTGCTGTTTAAAATCATCCAATAGTAATATTCCGAATACCCGTAAGGTGATTTTTGTACGTTCATTATAAAAAGCCGGTTCAATGAGGTTACGCTGGTTGGTGGTATCGGTTTCACGCTTCAGGCTATCCAGTTTGTTTGCCAGCGAATCTGGCCGTTGGCCAAATACCACCGCCGGAATACAACAGACCGCAACCAAAATAAAACATTTGCACTTTTTACAGAGGCGTTTAATCAGGATACCCATATCGACATGCAATTATAATTTACCTATGTTTACTAGCCTTCTTTACAGGTTTTTTCTTTTCTTTTTTCTTTTCACCGTTTTCTTTTTCTTTCTTACCAAATACCCGTTGCAGGAGATTGCGATCGTCTTTCTTAGACGCTTCATCTACGGAATTAATATTAATCTGGTTGTCTACGCTTGGCATAAGCGCCTGAATAAATGCGTTCCGCAATACTTCCCAAATGGCGTCCAGGGTGTTGGTTTTTGGATCCTTAAAATTTCCCTCCAGCGAAACCCTGGTAGCAATTTGGTCTTTTCGCTGGTTCCTGAATACGACGCCTACGCCACCCACCAGTGATTCCCACAATTTATGAAAAAATCCATCTTTTTTATCCTCGGGCCCTACCACATCCAATCCTTTTATGATTGGCTTAACGTACCCCTTAAATGCGCCGTCTTTTGCAGCCAGCTCGCTATACATACCGAAGTTACCACGGTGCACGTCAAAATTTCCATATGCCATCAAAAAATCATTCAGCAATACAAGGTTTACATTTTTAATATCCGCATTCAGATCAAAGGTAGCAGCATTTGCCAGGGGATTCAACTTCATATTTAAATTGAGGGTTCCTTCATAAGCGGCCGCCGTTGCCACAACAGTAGACGGTAGTAACTTCCCGCTGTCTGCAACGTTTTCAAGGTTTTCAGCGGTTAGCTGTATTTTTTTTAAAGAAATGTCTACCCGTGGTTTCCGGCCATTGTCTGCGTAGTGAAGCTCGCCGTTATTGATGGCAAACCGGTTTAGTTTTAATGGCATGAAATCCTTTAATATTTTGCGGAAATCACTGGTGTCATGCTTTACATCGGCAAGTTCAACTTTATTTTCAGTAAAGATTAATTTGGGCGCATCGAACTCCAGTTCACCAACCAGCCGGCCATGAAACAGTGCACGCCATTCAACAGAAAGATCTATGTTGGCAACTTTAAAAAATCCAGACTGTTTACCAGACCGTTCGTCTTTTTTGTTAAGGTACATGTCATTAATTTGATAGGCACCGCGGTACAACGAAATATCTACATCGTCTATATGTCCGAAATACCCCTTCACATTGGCCAGCGATTTATTGGCGTAATGCAAAACGATATAAGGCAGCAATAGCCGGAAAATAACCAGTAATGCAATAATACCCAGGAAAATATTCGTTTTTCTATTTCGGAAAACACGTTTCCATGCGGGTGGGTTAGAAGGATGTAGCGACATATGATACGAGTAAATGAGGATTGTTGTTTCACGTTTCTCCATAACAATACCGTGCCTTTTAAAACCTAACGGGCGGCATTAATGGCTATCACGTAACCCGAAGTTGTTTTTGGGGAAAAACGTGTATAAAATGACGCAAACTGAGCCGCCTGGTTGCTCGGTTCGGAGACGCTTTGCCTGGCCTTAGATCGGCCAGGTCAATGGTAATTTTGAACCGCTAACAGGAAATTTCGGACGCCGGGCTTTTTGTTCTTGAAACTCTGGAAAAAAACAGTTATTTTAGGAAACCAATATTTCCTACACTATAATCAGCGCTGCTATGAGTTTTTTTCCGCAACAATTATTTCATTTCCAGGAAAAGATACGATCTGTTGGCCCTATTACATGGCCACGGAGGGCAAAACAACCATTGGATGCAATATGGCGGGCCCGTTCCATTAACCTCATTTCTTTTACACCAGCCTGGGGTAGCCGGCTATTGGCTTTTTTTCTTTCCGTTAAAATGATAGGCGTATGTGCGGGCATGGATGACTATGAACAGCGAAAGCTCGGCATTTTTAACCAACTTAATTTTTTACAACTGATTACCGGCATCTGCATACCGGTTGCAGCACTTTTTCATAACCCAAAATTTCCGGAATGGGCCTGGCTTATTGCCTGTCTGCCCGCACTTATCAGCATGCTGGTGCTATGGCTGAATGCGCAGCAGAAATATGAGGTGGCCATGGTTTGCTATTTTATTTGCTATCCCGTGGTAAGCAGTATTGTATACATGAGTGGTATTAACATTGGCGGCGAGCTGTTTTTTATTCTTTATGGCATCCTGTCCGTATTTTTTCTGCAACAGATCAGCCACATGCTTTTTTCCGTGTCGCTAAGCATGATAAGTTATTTTATGCTTGCTGTAGTATGGAAGGATCATCGTTTTCAGCTGGAGACTTCCAACCTGTTTTTATACCTGTTCAACCAGTCGGTGGGCATTGTATTTATTTTCTACGGCCTTTTCCTTATAAAGAAAGAAAACCTTGGTTACCAATCGCGGGTATTGTCTAAAAACAGGGAGATTGCAGCAAACGCAGTAGTACTGCAACAGCAGACGGTGGAACTGACAGAACTCAATGCGCTTAAGAACAAATTGTTTTCTGTGATCGCCCATGATTTGAAAACACCGATGTATTCGTTGCGTAACCTTTTCAGGAACATACAGCAGCAGGACACGCCGTCGCGCAAGATAAAAGCCATGCTGCCGGATATGATTGATAACCTCAATTATACCACCGGGCTGATGGAAAATTTGCTGCAGTGGGCTAAATGCCAGATGCAATCCGAAGGAGTGAAAACACAACAACTTGATATTGTTAAAATGATCGGGGACACCATCAAACTCTTGCAATTGCAGGCTGAAGCAAAACAATTGACGATTAAAAACCCGCTCCACGATGCCGTTTTAATTATGGCGGATAAGGATATGATTGACTTGGTATTGCGCAACTTGTTATCGAATGCCCTGAAGTTTACACCGGCAAACGGCTGCATTACCGTTGGAATTAACGCGCTGGCGACGGGTGCGGAAGTCTTTGTATCTGACACCGGTGCAGGCATCAGCATAGAAGCCATGCAAAAAATAAACAGGAGTGATTACTTCACCACCAACGGTACCGCCCAGGAACCCGGCACCGGCCTTGGGTTGATGCTTTGCAAAGAGTTTTTATTAAAGAATCAAAGCCAGCTCGTAATAGAAAGCGAGCCTGGAAAAGGTAGCAGGTTTTCATTTGCGTTGCCGCTTTCCGCATGAGGATAGGATGGCTCGCCGACACGAAATACAGCAACAATTTTTCTTTGAATTAAGCTACGAAATTATTGGTTTAGTAACAACGGTTGCATCAAGTAGCTTCATTGGCTTGCCATAAACCGTCACCCGTAGACTTAGACGCGTTATTTGACCCGGTTTGATTTTTCTATTGCCTATTAGTACGATCTTTCCTATGGTGAATGCAAAAGTAATCCGGCATACCTCATTTTGGATAGCCATCAATTTCCAGGGCACGCTGCTTCAATATTCATGGCTTCCTGCAAGCATGGTAAGTAAACCATCTGAAAACCTGGTATGGCTTTCCCTAAAGTGCAATCTCCTGGTGATACCGGTAAAAATGGCTATTACTTATTATACCATGTACATTATAAAAAAAGCTTTCCTGAAAGAGGAGAACTTCAGCGTACTGGCGCTTAAAATCATTTTTGCAATGTGTCTGGCGGTTTTGTTGCACCGCTTCATAGGTGACTATTTTATAGCCCCCCTGCTGTTTCCCGGGCGAACGGGGACTCTTTCGGAAGTGATGTCCCTTCCGCTTACGCTTATTTCGCTCATGGATCTCGGGTACGTAGCGGGCATTGCGGCTGCCCTTAAACTGTTTGGGATGTCAGTGGTGAAGGGCCGGCGGGAGAGAACGCTTTTAAAAGATAAACTGGAGACCGAATTAAAATTTTTAAAAAATCAGATCAACCCGCATTTCTTGTTTAATACCCTGAATAATATCTATAGTCTGTCCAGGAAGAAGTCGGATAAGGCTCCGGAGGTAGTAATGAAGCTTTCCAAACTGCTGCGCTTTATGCTATATGAGTCGGGAAAAGATGCTATTTCCATAACCGATGAGATTAAAATTTTAAACGATTACGTTGCGCTGGAAAAAATCCGGTACAATGACCGGCTGTCTATCCGTTTTGATGTATCGGTTGACAATGCCGATCAGCGCATAACGCCGCTTATATTATTGCCTTTTATAGAGAATGCGTTTAAACATGGTATCAATGGTACTACCGGCGCGTCAGAAATTGAAATCGCAATCCACCTTTCTGAAGGGCGGCTGCATTTTACCGTTACCAACAGCCGCGACCAGCAAATGATTCCCGCCATAGAAAGCCAGATTGGGTTGCGCAATGTGCGCAGGCAGCTGGAGTTGCTATACCGTGAATTTTCACTAACTATCGACAGCCCGCCCGGTAGCTTCACGGTTGTGCTGGAAATAAACCTCAATGCGTATGCAAACATTTAAATGTATGGTGGTAGAGGATGAACCGCTGGCGGCTGATGTGTTGCACGATTATATTGCCAACACGCCTTTTTTAATACTGGCGCAAACGCATCCGGATGCAGTAAGCGCGCTGGAAGGAATGCGCCACGGTGAAGTGGATGTGATATTCCTCGACATACAATTACCAAAATTACTGGGCCTTGATTTTTTAAAGATACTGCAGCATCCGCCACAGGTTATCATTACCACTGCCTATAACGATTTTGCCCTCGCAGGGTACGAACATAATGTGGTTGATTATCTGCTTAAACCCATCGAATTTGACAGGTTTTTACTTGCGGTCAATAAGTTGAAAACTTCTAATACTTCCGTGCCAGTAACACTTGCTGCCAGCGTTCCCGAAGAAAATGAAAGTTTGTTCCTGAACAGCGGTAACAAAAGAATCCAGGTCTATTTCAGGGATATCCTGTTTATTGAAAGCCTAAGGGATTATGTAAAAATCACCATGCTGAAAAAATGTGTTACCGTAAAAATGCAGTTGGGTCAACTGGAAATGTTGCTGCCTGCGCAATCGTTTATAAGAATTCATCGCTCCTTTATTATTGCCCGTAGCAAACTGGATGCGTATACCGCCACCAGTGTAGAAATTAGCAGTTTTAAGTTGCCGGTAGGAAGGAGTTACAAGGAATTGCTGGTCAGCAGACTTGAGAACAACAGCAAACAATAATGCATATTCACCTATTCGCAAACATATGAAGCTGAACCTTTATTACAATGCAGGACGCATTTTGTTCTCACTGGGGCTGTTGTGCATTGGTATTAATCACCTGATTTTTGGGGTTTTTCCAGCCGGGCTGGAACCAGTCGCAGTTGCCATAAACGGTGTAAAAGGGCTTGCGTACACAACGGGCGTGTTGATAATAGCTGGTGCGGTATTGATTTTATTCACTGCGGGACAAGAGCGCCTGGCCGGGGTTTGGCTGCTTTTCATTGTTTTCTTGCTAATTCTGTTGCTGATGCAATTGCCAAAGGCGCTGCAGGATAGCAGCAATGCCGGAATATGGACAGGTTTTTTTGAAGTGCTGGCAGTGATAAGCGGTTTGTTTTTTATTGCCGCTAAAGCATTACCCGGCAAACCTGCCCTGTTGCCCGTTGGGCGCTTTTTATTAATTGTTGCGATGCTTGTGTTTGGTGCGCTGCACATAATGTATGCGCGCTACATCGTTACGCTAATCCCGCCATGGTTGCCATTGCGGTCGGTTTTAAACGCAGTGGTTATCGCAGGATTTTTTGGTGCTGCCTTGAGCCTGCTCTTGAAACGGTGGGTCAGCCAGGTAACGGTATTGCTGGCGGGTATGTTTTTTATTTGGTTTATTGTCCTGCACCTGCCAAGGTCTATTGCCGCGCGCAATTTGGAAGCTGAATGGACCAGCGCATTTTTGGCCCTTTCAATGAGCGGCGTAGCGCTGCTGGCCGGGGCAAACGCAAAACCAGGTAAAAGTCTGTCATAGTACAGTTGCCGGTTTCAAATTTATTGGGCTACAACTACTCCACAACGTTAGCCGCAGGTTTCACAGCATAATTCGGGGGCTGCTACCAGCCTCGAGGTTCGCAGGATTCGGTAATTGCCCAGCCCTTGCGATAAAGGCCTTTCATTATTAATTGGGTAATCCGGTTTGTAGATGTATTGCTCGTACCGCGGCATCATTTCTACCGCCAGCACACTAAGGCCAATATCGCCGCGGAGGTTAAACTGTTCAAGCAAATTGTATATTTCTTTCATGCTCCAGCCGCCTTGGCCGGTAAGCGGCACATCCAGGTTTATCTTTATTTTATTGGCCTCCTTAACCGTCATATAATTTCTTTTTGCCAGGAAGGACGCTACCTGTACCTGTTCCTCTTTTGGCCGGTATGCCAGCATTGTTTCGGATAATAAAATATTCCGGAATTGTTTTCCATCTGCCTGTTTTACCTGGGCATACAACATGCACCATATTTCTGTCTTGGGCGGTTTGCTCGTAACATTTTTTCCATTAAAAACAGCCTGGGCATATTGTGCGGATACTACCACGCGATCCGCGTCGCGGCTTACCAGGCATTTTAATGCTGGAGCCGGGTGTTGAACGCTATTGATTCTTGCCGGGTGCCCGAACCGTCCATGTGCGGTGCACCAAATCTTGTGCGTATGCCCCACGCGTAGTTCATAGGTAAAAAATCCGAATAGCTGGGGTGATTCATTGTGCAGTCCTTTGGGCAATGGCAACAGGTAATGCACCTGTGAAATTTTCAGCAGGGGCGTGCCGGGGTTGGGTGTCTCCGCTGTCATCAGCTGCATGGCGTCGAGGCCTGCGTTGTCGTTGCCATGGTCTTTCGTAATCACCCGTATTAGCGCGTCGCCTATCGGCAACGGCGGATCTTCCTGCTTTACCAGCAGTTGATCGGTATTGGGATAACTCAGTAACGGATCAGGAGCATAGGTGAGTACCCTCGCAAAATAACTGTCGTTGGGATCTTCTATAGGGGCATCAAACTCAAACCACAGGTAACGTTCCCGGGCAGCCGTTTCTGAATAGCCCGCGTTGGCAGCATACGGGGAGAGGGCAATACCTGCTGCCACAATTTTGGGTACCTGGCGGGGTATAACGGTGGTGGGTAATTGTAAATCAGCGCTGGCTGCCTGTGCCTTTTCGGCCGCCTCAGGTACGCTGCTGATAAACGCCGGGGCAATGGTATACAACAAATCAATGGTATTGGGGTAAGGATGTGCCGTCGTGCTTGGTTTAGACAGATCTTTTTTGGGTTCTACCGCATCAATAAAAACAATGCGCGTGTAACTCCTGTCGGGCGCATCGCTGATAAGCCTGCTGGCGGTTTTCTTTAATTCCACGGCTCCTATCACTTCATCTTCCAGCGTGGTTGCCTCGCCTGTAAATGATTTCTCCCTGCTAATCGTTATACCTGCATCAGACAATCCGTCCCAGGTCCAGTCGCGGTTGATCTCAAACGAGACAACGCAAATCCAATGATTGAAGAGCTCTGCACTGGTGGCAAAGCTAATGGAGGAATTATCCGGTGCAAGGGTATGGCGGATGCGGTTGCTGCAGCCAAAATGGATGCGTTCTCCCGGGTTGCCAATCAATGACAAACCAGTGCAACCCAGGCCAAGTTGTGTAGCCAGTCTTTGTACCACTGAATTTTGCACAGCGTCTTTGCCGGCTACCATGTCCGTTACCAATGTCTGGGCATTGATGACCTGTACAGGGTCGGGCTGTAAAAAAATGCCCTGCAGTTTTTTTGATTCCAGGTCTTTTTTAAAAAAATTCAGCTCGGCAACCGCATCTTCCCGAACAAAAAATTGCGTTGGCTCGCCGGTGCGGATAAGTTTTCCGTGGAATAGGGTTTCTTTAAAACCAAAATAATCGGGCAGTGCTGGTTTAGCTGAGCAGACTGGTAACAGCGTAATCCGAATATCGCGCGAGCGGGGAAGCACAATGGCTGTGCCTTCATCTATTTCTGTTTGCGAAATGGCCAGATCTCCCAACGTTATGGCATTGCCGAAGTCAATTACGTTGGCGTCCCGGTATTCCAGTTGCAGGCGAAAGGCCGCGGCCGCGTCGTTCGGAAACTGCCTTGTGGTGGTATACAACGGAATAAATGCCTCTTTCTGGTTGGCAGAAGCGCGGTTGTCCATTTTTAATGTTCGCAGTTCTACCAGTACCAGCAGCTGATCAGTATCAGGATCAAACCCACCTACCGCACGTTGCTCTTTAATCTTTTCCAGCCCGGTTTTTCCAGTATGCAGGAATGCCCGGTCATCCACCAATTGCTGGAAAGCCGTTTCGGTATCCAGCTGCGTAAACAATAACGCAGGATAGCCGAGGCGCGGGCGCAGTACATCAAATTGGTCACCTGTGTAAAATATTTTTGTCGGGCCATTGGGATCCGTTTGTGCATCCAGCGGCAGCACCGTTACCTGCTTGGGTGCCACCCAACGTTTGAATGTTTCGGTGGCGGTGGTGCTCGGCGCGTCGTTTATTTCATCATCGGCAACTAAGGGTCCGCCGCCGGTTAGATCGGCCAGCCGAACCCGGAAAGAATATTGCCGGCCATATTTTAATTCGCAATTGCGCGGTAGCAGCGGTCTGTACAAGCCCCCTTTCTGATCTGGCTTGCTGCTTATCCGGCTATCACTGTAGAGGCCGGGGTTTGCTATTGCGCCCGATTCATCCAGCTCCGCCGCTTTTGGATCCGGCAAAACCAGCGAAGGCCCATACCACTGCGTAAAGTAGGAGGGCAGCCAATAGGCAGCACCGGCATTTACTTTACTGGGAAACACCTGTACACCGGTCTCAATTATTGTGCCCGCCGGTGCCAACTGTTGTTTGCCCAATACCAGGTCAACCTTGCTCTGCGTTAATACCAATGAATTCCAGCTGTCTGCGCCCGTTTCTTTTACATCTACGCGGTAACTGAAAACCCCCAATGGCGCATCCAGGCGTTTGCCCAGTGTAGCGGGATCGGCTAATACCTGGCGGTTTTGCCAGATGAGTATCTGTTCATCATCCCATCCCAGCCGGAACCCCGCATCTTTCTGTACATGCAGTTCGTCTGGTTCTTCGCTCAGCAAATTGGCACTCACCGGTTGCATGGCATGTACTATTTTGGCGAATCCATCATCATAATCTGCTGCTTCAATTTTGAGTGTATCAAAATCGCCCGCCGGTATAGCAGGGCCTTTTGTAACCGGAAACAATACGGCAGCAAACAAGGGGCGCGGCATGTCGATGGACGGAATGCGGGCGGCATATTGTTTAAGCTGCAGCTCGCGGTTCGCATCGGTGATGCCAAAATCTGTATGGTTGATAAGGTTAAAATATATCCAGCCGCCGTTTTCAAAATAATTGGCTGCCGGCAGGGTAATCGTTTGTTTGAATACAAGACCCATTTTCTCTGCCAGCAGCGGCTGGCGAAGACAAAAGGCGATTACCCGGCCCCACGTAAGATCATTACCTGATTGCACAAATGGTTTTTTATCGTCTGTTTTTTTTATCGCACAATGGTAGCTGTCGTCTGTCTTTGCAAATTCCGTTCGGGGATTGGTAAAATTGAATGCGTTGCGGTAAGTATGCGGTAGGTATTTGCGGATGCCATCGATATTCCCCAGCGGATCGCCGGCGCCTGTATTTTTTGGTGCCAGCGAATTTTTTAGTTTGAACTCCACGTGCAGCGCTTCGTACAAACTGGCGATGTTTTCAGGAAATGAAATGCGGGCGGGAAAACTATCAATCACAATATCGTCCTCCAGCACCGTGGGGTCAGAAAAAGGGTAAGCACTGAGTCCTTTAATGATTTTTATTTCCAGCTGCGGACTGTGCTGTATAAAAGATGGAAGGTCAACTACGGTACCCTGCTGCAGCTGGCTGTCAAAAGCCGCCAGGTCGTTTAGTAAACGTTGTGTTGGTAATACCAGCACATTTACTTCCAGTTGGTTACCGTTTATCCGCTGGGGAAACGTGAGTATCCGCAATCTTTCCGGTAGTAGTGGCATATAGATAAATTAATAAGGTTATTAAAATGGGTTAAGCAATCTGACGCGATTCTTCCCAGGTTTCAGAAAAATTAATATCAATCACCCATAACACGCACACGTCTATTGAAAAGGTAACCTGGGCAATGCAGCTGGTTACACCACCGCTGTGCTCAATAGCACCACCGGCTTCAATCTGGATGCAGATACCTACCAGGCCACCGCAGATTTCAGCAGAGCCACGGAAGAGCATCATTGCACCTACCCGTATTTTATCTTCGCCGATGCCTACAATGACTTCTACCATGTACAGCACCGTTACATTACCTACTACCGGCAATCCAACAACGAGTTCTACACCAAACCCCAGCTTCATGTAAACACTAAAGCCGGCTTTTGTGTCTGCAGATACGCCCAGCGTTGCCTGGCCCACGGCGTAGATGCTGGCAGCAGCAAGCGAAAAACACATCACCTGTATACGGCCATAAAATTCTACAAAGGCGCCGCAGGCAGGTACCAATTGTTTTACATCCGTTGGTATGGCAATAACTTCATTAAAATAGAACCCGACTTTTAAACCGGCTTCCAGCTTTAACGGCGGGTTTGGATTAACGCTGAGCTGAAATGGAGAAGGAAATTTAACCACCGGAATTTCCTGTGAACAACTGAATTTGTATTCCCAGTTATCGGGGGCGTTGCTCATGCCTATGTCCATGCCTTTGTCGTAGTCGCCGCCTGACAATGTTTGCAGCACTTGTAAAATATCTTTAACCTTCTGCAGCACAGGGCCAAATTCCAGGTTTGGTTTTTTGTAGGAAGGCTTTACGCTGCTGCCTGCATCAAAATTACCATTGACCCACATGATTTCGGTAAATGGCCCGAGGTCAACTACCACGCGGATATTGGAAAGCGCGGCCTTCCATTTATCGGCAGCAGCACCTGCAGAATCAATTCCCAGTTTTAAATTACCGGTGCCGTTTTTACTTTTATATTCCGCATAAATTTTCAGTATGCCCGGTTCGTCGATAAAAGGATATTGAAAATTAGAGAGGAGGTTATTCATGTCCAGCGTGCGCTCCGCCATTTTCATCAGGCCTTCGCCGAGTATCTGCACTTCTTTTTCAGCATTGGTAAGTTGCAACGCATTGGCAATGTTGGGAAATACGCCTTTTGAATTGAGTAACTTATAGGCGTCTGCAAAATACGTCTGCGCGCTCAGCAGTTTCTTGACACCGCTGGCGAACTGCGGCACATCGAACAATAATTTTTGCGTGCCGGTTGATTGCAACACACCGAAATTTATTTTGGATGCAGTGGTATTGAGTATATCTGCCGGTTGCGCAATTTTAAAGTTGACTGCCCCGTTGGTTTTTATTAATGGTACCAGCTGCCCTTCTTCAATGGGTTTTACATCGCCCGTGTCGGTGTGTTGTTTTACGGTTGACCACGAACCATCTTTCGGAAGGATAAGCGATCCCCTTGCGGCGCTCACGAAAACGGGTTTTCCGGCACCGTTGAGCGCTGAACTGATATCAACCCGTGCGATGCGCATCTTTTGGCCGGATCCTGCAATGTTTAAAGTGGCGTCTACTGGTCCGCCTAAAGATCCATTTTGAAAATTCAACAGGGCCGCATAAATTTTTGGCGGAATTAAAACGCCGGTGGGGGAGAGTTGTACATAACCCAGGCGTTTTCTAGATTGCACTTTAAAACCACCCATCCCGTCCGGGATACCACCACTGGTTACATTGTCCATGTGCACATCTGCATCAAACACCACTGCTTTTAATTCTACCGGCAACTGCTCGCCGAAACTGCCGAGGTTTTTAAAAACATATTGCTGCCATTCGGCCAGCGTTTTACCAATGCCCGACAAGCCGCCTTCGTCCAGGCTAAAAGAGGCGTTGAAGGTGCCACCGGCCGGGTAATCTTTTATCTCGCGCACATTGGAGACACCTTTTACCGGGCCCGGATGAAACTCATACGGATTTGAAATATGTTTGGTGTCCGTTCCAAATTCGATGTTATAATCGCAATCATAGAACGCATCGCTTTCGGCTTTCCAGCCGGAATCTGATCGGAAAACATACCCGCTGGGCGAACGCATCAGTGTAACGGTTCTTACCACGTGTACGATGCCGGTACACATGTACATTACGCTGCGCACCTGTATCACTTCATGGCCGGTGCGGCCCATGATCACGTCAAATTTTGCCTGGCTTACATCTGCAATGGCGGCTGCTTTGTTCAGCCAGTTGCTGAACATGCTGGCGCCATAGCCCGAGAGTTCAATTTTTTCCAGCGGTACAGCGGGTTTCTGGTCATTGAAGACGCCGTTAAATATCTTTTTCACGGTGTTACCGAGCGTGCTGCCTGTAAGCGGATAACCCAATAGGAACCAGCGGAGGTTGTCTTCAATCTGCACGGTTTGTCCTTTGAACATATTGCTTTTGGAAGGTGAATCTGCGATGGGTGCGGTTGCTTTTATCTGCAGGCCGCCATGCAAATTGCCAAACCAGGGCATATTGAAATGCAGTTTGGCATTTTCTTTATTAGGCTGGTGAATGCTGCGGTTAAAATGGGCCTGTGCCACCAACGCAAAGGGTAAAGTAAAAACGGCATGCAGTTGGCGTGGTTCCAGTTTATCGTTGAATTCTTTTATAAAATGCCGGGTAACCGAGAGCGGTGTAATGGGAACCTGGTAAGGACTTTCAGAAAAAATGCGGGTGGGGATGCCGTCATTTTCATACACTACCAAACCGGGGGTGTAGGTAATCAGATCTTTTTTTATTTCGGCAATGGCTGTGGGTGTAAGCGGACCTTCTATCTTTAAAGGAATGTTGAACACCGGCTCCCAGGAAATCTGTGGTAAGGTTACCGCGCGAACATTGAGACCGGATACCACCACATCCATGTTCAGGATTTGAAGCGGCATATTTTGCCCGTCTGCAATACCAGCGGAATTAAAAGTGGTTTCTGATCGGTTAAGGCTTACATTTCCGTTTGCTCCGCGGTCTACCCGGATGGCCGCGCCCACACTTACGCCCATCTGGTCGGCATTGCTGGATACATCCAGCAGCATAAACCGTTCGGCAAAGCCACTGCCCCGTTTGTAAATGGCAGCGGAAGCCAGGATAGGCTGGTCATTATCGAATATACCTGCCACCGTTCCACTTGCGGCTTGTGCTTTATTGGTCATCGCCGCCCTGATAACCGTGCTCAGGTGCTCCTCTTTATTTTGAATATGATTGAGTAGTGGATTGCTTGTCAGTGTATCCAGGATGCTATTTATTTCAGGTTGCGAGACAGTAGCGTCACCAGGCAGGTAAAGTTTTTTTTCCGGTAATGATATGGCAACAACGGGTGGCAGGTTAGCGTCCGGCAGTGGGCGTACCGTTTTATTGATGGTAGCCACGGCTGCAATGTTCTGCCCGAAACCCGTAACGCCCGTTTGAAAATTTCTTTTGCTGATGAGGGCCGTTAGCCCGTTATGGTCTGCTGCATGCAGGTTAGTGGCCACAATGGGCGGTGTGGGCAGGTTCAGCGGGGCCAACCGGAAATACAGGTAGGCGGGATCGTTAGGGGTTGCATCTTCTGCCACTTCCGGGGGATAGGGCCATTTAACAAAAGCGGCGAGCGCAGTCTGTTCCAGTCCCTGCTGTAACCCGGCGGCATCCCGCAAATAGGCGGTATAACTGGCCACATATGGATCTGGAAGGGTGGGCAGGTATACGCGGATCGCAAACATCATAGCTGCAGTACCTCTATTCACCTCCGTGTCATTTCGCAGATTGCCCGTTAAGAAGAAGCTGTAGGCAGAACTTACATTAAACAACGCGTTGCGCAGGGCAATGGCGTAATGTTTGTTTGCAGCTGGGTTGGCCGCGTTGCCATCAAAGAGTAAATCATTGTCCAGCAGCAGCACTTTAAAATCAGCTGCCGTTTGCACAATACCTGCTAACGCCACCGACGACTGAATGGCCAATGGATGGCCATTGGCGTCTATGGGTTTGTCGAATGACGCCTTGTAGTTACAGAAGTACATTACTTGTTCCGTGCCTTTGGATGCGCTGATGAAAAAGAAAGGAAATGCTTTTCCAAAACCAATACGGATATCAGAATTGTGTGCGGTACCGCTGTTCTGCCAGAGCACCCATTTCTGTTTTGCATGAATGTTTTCAGCAAAAAAATCTATAACGGTCAGCATACCTGGCTCTGCAATAATAGCCGGCCGGGTCAGTTTTGTGGTACCGCCTTTAAGACCTTTCCAGGTGCAGGCAAGACCCTTTTTTAAGCCGATACAAAGCGACCCGGTTCCGGCAGCATCGCCCAGTTGGGCGGCGTTTACCCGGGCCGCCGGCAGGAGCCATCCGCTGTTAGTGTCAAACCTGGCATTGTTGGCAATGCTGCATAGTTTTGAGGCAGTATCGCTTACCACAAACGTATCAGCATTCTCTCCGGTGCTGGAAGCCGCGAAAGGAACCAGTATGTGATTGAGCAAATCGATCCAAACCGGAGTTGTATTTTTACAACGCAAATCCGTAGCGTTTCCAAAAACAGTACAGGATGCATCCGCGGCGGTTAGTTTGCTGCTGAGTGCGTTAAATTGAAGCGACATCGACGGAGGCAGTGACACGGTTGCGGCGGTGGCGTCAAAACCAGCATCCGCCGAAGGCCCGGTTACCTTGTTCTGGTGCAGGGTTATGGCCAATTCAGCTGTGCTGGAAGCAGGTAACACAATGGTACCATTGCTGATAGCGGCGCTGGCATTGAGTTGGAGTGTTCCACCGGCTATTTTCAGGCCGGTATAGTAACCATTCAGCTCATTGGTCCGGGCAATCAGCTGCGAAGCTATCCATACGCTGCCGGCTTCAATTTTAAATGAGGATCGCGCGGTGAGTGAACCCCAGACCGGTATCAGCAGAACGGGTTGTGGCTGTCCCTGTATAAAAACTTTAATGGTACGGGTAGGGTAAAAAAAATCGAACCACACTTGTAAACCGTGATCATCCAGGAAGGGACCATAAGAAACGGAAGGTGCCAGTCCACTGCCCCATGCAGGTACAGAACTTCCCAGTAGGTTATTCCGGAAACTCGTTTCGCGCCTGAATATAAGCGGCGCTTCTGCAGGGGCAGCCACTGGTTTCTTTTCAAGCAGGTCGGACAGGTAATGATAGTGTTCCTGCAAATCAATGGTCGTATCCGTGGTCACCGCTTCGTGTTGCAGCTGTGTGCCGGAGACGATGGTATCGGGATTGCTGATAAACTGTTCCGCCAGTTTGCGATTTAACAATTTAATTGCTGTTCCCGTTGAAGGCCCGCGGTCGCCTAGCTGGCCGGTAATTTGTTGAAGCCGCCTGAATATAGACTGGTTGTCCATGATGCAATTTTAAAGATTACCAATGTTGGGTGATTAAGTGAAACGGGTAGGGCGCTCAGGAGCCGGATCGGGCAAAATGGAATAGGGGGTTAAGGGAAAGATTAAAACTAAAATATAAATCAACGCAGCCCAATACCCCATTAGTGGTATCAGCTACCCGGTTTGCACTAAAGTATGGGGCAATGTAAATGCCGGTAGGCCGTTTTTACGGCGCGGATCAGTCTAAGTTTTATATTGCGGTTGCAGTACACCGTTAGATACGTAGCATTAAATTGTATTAAGGTTATATTTCGGTGATAACATGGTGTGATTGCAGGCAGTTATCGCTGGCAGGCCGTTCGGGGAGAAGCGGTGCCGATTACCGGGCGGGCAAAAAAAACCTCCTGTTCAACATTTGAACAGGAGGCTAATTTTTTAAAGAGATAAACAGAGAAAACAAAAACCAAAAAATGTAATCAGGCCAGTGATAGTTTTGGATTTTCAGGATATTGGAGCTCGTTGGCTTTTTGTAAGGATATTGGATAACTATCAATCAGCTTGTAATTCAAAAGTAATCCACACTTGCAATGTGGACAAGCGCAGTTTTAACCCATTTTTAATCTTCGGAATTCACTGAACAAAACGTAGATACACGAATCCGGCATCGGACATATACTATTTCTCATCGGATTTAACCCATATTTGCGCTCCTATGCGCGAGCGCAAGCAGCGTTTCTTCAGAAATTGGGTGATGGTATCCTGGTTGAATGGCGATCCTTCGCCGCCGTGGCGGCAACTTTGCAAAAAACATGCATAGGAGTAATTATATCTGGTAGCAATTCTTTATTTTTTTACCCAACCAACGTTTTGTTTCCACTGGCAGTACGCATATCCCTGGAAATTGCCGAGCACAACAAAGATACTTCCAGGTTCAATAATTGCGCTTAGCGCACTGGTACTATCGGGCATATCGTACATGGCTTCGGCAGTTCCTGAATTTCGACTACTGAGTGGTTGCGTAGTAACGTCTTTTTCCCTCACAATAACTTCGCGCTTGTCTGGGAATTGAATCTTGTAGTTATTTTCCATAGCGGATAATATTTTCGCAATACTGCCGGCGTCTCCGGGTTGACCATTTTTCAACCGAACAAAACGGCCCAGCAGGGCGGTATCTGATTGAACAGGTTTTGCTTCGGGTTTATTTGCCTGTATAAAGGGCAGCGGGTCAATAGCGCCGCTACCGGTATAAATGCCAAAATGCAGGTGCGAAACCGTGTTGCGGGCATTGCCGGTGTTTCCAGTAAGTCCGAGTGTATCGCCGATGCGTACACGCTGATTGGCCTGCACCCAGGTAGTATCCAGGTGGGCATAATAAAGGTTGATATTCATATTGTCCGGCGCCAGGAAAACCACTTTACCACCAAGGTTGTTTTCCCTTGTACTGCTAATATATCCGGGGGCAATGGCCAGCACCGGTGTTCTTTTCTTTGCCAGGATATCAATGCCTTCATGTTTGCGGACACCTGCATCGCGGCCAACGCCCCAAAGACTGATAATAGAAGGCTTGTCATTTTTATTGATGGGAAATGCAAGCGACGCGCCTTTACTGATTGCGAGCTGGTAACTGACGCCCTGCAGCAATTCGGGTTGCAGCCGAATGATGTAAATTCCTGCACGCTGAATGGTATATTCAATGCTGCTGGCGGCCGTATCAGCAGCTACCAATAAATTCGGTGACCGATCGGCCAGGGCTTCCCACAATTCAATAAAAAAGATGTTGCGGAGGGCCGGCCGCCTGCTCACACCTACAGATAGCTTTTCCCCGCGCCTGAGCGAAAACTGATAGCCTGCCGCACCAGGATTGTCCACTGCGAAATAGCCCGATTCTTTGAAAGGGAGCGTTATTTTTAAAGGCTGCGCTAAACTCCTTTCTGCCGCCTGTTGCCACAAGATGGCCAGCCTGGTAGCCGATAAACCGGCTTGCTGAAGTCCGCTCGCGTAGTTTTCATGAGGCGTTTTGCGCGTAAAAAATCCTTGCTTTGTGCTGTTACACGCAAGCAGTACAGCTGCCAGCAGTAGGGGTAGGAAAAGAAACGCGTTTTTAACCTTCATGCTGAAATATTTAATCGTTGCGTTACAAACGCTGCGCCAAGTAGCTGTAAATATGCATTACATGACGGGTCTGCTACGCCAGCAGTTGTTTTTAGTTATACATTGTTCATGACCGGTAGTAGAAAAGGAAACGAGCGCTTGCGGATACGCCCACCGGCTTCTGCCGTGGCTATTCAATTGCCGGGACAACGTTCATACCCGCAATTTGAGCCTGGTTACTTGCCAGGCCCGGAATAGTTTTATATTCGGGGGGCTGTTTTTTAACCGCTTACTGCATCATTTAATTGCGTCGAAAATTGCAAGAGGAATTTAATTTATACATCGTACGGAAAAACTTTTATTCTATGCCAGTAAAACCAACTTATCCGGGTGTGTATGTGGAAGAAATTCCGATAGGCGCGCGCAGCATTGCGCCCGCCAGTACATCCGTTGCTTTATTTATCGGCCGAATGCCATGGGGTTCGGTTGACCTACCGGTTATGTGTAATAGTTATGGTGATTTTGAAAGGGAATTTACCGGCGATCCCACCCTGGGTGCGCTGCCACACGCTGTGCGACTTTTCTTTTCCAATGGCGGAACGCAATGCTATGTGATGCGTTTGAATGGCACAACCGCTGCAGGCGAACGTGCCAGGGCCGCCGTGGCTAACACAGCGGAAGGAAAGTTGATGGCGACCGCAGTCCACCCCGGTACAGCAGGTAATACAATCAGGTTTGTTATTTCACATCCGCCGGGGCAAACGGATGCTTACACGTTCACGGTGCAAATATTCAGGGTGAAGAATACTGCAGCTGCGCTGAAAACTGATTTGGAGGTATACGACGGCGTTAGCCTGCAAACCAGCAGTCCAACTTATATCGGCAATTACGTGAAGAGCAGGTGGTTGAAATTTGATGTGATAAACAATGAGGGCAGGCCCGATGAAAACGCGCGTGGGGCCGACCGGGAATTTATTCCTTATTCAGTGGGTGCAGGAACGGACGGGGAAGGATTATCGGTTGAGGATTACCGGCAGGCATTCATTACTTGCGGAAACAAGATAGACATCTTCAACCTGTTGCTGTTGCCAGCGGATACCTCTTTAGTTGATACGCAGCTGCTGTGGAAACATGCCAGTGGGTTTTGCCAGGAAAGGAGGGCATTCTTATTACTCGATCCGCCCACCGCCTGGACAGGAACTGATCCTGGGGCCATGTCAACTTCGCTTGTTGCGCTTTACCCGGACCTGGTAAAAGATCACAGTGCAGTTTTCTTTCCAAACATTCTCATTAATGACAGCGGAACGCAACAGGAGTTGGGGCCCGCCGGCGCCATTGCAGGCGTTATCGCCCGAACAGATGCGAACCGTGGTGTATGGAAATCACCCGCAGGCATGGAAGCTATACTGACAGGGATTACCGGCCTGGCCTATCGGTTAAACGAGTATGAAAGTGAAACTTTGAACCGCCAGGGCATTAATGCTATCCGGATTTTTCCTTCCGGTATTGTAAACTGGGGCGCACGAACCATGGCCGGCAATGATCAATTTGCAAGCGAATGGAAATACATCGCGGTAAAACGCACGGCATTGTTTATAGAAGAAAGTCTTTACCGCGGACTGCAGTGGGTGGTGTTTGAACCGAACAATGAAAACTTGTGGGCACAGGTGTGTCTCACTGCCGGCGCTTTTCTCCAATACTTATACCGGCAGGGTGCTTTCCAGGGTGCATCCGCAGACAAAGCGTATTTCATCAGGTGCGATACAAGTACCAATACGCAGCAGGACATCAACCTGGGCAGGTTAAACATACAGATAGGGTTTGCACCTTTAAAACCCGCAGAATTTGTAATAATACACGTGCAAATAAAAGTTATGCTTCCCGGATAACTTATACGTTCCTGAACCACTTTGATACCAGCGTATTTTGCGGGATTTGTGTGACACACTTAATCTGGTCAATAATTTGTTATAACAGCTCATCAATGGCTAAATCCTATAAATCGATCTACAGTGCACTGCTGGCAAACCTGCTGATTGCTGTAACGAAATTCATCGCGGGGGCATTTACAAACAGTGGTTCAATGATCTCTGAAGGCGTGCATTCCGTAGTAGACACGGCGAATGAATTATTGCTGCTCTATGGTTTGCACCGCAGTAAAAAGCCGCCCGACAGCCGCCGTCCTTTTGGTTATGGCAAAGAATTGTATTTCTGGTCGTTTATTGTTTCAATTCTAATTTTCGCGCTCGGCGGTGGAATCTCTATCTACACCGGTGTACTGCATGCCGTGCATCCGGAACCGCTGCGGGATCCGGCATGGAATTATATTGTACTGGCACTTTCCATTGTGTTTGAAGGTGTGTCATTGCGCATTGCTGTGAAGGAGTTTAACAAGGTGCGAGGAACTGATTCGTGGTGGAAGGCGATTATTAACAGTAAAGATCCAGCCAGTTTCCTGATTTTGTTTGAAGATGGGGCGGCGGTACTGGGTCTGTTGATTGTAGGCGTGCTGATGGTAGCGGCACATGTGTTTCAGGTGCCCGTGCTGGATGGGGTGGCGTCGGTGCTGGTGGGTCTCCTGTTGGTGTTCGCTTCCGTTATCCTGGCCAGGGAAAGCCGTAGTCTTTTAATGGGAGAGGGAATAGCGCCCGCAACGCAACAAAAAATCACGCAACTTACCGAAGCAGATCCGGATGTTGAAAAACTAGTAACTATAATGTCTACGTACCAGTCGCCGGAAGACATCCTGCTTATGCTGCTAGTAGATTTCCGGCAAGACCTGGACACTGCAGCCATCACCGAAGCGATTGAGCGGATCCGTGATAAAATTAAAAGTGAATTTCTACTTGTTCGCTATGTAATTATTCAGCCAGGGGCCGTGATAAAATAAACGCATCCGGTGCAAGCTGGTGTTTTTGGGAACGAAAAAAATAATTGTTATGGAATTTATACAAACTATGATTCAACTAAGGAAGCGGCAACGCGGTTTTCACCTCATTACGGATGAAGTGGAACGCGCGCTTCCCGGGATAGTTAAATTTAAAACCGGAATTTGCCAGGTGTTTATGCAGCATACGTCTGCTTCGCTCACCATCAATGAGAATGCGGATCCATCGGTGCGGAAAGATTTTGAAATGTATTTTAATAAAACGGTGCCGGAAAACGATCCGGATTATGTGCACGATGAAGAAGGACCAGACGATATGCCAGCTCACCTTAAAGCTGCATTGCTGGGTGCGTCGGTGATGATTCCTATCCGCAGGGGCGCATTTGCGCTGGGAACCTGGCAGGGCATTTATCTATGCGAACACCGGGATGCAGGTACCAACCGTAACCTGGTGATCAGCGCATGGGGAGAAGTGTAAACTTTTTAAAAAAATCTATCGATTATTCATTCACACCATTCAATGGGTCTTCGTTGGACTGCAATGGTTCGCCCGGTTTTTTTAACCTGGGATCGAAAGGTGCCAATGGATCCTTTTTAATTTCTTCCCGTACTAATTCTTTATTTTCTTCGGCCGGTGCTGATTTTTCTGCCGGGTGTTTTTTCGGGTCTTTGTCTGAATTTTGTTCCATCGGGTCAAAAAAATAAAGTGGTATAAAGTGTTTTGTAAATGCACCGATCGTTGCCTTCGATGCATTTTTAAAGTGGATCAACGGTCATCTTCTTCTTTGTGTTCTTCCAAATCGTCATGATTATCGCCGCCAATGCTGTAATAATTATTTTCTTCATCTTCACCACCTGTTTTCTCAGCCTCATCATCCAGCTCGGTGCCAGGTATATCCAGATCGTCGCCACGCCCTTCCTGTAATGTGGTTGGGTCTCCATCAAGTTCTTCGCTTATGGATGTCTTCTCGCCCTGGGCATAAATATCTTCGTTCGGTCCGTACACCGGATCGCCGTAGACTTTTTTCTTATCCGTACTTTCGTCGGTAGCCTTCTTTTTCATAATCATAATTTTTGAAATATACAAAATAGGAATTCCATGATTCGTGCCACATTTAATTGAATCTGCGGGTGCTGTTTTACTATTACTACGGGTCAACTGCATAAATATTATCGATATGTAGCGCTGCCCGTCCGGCCCACTATTTCCGGTCTGTATAAAGGTACGCTGATCCTGTTTAATCAGCAGCAAGCAGCATAAATCATTGGGTTTTTATAAAATTCCTTACTTTAGGTAATCCCTGTCTTTATTTGTACAGCATTAAATCACCCGAACGCAGATTTAAACAGGGAGATGTTTGAATATTGTTGTTGTAAGTTACTGGTGTGCGTGTTTATTTATGCCACAACAGTAGTTTGGTGCGGCTTCAGCGAGGAAGCGTCAGGCAATTTTTATTGGGAACCGTTTAACAGCGAAGGCTGTCAGCTCGTTGAAAGTAATTCGATTTATTATTTCCTACGCATGCATGGTAAACATAAACAGCCTCTTTTATGAACAGCTATATCGAAACGGCACTTTCACTGGTATTTATTTTCTTCATTTTCAGCATCATCGCCTACATTATCCAGGAAATCGTTGCCATTAATCTTGAGTACAGGGGAAGATTATTGTGGCGGTCAATGGCCCAGTTACTTGATGGTTTTCGGGTAGACGGGCGTGGTATCGGAAAAAAACAGGTGTTGCCGGCTAATAGCGCCAATACAACCGCTTTGTTTGATCATCCGCAAATAAAAACGCTGCGTAAGCAATTGAACAGGCTGCCTTCCTATATTCCCGCTTCCAATTTTGCGCTGGCGGTTATGGATTTAGTGAGTAAAAATGTGCCTGCAGATGCGCCGGCGATGCATCTTTTTGACAAGGTAAAATTGGGTTTGAAACAATTGCCTGCCGGCAGTCCTGAAATTTATACCGTGCTGGAGAACCTGGTTGCCACTTCAGCCGATATTAAAGAACTGCAGCAAAAAATTGAGCAATGGTTTAACGATTACATGACCCGTGTAACCGGCTGGTATAAATCCAACACGGTAATTACGATCCGGATCATTGCGGTGGCAGTAACCGTCTTTTTTAATATAAATGTATTAAAACTCACACGCGAGATTTTTACCAATGCACAGTTAAGGGGTGTGCTCACCAGCGCCGCTATGAATATGGAGGCCAATCAGCAGCTGATGGATGGTTACGTGAACAAAGCACGAAGCGCGGCGCTTGACTCGGTTACCGCTTTTTATGGTGCATCGCTCAGCGCAGCAAAAAATGCCGTAGACAGCACGAACATCAATAAAAAAATGGCTGATGCGCAGGCTGCGGCGGCGGATGCGTATACTATAAAAAGTCGTGCAGCCATTGACACCCTCTACCAGCAAATTAATACGGCAGGTATACCCCTGGGCTGGAACGCGGGTATTGCAGCATCTATACTGGTAAAAGATGCTACTGGAAAGTGCGCATTTGCGGAAAGTTTTTTTAATATTCTCTGGCTGTTGCTGGGCTGGGCCATTGCAGCTGGTTGTATTTCAATGGGCGCACCTTTCTGGTTTGATGTATTGTCTAAGCTGGTAAATGTGCGAAGGGCCGGACTGGTGCCGGCAACCGAGGCCGGGAAAAAATAGCCGTTTCCTGCGGCGGATACTGTTTTATCTTTCAATCAGAAATTGGTTGTAATAGTCTTAGCAGGTTCCAAATTCCAAGGACCGGCCGACCGACAGGGGCACTCAGCAACAAACAATGACGGACAAAGGCCAAATTTTTGTGGAACCTTGGCTGAATTGGTACCGGATTTGATACCTCACCGATAAATATTTCACTATGAACAAAGTATTAATTGCATTGCTCGCAGGTATCGCAGTAGGCGTGTTAGTTGCACCGGCCAAGGGTTCAGAAAGCAGGGAGAAGCTGGCAGATGGCTTTAATGATCTTGCAGATAAGTTAACCGGATCCAAAGAAAAAACAATGTATCAAAACGCGCTGGACACCATTGGAGAGCATATTGGTGCGGTTTAATTGTTCGCGGATGCTTCCAGTCAGGAATATCGATCGTCTAACCGGTACTAGGTGGACGGTCTTATGGGGTTGAGGTGTAGAAATATTTGCCGTTCAGCAGTCGTAATTCCCGTTAAATTCATTGACAGGCCACGGCGGGACAAAGATTTTGCCATGGACCGGCATATTATAGCGAACGAGTAGATTGTGCGGGATTGGCCTGATGAGATTTCCTTATAAATTTCCAAAAAGATACCCGCGGTGATTTCCTGGGCGATTACCACGTCACCCGCGGCTGCGTGAAGAACATTTCCATATACAATTGGCGCGTATAGATCATACACCGTTTCAAAACGTTGCGCAAAGTTTTTCCGGAAAAACGTAGTTCCACGTAAATTTAAACAGGGTGTCATGTGAAATTGAGGCGGTTATCTGTATTCGCTTTTATTGCCGAATAGGAGACTACGAACTAATCATTTCCAAACGCATGCCATAGACGCGTAGCAACGGTGCTGCTGGCAATCTTCCATGATGATACCCGGTATTACCTTTCCACCGGTCATCATAAACCATTTTCGGAAAAGAAGCTGCGGCCTTAACGACAACTTCTTTTCCCATGGTATCTATTCGTGGAAGGGGAACACTAATAATAATGTTTTCTTTCACAATGCGCCTTCTGCGCAGCCTGAAAACTTTGGTCAATGGCAGGCTAGTAGCGCGTTGTTAAGAAATAATTTCATAACCAATGGGTTTGAATGAATAGTTATTGGACATTTCTGCAGAACATGCCGTTAATCCTACGAGTAAATCCATTTTGGCTTCGATTACCACATAGTCAGACGCCTTGCTTTTTGGCGGAAGTACAGCAACTTTTCCGGTGTCGCCGTCCACAGTTACATGCATAAAGACGTTGAGACTTACCGGAATATTATCCGGTGATATGCCATAGTCTTTTAATGCTTCGCACAGATTCCCAAAACAACCCCTGTGCGGCTGCGTATGACCATATATTATTTTAAATGTTTCGGCACTGCAGGGGGTCAGTAGAAAATCGTGCCTGCCAACGGTATCTTCAATCATTTGAAACATAACGTTACTGCGGTTAGAATAAAAGTTATGTCCTGCCGTAAGAAAAATGGTTTCGGCGTAATCTATTGTGCGCCCGGATGAAATATACTCTGCAGTGTCATGCAGGTTATAACAAATAAAATCCGACACCTGTTCTCCTTCAATATCTGTTATTTTAAGCCTGGCGCCTTTTGGCAATACCAGGGATACGCCGCTACGCGGGGGGATGATGTTCATTGGGTTCGTGTTTTATGTGTAAGGGACATTTCCATTGATCATCATACTTATTGCCACTATATTGAAACGCTTCTGTAGCAGTTCCAAAATCCTTTAGCATGGGGTTTACAGACCCGGAGTATTGCAAATCTCTTTTACGGATAACCTGTTTTATTTTATCGTATTTATTAGCTGCCCGCAACGCTTCAAACTGCGCATGGGGATTAAAAACTATTGCCGGGTGCGAGAATCGCCTGGCCTTTCTGCTGCTGGCCGGGTGCAAACCGATAATATAGAAAGCTTCTTCCTTGAGGCTGAAACTAAAATTTTCAGACATGGGGTCTGCGCTCACTCTTTTGTCGTAGCCAAAGTTGCGCGCATCAAGGTCTGCCAGTGCCTGCAACCGTTGCCAGAATAATTGTTCAAACAAAGTTTCGGTAGTTTCCACTGGTTGGTCAAAAATGATGACAGCGCTATGGTAGCCAGCGCCTGCTTTTTTAAATTCATCAATAAATTCGTATAGAAAATCCAGTATCGCCCTATCGTTGTTGGGGCAAGCCATGTGCCCGGCGGTCATGCTGCGTAATTGTTGGTTGGCCAGGGCAGAACGGGCCATGATGCAGGGAAATTCCGTTTCGCCCACAGCGGCTGCAAATGCATCCCGTATAGATCGCAGGCCATCATCTTGTTCGCTGTTTCGAGTGCTTAGCTGGTTCATGATATTATAGTTCTGTTGTAGCGTCCAGTGTTTTTAAAATGCGGAAATGCTTTTTTGCTTTTTTAAGAAATTGCCAGCCCTCCTTAAAACGCCAGTAGGTGATGCCGCGGGCGTTGTTATAGGCCGATATCCGGTAGAGCATTTTCCAGTGGTGTAAAAGAATTTGGTAAGCTTCCAATAGTGTATTGCCATTTCCGTAGATGTGATGCGGCTCTGCACCACAGCCATTGTATTCCAGAATCGAGAAATTTTTTCCTTCCTTTAAATCTTCAATAGACGCGCATTTTATATCATAGCGCCCATAATAAAAATTCCCGGTGTAGTGGCTCAGTTGATCAAAAATTTGGTGAAGTTTTTCGTCTTTGTCATCTGCCAGGCTCACCAGTTTGCCGCCCCTGCTTAGGTTGAGGGCGTTCGACAAACAATACCGCTCGCCAGTAGCAAGCACAGTTGGCAACCGGCTTTCGTGCTTGGCTTTCATTTCATCCAGGCGAAATCTTACCCGGTCGTACTGCTCCATAAGTTGTTCAACCGTGTCTGTGCCATTGCCGGTTAATTCCAGGAATTCTTTTTTTAAAAAACCGGTAATGGTACCTTTTTGTTGATCTGGCAGCCGGTAATAAAACACGCTTATTTCAAGCGGGTAGGTGATCAGATCCTGGATAATATAATCGACCGGCATCGTGTGATGGTATTGAAGTAATTGCTCCGGCGTATCAATCTTACGAAACATAAATCCCATCATACCAACATCTGGTTTTACTGCCAGCGGGTAACTGAATCCCCGGTTTGTAACCAATTGCGGCAACAGGCTCGCAGGAGATGCGTGTGAAATATACAGGCTTCTCGGATAAGAGCCGGGTGGCAACTGGTCAAACATTTCTTTTTTGCTTTCTCCTTCAAACCCACCAAAAGTGAGGGTAGGGTTGGAGGGCGTAAAAAACCAGAAAGAACGTGCGCGCACGCAGTAAAACAGCCAAACCGGCATAATAGGAATGTACTTAGCCAGATAGTGCCATGTTTCCCAATGCGACACCCGGTAAAAAAAGCTTTTAACTGTCATGGGAGAACGCTGTTGTTTGGTAGCTGCGAATTATTTTTACTGCGTGCAGCAAACCTGTTAATAAAAGAACGGAACCCATTATACAGTTGAGCACATCCTTGTGGCTATGCAATAATCCAATAAAATAATGACCGTGTGTAATAAAAATAAAATAACATAGCAAATTGGCTACGCTAAAACCCGTGATGTACAAAGGATAGTTTTTAGTTCCGGTGAGGAGCGTTTTCGGCAGTGCATTCATGTAGCAAATCGGGTTGGCCTTGTTTAATGGATCAGGCACCTGACCAGCCCGAAAAAACAAGAATGATGCCATGGCGGCATGCGTTTGCAGTATGTATTTATTCGTGTTGTAGTTAGCCTCCATCAATTGGTAGACCGCATCCCGGATGGTTGCCTGGAAGTGGTAAAGCCATGTTTATTTGCATTCACCGCCAGGCGGCTAATATCGCCAACTTGGGGAAAACCTGCCCTACGACGGCTATGCCATTGCCGCCTGTACGGCGGTGTTTGTTGGTGTTCTCTAAAATAGCCTGGCCGTATGATTACGGCGCTTTAGAGCAGCGCGGCTTCTAAAGCTATTTGCGCTGGGAGGCCGACAACCGAAAACTGGTTTGGCAGCTTCCCGGAAAATCATTTCGGCCGCGCTCCGGTTTAAAAGCAGGGTGGGGATGGTATTGTTTGCGGAAAAAAATAAGCTGTTTACCGACGAGCCCGGCAACTAACGCAACTATTTATATTTTGCCCGTTACCAATCTTGCGGCGCGCAAATGGTGCGATAATTTTTTTCGAATAGTGCAGGCAGGGGTTAGTTCGCTTCCGCGCACCCAGGATCAAATGCCGGTCAGAGCCAATTTTATCGCGATTGTCAATTTTTCTTCCGCAAAATCCAGGCGAGTAAAAAAGCAAAGATTACCCAGTTACCCCAACTAACTGATATAAACCAGCGCTTTTTCCGTCATTTAATGTGTTCTGTAATAACTTATTCAAGTACGTTATATCATGCACATTAAAATATTAACTTTTTATTTATTACCCTTGCATCAGAGCGGGCAAACAATTAACTTCGGACGGCCAACCTCAACGGTCGTTCATTTAAAGACGGTTTTGGCTGGCCGACTCCCTAGCCATTTCTGATACTGTAGCACTTTACTAACCACCAATATGCTTAACCATCCAGGATGAAAACTGCGATCTCCACTTTTTTTTGCTGTTTTGTAATAATAATTGTAATCGGCCAGGACCTTGGTGGCATCGGCAAGCAAACGCCGTTTGTAATCCATGGCAGTATTGGCGGCTCCAGCAGTTACTATAGTTCCAATGAAAGCGTGGCTACGCGGCCGCCCTGGTCTTGGAACCTTTATGGCAACTTCACGCCAACCGTATACGGCATCGCGATGCCGGTTTCATTCGTTGTGAACCAATATGGTAACAGTTATACACAACCGTTTGGTCAGTTTGGCATCAGTCCTACCTATAAATGGGCGAGGCTGCTACTGGGTTACCGGACGCTGCAGATGAGCCCGCTTGTTTTTGAAGGACAAAGCTTTCGGGGTGCAGGGATCGAGCTCAATCCAAAACTATTGCGATTTTCTGCTTTTATCGGAAAGTTGAACAGGAAAGTAAATGAAGACACTACCAGTGGGCAGTATGCGCAGCCGCAGTTTTCCCGGCTGGGTTATGGTTTCAAAATCGGTGCCGGCACTCAAAAAAATTATATCGACCTTCTTTATTTTCATGCGAAAGATGACAGCGCATCTGCCAGCATCATCAACAAAGACCGTTACCAGGCGCTGGAAAATGCAGTGATCGGCGTTTCTTTCAGAACGACGCTGTTGCAGGACAAACTGATCTGGACGGGCGACCTGGCCACCAGTGCCAATACGGAAGACGTATCGGCTGCAAAAGTTGATTCTGTACCCGGCGGGCTGGCTGCAAAAGTGCTCAGCCAGTTTATGCCATTTCGTGCTTCTACTGCTATTCATTACAGCGGGCAAACCGCGCTTAGTTTAATTGTTCGCAATTATAATACAACCCTTGGCTACAGAAGAATAGGGTCGGGATATAAATCGCTCGGCACGCCTTATATGATAAATGATATTGAGCTTATCAACTGGATGAACAACCTGAACCTGCTGCAGGGTAAATTAAATATCAACACCAGCGTCTCTAACCAGCACAATAACCTAAATAAAAAACTGACCAGCCAGCTGAATACGTTTGTAAGCAACCTCAACGTAAATGCGCTGGTAACACAAAAGCTCAATGTAAATTTTAATTATTCGGGCTACCTGCTCGGGCAGAAAGATGGCACCCTGCATTTGTCAGATTCCATACGGTTGCACCAACAGGTACACCAGCTTAGCTTCATGCCTTCTTATACCATCTTTAACGAATACCAGTCCAATACGTTTAGCGCCAGTATCAATTATATGCTGCTGCATGATGATAACCCGCTCACGGCACCA
Source organism: Chitinophagaceae bacterium (assembly GCA_039919885.1). Classification (GTDB taxonomy): domain Bacteria; phylum Bacteroidota; class Bacteroidia; order Chitinophagales; family Chitinophagaceae; genus JACMLD01. The sequence goes on from JBDSEV010000082.1 coordinate 109,362, forward strand.
TTTACCTCCAGCAATAACATTGCTACATCGCTTAGTTATACCATGGGACTTACAAAAAAGGCCATGAGCTTTACATTGACTGGCCTGTTTAATCGTTACGCGCAGGATACCAACACCTATAAATCATATGGTGTGAACGTTGGCGCCACCGCAGGTTTCCTCAAAGAAAAAAACCTGAACGTGCAGGGTACCGTGGGCTACATGCGCAACAGTTCAAATTTCAACAATACCCAAAGCAACATTACTTTTTCGGCCAATATTGGGTACCGGATGAAAAAACATACACTGAGCATTTTCGGTAATTACGTCTACACGCCGTATAACCCAATCAATGATGTGGTAGCGCGGGCATTGCGGCAGATAGTAGCCAGCAAGAATTTCTTTGGTGGTATTTCTTACAATTATTCTTTTTAACAGCATTTGATTTATGAATACAGCAACGATCAATTTCATTGCAACGAGCCGCGTTAAAGCTGCAAAACAATGGTTGTTTTGCTGTTTGTTTTTGCTGACGCAGGGGTTGGCAAAAGCCCAAAGCGACCTGGTCATAAATGTAACCACGTCCGTAACGCCACCGATCAGCAGCAATTTCACACAAATGTCCGCTGCAGGAAACGTCCGCGTTACTTTCACGGTCAACGGTTTTGGTGCGGCCACTGAAACAGTACTGGCGCTTGGACGAATCGAATGCCTTGCGCCATCGCCTTTTACCATTGATGTATCGCCCAATTATTCGCCAACACAATTTATAACGGTCACCAGGGGGGTGCCACGCCAGCTGAATGGCAATGAAATCAGGGATGCTTTTGGCAATTTTATAGCTGGCAACCTGGTTGCCACCGGCGTGAATATCAATACCATTGTGGACGCCAACAATAATTTGCGGTTGCCTGAAGGTACGTACCGGGTTTGTTTTCGCGCAGTTGCGCGCAGCATGCGGGATGCATCCAGGCCGGAGCTGGGCTGCGGTACATTTGTAGTGCCGTCTGCTACGCCGCCCAATGGCATTACCATCACTACACGTTTTACCCCGCCTGCCAATGCCAACATTTTCCAGGCCATCAGCCGTGGTAATATTGTTCCTGTATTATTATATAACAATCCCGCATCGCCCGATGCAGATGTAAAAATATTCGGCCGCATCGAAGCATTGTCACCCAATCCGTTTACCATTGCCCTGCGGGCGGATTATTCCCAGCAGGACCTGTTCTCCTTGCGCTCGGGCGTACCCGTGCAGATGACGCCCGGGCAAGTGGTGGGCGCTTTTGGAAATTTTAATGAAGCCAACCTGGTAACCAGCGGTACCAGTTTAGCCCAGCTGCGCGATCCCAACAACAACATCGTGCTGCCGGATGGTGTTTACCGGGTTTGTTTCTACGCACAATATTATAAAGACAATGCGGTAAGAGGGCCGGCATCCAACATTAACCTGGGTTGTGCCAGTTTTAATATTTGTTCAAAAGCAGGTGCGCCACAGTTTACACAACCCATCAGCAACTATACGCTGAGCAGTGCCCTTCCTGCCATCCGCATGGCTTCGCCGGTTATATTTACCTGGACGCCACCCATTGCTACCTGCGGCTTAAACCTGAGCACCGTTACCTATGATTTGGAAATAAGAGAAATGTTTGAATCGCAGACCGTGACGGATGCCATTAACAACCCGCCCGTATTTACGAAGACATTGTTGCGTTCACCCACTTTTTTGCTTGACACTATGTTGTACCAACAAGTACTGCAAAAAGGTCATTTGTATGTGGCCCGCGTGCGGGCCAATAGCGCACTGGATGCGCCAATCGTAATTGACAACGGTGGCTTCAGCCGTGTTCAGGCATTCCGTTACGGCGAGGCAGCGGACATCACAAGAGAAACTGTGCCTGTTACAATTTTTACGGAAAAGCCGCGGATCAATACGCTTATTCCCACTTCAGTATTAAAAGGACGTGCGGTATGGTCGTTCAAAAAGGCCGAAGAAGAACTGCCGGTAAACAATTCTGTGCTACAAACAATTGATAATATAGACAAGGCCGCCCAGTCTTTCCATGCAGGCGGTAAAGAAAATAACACAGGCATCCAGCAAGCCATCGATCCCAACCTACGCGCAGGTGCTTTGCTGACAGGCAATAAGAATACGGGCTTTACTGCGGTAGGAAACGGACAGGTAAACACGGCGGCCAATGCAAAGGCCCAGCCGGCTGTTAATACACAATCCACGGCACCCCAGCAAATGCTGCTCACGGGCGTAATTGGCGATGGTACAACAACAGAACTCCGCGATTTAAAAATTGCACCAGAGAAAGGAAAGAATACCCATCCGCTGGCCGGCGCAAAAGTTTTTATTAAAGGGGTGAAGGCAACCGGGACTGCAGCGGGTGCAAACAGGGTGAGCACAGATAGTCCGAAATCGCCAGCCACTACCAGCCTGGGCACGCAGCTGGGCATGTATAACAGTGTTGCACAAACGAATTTAATCGCAGGTGCTGCAACTAATGCTGGCGTTGCCAACCTGGCATCAACGTACAGCATGCCCGATGAAAGCAAACTGGACGAAGATTTATTGGCTTCCGGAACCACTGACGCGGCGGGTAATTTCGCCGTCAACTTTATTGATCCCAAATTCCGCAACATTACAAAATATACGAAGCTGCACATTACGGTAGAGCAGGAAGACTTTGAAAAATACAGTTCGTTTATGCCGGTGGTAGCGCCTGATGCAAATGGAGACATCAATCTCGGTGACGTGCAACTGGTGGCAAAAAGTTTCCGGTATACGCCATCGGTACCAGGATTAAACTTTTCTGCAACGATTGATCTGTATGCACCGTCAGCGAGTTACAATGCCCGGCCACACTATGCTTTTATGGCAAAGGCAGCCGGTGCAGAAAAGAAAACCATTGCCGGTAAGGAATATGTAAAAATTGCCACTGTGAAGAATGGCCAGACTATCAATCAATTATTTTACCAGCACAGCTGGAACGATAATTTTATTGTTCAAATCAATGCAACAGGAAAAGAACAATACGCTGCGTACCTGGGCATCATACCGGTGGCGTATGGCAGCGCGGGTGCCGGGGGATCGGGATTTGCCGCCGACCTCGACGAATCGAAAATGGTGATTTCCGTAAAGAAGCGCTATACCTTGCAAAACCAGTTGCCGTATATCACCGGTAAGGTGGAGATGTTTGTAGAAGACAGGAACAACAACGCCAATTCCGCCACCTTTCCCAATGCAGGTGCAATGGTAACGGTTAGTTTTGACAAGAGCAAGGTCGTTGAATCGTATAAAGAAAAGGTGAGTGGAGAGGGTGCAAAAGATCCGGACGCTGCTTCCCATGCAGGTATGAATATAGTAACCACGGTGACTGGTGCAAATAAACCGGTTGCTGGTGTAAGTAACAATAAAAATATCAATAGCAAGGTAAACCCTGTTGCTAACAAAGTAGTTGCAACAGGTAATCAACCAAATAATGCGCTGGCCGGCGGAACAACGAACCTTTCAGGTCAAAATGATTTCAAACTGGTGTCAGTTACCAACCCTACCATTGGCGCCCAGGTCACCGCCTTGTTTCAATATTCTACCAGCACCGATTCAAACGGTTACTACCGGATAGATAAATTACCCGTTTTGCAGGAAGGTGCTTTTTTTACAGTGACTGTTCGTAATACAGATGGCATGGACAGTGCGCGACAGGGCGCCCGCACATTGAAAAGGGGAGAAACCGATGAAGTAAATTTCCAGTTCAGGCCGGAAGTGTATACGGTGACAGGTATTGCAGTGGACGAAGCGGGGATCCCCCTGCACGATGCACTGCTTATCTGGAGAAGCGGTGGCAACCCCATTGAAGCAAACAGCAACGGACTTTTTGTAACCAGTAATTATAAAGACGATTCGCTTACAATAAAAAACCAGGGTTATATCGATAAAACAATCTTTGTAAAAATCGATAAAAGCAAAGGCCCCGCAAAAGGATCTGGCAAAGCAACAGCCGTCAACAATTATACTGCGGGTTATACCGTGAACAACAGCGGTTCCGTAAACGAATGGGCAACGGCATTGGTAGGTTCGCCATCTGTGGTAGCGGCAACGAAACCAACGCCTGCAAGCAACAATGCCGGGGGAACAAAACCTGCATCACTTGTTTTTGGCTACGCGGTAAATCGTTCCGCTGCAGGAACAACCACGTTGGCCAACGAGCTGGCACCGATGTTTCATGATCTCTTTGGTTCAACCCTGCAGCCGGTTGGTACCAAAGATTTGGGTAAAGTTGGCTTTTTACAAAAAGGATTTGCAAAGATCAATTTCGTTGTAACGGACGCAGGCACCAGTGCCGCGGTAAAAGGCGCAGTGGTAACCATTGATGAAACATTTGATACCACGACGAACGCCAGCGGTACGGTTCTGTACAAGGGTGGCGGTTCGGCATTCACCTATACCGTAACTGGAGCAGCTGGTTCGGATTACATTGTGCAGGCAGGCGAAATGAGTGTACTGCCGGTGGATGGGTCGGTTACCACGGTAAAAGTATTGCTGGAACACGGGGTAGCACTAACGGGCAAGGTTACGTCGAAAGGAAAAAACATTGAGGGTGCGGATATTGCCGTAGACGGAAAGGAATATATCACTACCAAATCAAAAGCGGATGGCAGCTACGCGCTGTTTATTCCAAAAGGAGAGAATACGGTAAAGGCTACCAAGCCTGCGTATACGGGCCGGCAGATCAACAAAAATTTCAGCGGCAGCTCCGTAGAAAATTTTGAATTGGGAGATGGTGGTGGCCGCAATATTTCAAAACTGCTGGGTTTCGATATTGAACTGGAAAATCAAACGCCTGATGGCGCAGGTGAGCAATGGACCGGTTCCTTTGTAAACCTAAAAGCCAATACCGTGTTTGCAGCGCCCGGTAATAAGAAATTGAAATTTACCAATGTAAAAGTAACGTTTGATGGCGCGGGTAATCCCCTGGTGGCAGGCGGCCAGGTAAAGACGGATGTGACCGAGATGAACATGAAACTTTTTGGCTACGTGCCGATTACTATAAAAGGCTCACCTCAAATAACGGTACGGGAAGAAACAGCCGGCAAGGGTACCATTGGCGGCAAGGTTCAGCTAAACCTTGGCCAGGTGGGCAGTGCAGGCGGTATGCTGTTTGGCGATTATATGAAACCGTTATTGATTGCTGCAGGCGGCGCTATTGACAAAGACATACCTGTTTTTGTGGCCGATGGCAGCTCACCGGTACTGAGTTTTGCTTTTTCAAATGCAAGGGAAGAAATAAAGAAGGCTGCTGATAAAGCCGTGACCGATTTCCAGGCAAAAGTGGACAAAGCGAAGGGCGACGGCAAGGCGGCATTGGTAGCAAAACTGAATGAATTGAAAACAGCGGCAAGCAGTGCGGCGGCTTATACAACCGGCACAGCAGTAATACCCGCAACGCTTGATCAATATGCAGGTGTTGAAATTTATGGATTCCAGGCGATGCTTAATCTTGCGAAATGCAAAATAGATGCATCGGGCCTTGATATGGCAGGGTTTGTTTTATCTCCCGACCTGCCCATACTCAGCACCATGTTTTTTGATCTCGAAAAACTGAAATTGGGAACGGATTTTTCGATAAAAGATATTTCCGTTAAGTCAAACCTCAACGTCAAGTTCAGCATCGCATCGTGGTCGGCTGAAATTAATACGGTGGCGTTTAGTACCCGCGGATTTAAAGTTGCAGGAAAGATTGAAGTTCAGGTACCGCAAAGTCCGAAAAATACCTTACAGTTTTCTGACCTGGCATTTGGAAGCAGTGGCTTGTATGGTGGTTCATTTAGTTTCCCGGGTGACGGATTGAGTATCTTTAATATCATCAACCTCAAAACAGGCGGCACGCCACTGTCTTTCGGCGAAATTGGCAATACCGGCGTTTACAAATTGGGCGGCTCGGCAAAATTCAGTTTTGGAAAACTATTCAAGGAATCAATTGACGTACCTTATTTCCAGATACAGACGAATGGTCAATTTGGGGTGACGGTGCCCGTTAATAAGGCGCTCAATGCAGGCTTCGCAAAATTTGCATTGAACAGCATCACGTTTAATACGACTACCCCTTCACCGCAGATTGACCTCGACGGACAATTCAGCGTTGATGTAAAGTTGTTGAAACTATCCACCGGCGGCGTTCATTTCCGCACGTCTGGTGTAACTGTAGATAAAATAGGACTCGGCCTCGATATACCCGGAACCAAGGTAGACGCCTACCTTGATATTAAGGAGAATGGATTTGCCGGTGGGGGATCACTGGGCGTGGTAGCAACCAATATAAAAGTGGCCATAGACTTCCATTATTTTAAAATGCCCAATGGTGGTGTAGACCTCGGCGCCAGCTTTATTGCGGGCGTTAAAATTCCCATTGGCCCCGTCATCATTACTAAAGTAGGGGGCGGCTTTACGTATCGATCCAATCCGGAATTTTTCTCGGTTACCATTACCGGTGGCGCCAGCATCACCGGTTTTGAAGAAGCCATTTCATTGGATCCGATTAGCATTACCATTGAGAGCGGGCCAAAAATTGTAGGTGAAGCGCACTTAAAAGTAGCTTCGCTGGATGTTGCCAAAGCAAAGCTGGTAATTGATATACCCAACGAATATTTTGCACTCGGCGTTGTGGCAGATTTTCAACCGTTGCCGGATTTAGTAAAGGCCCACCTGCAGGGTGATTTGATCTTAAGCACCAAAGCAACGGATACGTATTTCTTCCTTGGTGCGGGTGTCAATGTAGATCTGCTGGGACTGATTAAATCAGAAGGGGTGTTTGCGCTGGGCTTTGGCGTGAAGAACGCCAAGACCCGCGAAACGATCAGTTACTATATGCAGAAGGCACCAGACGACTACCTCAATAATGGCAGCTTTTCGGGCATCTATGTTAATGGAGTATCGGAAATGGGTGTAAAGAAAGAAGATGCACCCGGGCTTGACCTTGGTATTATCTCCGGAAAACTTTGGTTGTACAGCAGAAGTGATTTCGGATTGATTGCCAATTTTAAAAACGCCAATTTCCGAATCAATGCTGGTATGGCATTCGAAGGTGGCATACAGGGTTGTTTTACATTTATTTGTGCGGAAGCCTCTGCAAAAGCTTGTGTAAACATTGCAGGTGGCTTTACGGATGCCAAAGGTTGGAACTTTAATGCCAACGCCAGCGGCGAAGCAGTGCTGGCAGCCGGTCACAGTTGCGGTTGCAATGATGTTTGTATAGGCATGTTTTATGCAGGTGGAAAAATCTGTGTGGGCGCGGGCGCAAAGATTGTGTATGAATCCAGAACAGGCGGGTTAAAACAGCTGAGTATGTTTATCGGCAGCAAATCCACCTGTCCTTAATGGCTATAGCCGCTCTGTTTTGGTGGAGCGGAAGGGATTAAATAGAACATGATTGAAATTATTTTTAAATATCGCATTATGTTACGTTTCAGATTTTTTCTTGCATCGCTGGTCTGTTTGATGGCCGGCGCCGATGGTTTTACCCAGAATGCCCCTGCTAATACAAGCAATTTCGCGTACAGTTCACCGTCAGGTAATTACCTGGTATTGAATGTGGATGGCAAAACGGTTTCTGTGGTCAATCCAAAGGGCTTTTATGCAGAGCGAAGTACAAAAGGCGATAATAAGTTTACCAAACTGGGCGATTTTGCGCCGGTACAATCGTACGAGGCATTTCAACAACTGGCTGGCGCGCCAATGGCGAATGATTTTAAACTTTTTATTAAAGCAAAAACAGATGCGGACGTGGTTCGGTTTTTCAATACTACACACGCATCTAAGGATTATGGTTTTTTTATTTTCGATATTAATTTTCTGAGGGCGATGGGGTTGGTATACCTGGATCCAATGTCGGCCGATAAAACGGCGGGTTATGAATACCGGCTTAAAAATGCAGCGGGAACGGTATTGCGGCAGCAAACGCCTGTTGCATTTAACCAGGGTAGTCTGCCCCGCGGACTGGTAAAGAAAATTTTCAGCACCGATTCGCTCATCAGCATCCGCTGGGATTTTCCCGCTTATCAATCCAGCCTGCCTGTTTTTGCGAGGGTAT